>NZ_JAVDVA010000007.1:0-386856 GCF_031456635.1 Streptomyces sp. 3330
TCCTCGAAGAGCGACGCCTCCCACAGCGCCGACTCCACCAGGGCCTCCGGGGTCGCCTTGCCGTACTTCTGCAGCAGACGGCGGTCCAGCGACCCGGCGTTGACGCCGATACGGATCGGGGTCCCGTGCTCCTTCGCCGCCTTCGCGATCTCCTTGACCTTGTCGTCGAACTGCTTGATGTTGCCCGGGTTCACCCGGACCGCCGCGCAGCCCGCCTCGATCGCGGCGAACACGTACTTCGGCTGGAAGTGGATGTCCGCGATCACCGGGATCTGCGACTTGCGGGCGATCGTGGCCAGCGCGTCCGCGTCGTCCTGCGTGGGACAGGCCACCCGCACGATCTGGCAGCCCGACGCGGTCAGCTCCGCGATCTGCTGGAGCGTGGCACCGATGTCCGAGGTACGCGTCGTCGTCATCGACTGCACCGACACCGGGGCCCCGCCCCCGACCGCCACGGAGCCGACCTGGATCCGCCGCGACTCGCGCCGCGACGCCACCGGCCGGACCGGCATCCCGGGGAGGCCCAGGGAAACGGCGGTCACGCCGTCACTCCCGGTTTCCGTTGACGGTCTCCCGCAGGGCGCGCAGGGACTCCTTCAGGGAGCCCATGGTGGCGAGGACGGCGGTGGGCTCGTAGCCGCAGTGCGCCATGCAGTTGGCGCAGCGCGGGTCCTTGCCCCGGCCGTACTTGTCCCAGTCCGTCTCCTCGATCAGCTCGCGGTACGTCGGCACGTACCCGTCGCTCATCAGGTAGCAGGGTCGCTGCCAGCCGAACAGCGAGTAGTTGGGGATGGCCCACGCCGTGCACGGGAAGTCGGCCTTGCCCTCGAGGAAGTCGAGGAAGAGGGGCGAGTGGTTGAGGCGCCAGCGGCGCCGGTTGCCGCCCGAGAAGGCCTTCTTGAACAGCTCCCGGGTCTGCTCGACGCCGAGGAAGTGCTCCTGGTCGGGCGCCTTCTCGTAGGCGTAGGCGGGCGAGATCATCATCTCGTCGACCTTGAGGTCGTCGTTGAGGTAGTTGAGCACCTCGATGATGGTCTGCGGGGTGTCGGTGTTGAAGAAGGTCGAGTTGGTGGTCACCCGGAAGCCGCGCCGCTTGGCCTCCTTCATGGCCGCCACGGCCTCGTCGAACACACCCTCCTTGGCCACCGACTCGTCGTGCCGCTCGCGCAGCCCGTCGATGTGCACGGCGAAGGCGAAGTAGGGAGAGGGCGTGAACTTGTCCAACTTCTTACGGAGCAGCATCGCGTTGGTGCAGAGGAAGACGTACTTCCTCTTGGCCACCAACTGCCGCACGATCTCGTCGATCTGAGGGTGCATCAGGGGCTCGCCGCCCGCGATGGACACCATCGGCGCACCGGACTCCAGCACCGCGCCGACGGCCTGGGCGACCGGCATGCGCTGCTTGAGCACTCCCGCCGGGTGCTGGATCTTGCCGCAGCCCTCGCACTTGAGGTTGCAGGCGAAGAGGGGTTCCAGCTCGACGATGAGCGGAAACTTCTCCCGCTTGCGGAGCTTCTGTTCGGCCAGGTATGTAGCGACCTTGATGGACTGGCGCAGGGGCATGGCCATGTGGCTCACCTCCGGGGGAGCAGAACATTACGGTGCCATTCGAAAAAAGCAGGCAGGACCGAGCGAAGGACGCGGAAGGCAGATATTCCACCGCGTACCGTGCCGATCCGGACGAGTTCATGTTCAGGAGCGTCCACGACCACCCGGACGGCCGCAACCGGGCGCGACTCCGCGCGCACGGCGCTCAGCAGCGTGGCCGCCGACTCCATGTCGAGGGCGATCGCGCCGGTCGCGAGCAGATCGGCCCGTTCATGACCGCGAACGACGTGGTCGGAGCCGGTGAGGGGGCCGGTGTGGACGGTGCGCCCGGGCAGGGTGCGGGCGAGTTCCTTGACGAGCAGCTCGGTGCCGACGCAGGGAACGCTGCCGCGCGGGTCGCGGGTCTCCTCCGCGACGACCAGGTCGCCGGGGTGCATGCCGGGGGCGAGCCCGGCGCAGAACCCGGTGGCCAGCACGGCCGCCCCGGCGAACAGCGGGTCGGCCAGGACCCGGGTGACGGAACGCTCCGCCGCCTTCGGCCCCATGCCCGTCCGCAGAACGGTGACCGGCCCGTCGGCTCCGCCGCGCTCGCCCAGGCGCAGGGCGAGGTGCTCGATGCCGAGGGCGCAGGCGATCAGCAGCGGCGACGGGACGGACTGCGTGCTCATCAGCTCCCCTTGGCCTCGGTGGGAACCGCGTGCGTGGCGGGCTGCTCGCTGAAGGGCTCCCCGTGGACGTACCGGCCGAGCGCGGTCAGCGGGAAGACCTGCCGGTAGAGGTGGTAGTTGATCGAGAAGTCCCACGGGAAGCCGGTGCCGGTGAAGTAGGGCTCGTCCCAGGAGCCGTCCTCCCGCTGGGTCTGCGCCAGCCAGGCGACACCCCGCTCGACGGCCTGGGAGTCCCTCTCCCCGGCCGCCAGCAGCGCCATCAGCGCCCAGGCCGTCTGCGAGGCCGTCGAGGCGCCCCGGCCGCTCCAGCGGGCGGCGTCCTGGTAGGAGCGCAGGTCCTCGCCCCAGCCGCCGTCGTCGTTCTGCACCCGCTCCAGCCAGGCGACGGCCCGTCGGATCGCGGGGTGCTGGGCGGGCAGGCCCGCCGCGGTGAGAGCGGGCACCACCGAGCCCGTGCCGTAGACGTAGTTGACGCCCCAGCGCCCGAACCACGAGCCGTCCGGCTCCTGTTCGGCCAGCAGCCACTCGATGCCGCGGCGGGTGCGCGGGTCGTGCGAGAGCCCCTCGACGGCCAGCATCTCGACGACGTGCGCCGTGACGTCGGCGGACGGCGGGTCGATGACCTCGCCGAAGTCGCAGAAGGGCATCCGGTTGGGGAACGGGCTGGTGTTGTCGACGTCGAAGGCGCCCCAGCCCCCGTTCTTCGACTGCATCCCGAGGTTCCAGCGCACCCCGCGCGCGATGGCCCGGTCCATCCGCTCCGGGTCGTGGTGCTTGACCCGGCGCAGCGCGAGGACGACCTCCGCGGTGTCGTCGATGTCGGGATAGTTGTCGTTGTGGAACTCGAACGCCCATCCGCCCGGGGGCAGTTGGGGCCTGCTCACGGACCAGTCGCCCGGCCGCACGACCTGCTCGCCCAGCATCCAGTCGGCCGCCTTGACCAGTTGCGGATGGTCGGCGGGCAGGCCCGCGTCGGCCAGCGCGATGGTCGCCAGGCAGGTGTCCCACACCGGCGACTGGCAGGCCTCGATCATCCGCGCGCCGTCCTCGCGCCACACGGCGTAGCGGTCCAGCGAGTCGAGTCCCGCCCGCATCACCGGGTGCTGGAGGTCGTAGCCGAGCAGGTGCAGGGCGATCACCGAGTACACGGCCGGCGGCTGGATGCCGCCCCAGGCGCCGTCGTTCTCCTGCCGCTCGATGATCCAGCGGGCGGCCGAGTTCAGGGCCGCGCCGCGCAGTCTGCGCACCGCGACCGACCGGTAGCCGCGCACCACCTTGTCGAGCCGCTGGAACAGCCCGTCCCAGGTGTTCACCGGGGCGAGGGGCCTGGCCGGAGCGGGGTTCGCAGGGTCGGTGTGCAGTTCGTCGAGCGGGAAGGGCGCCGGACGCACCGGGCGCTTCGCCGACACGACGGTGAGCGGCACGATCGTCTGCCGGGCCCAGCAGCCGAAGTTGTAGATGCTCAGCGGGAACCACTTGGGGAAGAACAGGAGTTCCGGCGGCAGTTCGGGCAGGTCCTCCCACTTCCACCAGCCGAACAGGGCCAGCCAGATCCGGGTGAAGACCCGGGCGCCGGCGATGCCTCCCTGCTCGCGGATCCACCCGGAGGCCCGGCGCATGTGGGGCGCCTCGGGGGCGTCGCCCGCCAGCCGCAGGGCGACGTACGCCTCGACGGTGGCGGAGAGGTCGGGCGGACCGCCGTAGAAGGTGGCCC
Organism: Streptomyces sp. 3330; assembly: GCF_031456635.1. Lineage (NCBI taxonomy): Bacteria > Bacillati > Actinomycetota > Actinomycetes > Kitasatosporales > Streptomycetaceae > Streptomyces > Streptomyces sp. 3330. The sequence goes on from NZ_JAVDVA010000007.1 coordinate 3,931, forward strand.
ACGTGCCGTCCTCGCGCTGCTCGCCGCGGACGAAGAGCGCGGCGGCGCGGGTCGTGGCCTCGTCGCGGATGCCCAGGAACTGACGGAGCAGCAGGTCCTCGGCGTCCATCGTGACGTTCGTCTCGAGGTCGCCCTTCCACCAGCCCTCGGCGTCCTGCCCGGCGAGCAGGAAGTCGGTGGCGCGTTGCATCGCGCGGGTGGCGGCTTCTTGTACCCCGGCCGCCACGGGGATGGTGATGTCGGTTTCGCTGGCCGCGGCAGCGCGGGGCGGCAGGGCCCCGGTGCTTCCGTCGGTCGTCGCTGTCATGGCTTCCCCTTCGTGCAGTGTGCATGGCGTTGCGTCTGCTGTGGGTCCGCCGTCGGCCGGTGCTCTCTCCTCGCACACCGGCCGGCGACTACGCGAGGGCTATTCGACCGATAGGGATCATCTCTTTCGTACGACGACGAAGTCGGCGAGCGCCGTGAACCGCTCCCGCACCTGCTCGGGCATGTCCACGACGTTCAGGGCGTCCAGGGCGACGGCGTACTGACGACGTGCCTCACCGGCGGTCCAGTCACGGCCGCCCGCCTCCTCGATCAAGGCGGCGCGGGCCGCGAACTCGCCCTCGGAGAAGGTCTCGAAGTCGCTGCTCTTGGCGTCGGCCGCGAGGATCTCCCCGAGCCGCTCGGAGGCGGAACCTCCCGCCGCGAGCGCGGCCACCACCGGCAGGGACTTCTTGCGCTGGCGCAGGTCGCTCCAGGTCTGCTTGCCGGTGGCCTCCGGGTCGCCCCAGATGCCGAGCAGGTCGTCCACGGCCTGGAAGGCCAGACCGAGGTGGTAGCCGTACTTCTCCAGGGCGTCGGCGGTGCCCCGGTCCGCCCCGCCGAGGACGGCGCCGATGGAACTGGCGCAGGCCAGCAGGGCGCCGGTCTTGTTGCCCTCCATCTCCAGGCACTCCTCGACGCTGACCCGGTCGCGGTGCTCGTAGGAGATGTCCTGGGCCTGGCCGTCGATGAGGGCACGGGTGGCGACGGTCAGGCGGTGGGTCGCCCGGGCCGCCTCGGCCGTGCCGAGTTCGAGGAGGATCTCGCCGGCGAGGGCGAACAGGGCGTCGCCGACCAGGATGGCCTGGGCGGGCCCGTGCACCTTCCAGACGGTGTCCCGGTGCCTGCGCTGCTCGTCGCCGTCCATCAGGTCGTCGTGCAGGAGCGAGAAGTTGTGGACCAGCTCGACGGCGACCGCGCCGGGGACGCCGACCTCGGGAGCGGCGCCGGTGACCTCGGCGGACAGCACGGCGAGCGCGGGACGCACGGCCTTGCCGCCGTCGCCGTCGGTCGGGTTGCCGTGGGCGTCGATCCAGCCGAAGTGGTAGGCGGCGACCGTGTCCATGGGCGGTGCCAGACGGTCGACTGCCGCCCGCAGCACCGGGGTGGCCAGGGTGCGGCCACGCTCCAGGAGCGCGGTCACGTCCACCGCGGTCCTCCGGGCGGCCGGCGTGGCCGGGGGCACAGTGGGCACGTTTTCTCCTCTTGTTGCGGTGCTGGAGAGGGTGCGGGGGTGTGCCGAGCCGTGCTGATCGAGCATCAGGCCGCCTCCTCGAAGTCGAAGAGGTGGCCGGGGCGGGGCCGGCCCAGGGCGCCGAGCGCGGCGTCCGCCGCGCTCACACCGCTGCGGACCGCACTCTCCATGGTCGCGGGCCACCCTGTGGCGGTCCACGCTCCGGCCAGGTACAGGCCGGGGGATCTGGTGCGGGCGCCGGGCCGAAGCCGCCCGACGCCGGGGGTGGGGGCGAACGTCGCCGTGCGCTCCCGGGTCACGAAGAAGTCCCGCACTCCGGCGCCGCGCGTGCGCGGCAGCAGCCGTTCGAGCTCGGGCAGATAGCGCTCGCGCAGCGCGGCGACGGGTTCGTCGATCTCGTCCTGCGCCGCGGACTGGGACAGGGCGAGGTACTGGCCCTCGCGCAGCCCGGAGGCCGCCGTGCGGTCGAAGACCCACTGCACGGGCGTGCCGAGCGCCGCGAGGAAGGGCTTGTCGAGCACCTTGCGGTCGTAGACGACGTGCACGTTGAGGATGGGCGCGGTGCCGATCTCCAGCAGCCGTCCGGGGTCGTCGAGCGCCCCGTCGGGAAGCAGGTCGTACGCCTCACGCTGCGGTACGGCGAGCACGACGGTGTCCGCCCGGAGCGTCTCGCCGGGAACCTGCACGCTCCACGTCCCGTTCTCGTCGCAGGAGAGGGACGAGACGCGGGCGCGGACCTCGGTGCGCACGCCCGCGGAGTCGAGCGCCTTGCGGGCGAGCCGGTCGTGCAGATCGCCCAGCGGGACCTGCGCCCAGCCGATGTCGGCGGCCCCAGGGTCGGACAGCAGACCGGTCTTGAACACCATCGCGGCGAGCGCCAGCGAGCAGTCGCCCGCGACCGCGTTGAGGGTGGCGACCCCGACCAGGTCCCAGAGGGCCTCGACGGCGCGTGCCGACTGGCCGTGCGCGGTCAGCCAGCCGCCGAAGTCCTGCCCGTCCAGCCGCGGGTCGGCGAGGTCCAGCCCCTTGAGGGCGAGCGCGGCACGGCCCACCCTGGCGCGTTCGGCGAGCGAGAGATGCGGATAGGTGGCGAGACTGCGTCCCAGGTGCAGGGGGACGGGCAGGGCGTCGCGCCGCAGCCTGCCGAGCCGTCGCCCCACCGGCGCGGCCACATCGACGACGGGCACGTCGAGACGATCCTGCAGAGGCGCCAGCCCGCTGCCCTCGATGCGCTCGAGGAACCAGCGGTAGGCGGTGCAGCAGCGCAGGTACACGTGCTGTCCGTTGTCCACGGTCAGGTCGCCGCGCGTGAAGGAGAAGGCCAGGCCGCCGAGCCGGGGCCGGCCTTCGAGCAGCGTCACGCGTACGCCCGCGTCGGCGAGCGCGAGCGCGGCGGTCACCCCGGCGAGCCCTCCCCCGACGACGACGGCGGTACGCCCCGACACGCCGGACGCTTCCGAGGCGTCCACGAGTTGCTCGTCGTTCATCCTGCGCCCTCCCGTGCGAACCGGCCATGGTGTTTGAACTCTGCACCGCTGGCCGTCGCAGTCAGGGACGCCGCGCCGGACCGGAGGGTTGCGTGCCGCTTTTCGCCGGTGGAATCACCTTGGCCCACTTTGTCACCCGTCGCGTCCATCAGGGGTGCCTCCTGACGCTCCGGCGTGACACGTGCCGGGCGTCCAGGCCCGACAGCCCGCGTACGGCCACGAAGGCCTTCTCCCGTCCGGGCAGCGAGACCCGGCCGCGCAGCACGGCCTCGGGGTCGCGCTCGATGCGGTCGAGGAGGCGGCGGTAGATGCCCGCCATGGCGGCGACACAGGCGCCGCTGCGCCGGTCGAGCAGCGGAAGCAGCCGGTAGCCCTCGGCGAAGAGGGCGCGGGCCCGCCGGACCTCGAAGTGCACGAGGCCCGGGAAGTCGGAGCCCTCCGGCGGCTTCGGTCCGTCGAACCCGGCCGAGCAGCCGAACTTCGCGAGATCGTCGGCGGGCAGGTAGGTGCGGCCGCCCTCCGCGTCCTCGCGGACGTCCCTGAGGATGTTGGTGAGCTGGAGCGCGAGCCCGAGCGTGTCGGCGTACTCCGGCGCGCGCTCGGCGCCGCGCGCCCCCGGTTCGGTGCCGAACACGCCGAGCGAGAGCCGCCCGATGGCGCCCGCGACACAGCGGCAGTACGCCTTGAGGTCGTCCCAGGTCTCGTAGGTCTCGCCGCGCACGTCCATCAGCACGCCGTCGATCAGCTCGTCCAGGCCGCGCAGCGGGACGGGAAAGGTCCGGGCGGTGTGCGCGAGGGCGACCGCGACGGGGTCGGTGTCGTCCTCCTCGACCTCGCCCGCGCGGACCCGGGCGAGCACCGCCCGGGTCTCCTCGAGCCGGACCGCCTTGACCTCGCCGTCCAGAGCGCCGTCGCCGATGTCGTCGACGCGGCGTGAGAAGGCGTACAGCGCCGACATCGCGCGGCGCTTGGGCGTGGGCAGCAGCCGGATGCCGTAGGCGAAGTTGCGGGCCTGCTGGCCGGTGACGGTCTCGCAGTAGCCGTAGGCGGCGAGTACCGGCGCGGACACGTGCGGTGACGGCTCCACGGCCCGGATCACCCCTCTCCTCGCAGGGTCACGCCCACCTCGCGCAGCAGCCGGAGCCTGCCGGGCTTGGGCGGGCCGGGAAGTACGTCGAACCCGGCGGCGGCGATCGCCTGGATCGCCGCCCTTCCCCCCGCCACGAAACCCGCCAGCAGCAGCCTCAGCCTGCCGTGAACGCTACCCACCAGGGGGGCGCCTTCATTCAGCAGATCCCGGGCGCGTTCCGCTTCGAACGCGACCAGCGCGCGCACCGACGCGCCCGCGGTGTTCGTGGCCAGATCCGATTCCTTCACGTGAAAACGCTTCATGTCGGCGGCGGGCAGATAGACACGGTCGCGGCCGAGGTCCTCCGACACGTCCTGGAGATGCTCGACGATCTGCAGCGCGGTGCAGATCGCGTCGGAGCGGCGGATCCGCTCGGGGGTGGCGGAGCCGGTGACGGCGAGCACCAGCCGGCCCACGGGATTGGCGGACAGCTCGCAGTAGGCGAGGAGGTCGTCGTACGTCTCGTAACGCGTGACGAGCTGGTCCTGGCGGTTGGCGGCGATCAGGCCGAGAAAGGGCTCGGGGGCGAGCGCGCGACGGCGCACGGTCGGCTGGAGGCGGCGCAGCAGGGGGTGCCGGGGCGGGCCGCCGGACCCGTCGAAGACACGGCGCAGGTCGGCCTCGAAGGCGTCCAGCAGGACGAGCCGGTCCTCTGCCGCGGTGGCCGACACGCCGAGCAGGCGGGCGTCCGCGCCGCCGGGGGCGAGGTCGCCGTCGCCGATGTCGTCGACGAGCCGGGCGAAGCCGTACACGGCCATCAGGTCGTCGCGCCACGCCCGGGGCAGGAAGAACGGGGCCACCGGGAAGTTCTCGTCCGCGGCCTTGGCGAGCGTGCCGCGCTCCGGGTCGCCGATGCGTGCCGCGGCGGGCGCCGTCATCGTCGACCGTCCGGGGCGGGGACGGCACGGCTCGCGTCGACCTGGGGAGTTTCCGTAGCCATCGCCGTCACATCTCCCGTTCTACACTGCTGACCTAATACACACTATTTCGGACACGCCGCCGAGCCGCCCGCGCAGCGGCCTCGACGGCGGGCACTGCGGGTTTTCGCCCCACTTGGCGCGATTCGGGGGCCGGTCCAGCTTACGTTGTACAACGCAGCACGGTTCGCGGGGGTGTCCGGGACATCACAACAACACACCGATTGGCGTCAAGATTCCTGGGCGGAGCCGGAGTTGACGTTTCCTTTGCAGACGCAGGGCCCCGCCGGACAGTTCCGGCGGGGCCCTGGCCGAATCGCGCTACTTGCCCGAGAACTTCTCGTACTCCCTGAGGACCTCTTCGGTCGGGCCGTCCAGCCGCAGTTCGCCACGTTCCAGCCACAGCACGCGGTCGCAGGTGTCCCTGATCGACTTGTTGCTGTGGCTCACCAGGAACACCGTGCCGGCGTGCTCGCGCAGCTCCCGGATGCGCTCCTCGGAGCGCCCCCGGAACTTCGCGTCGCCGGTGGCCAGCGCCTCGTCGATCATCAGGACGTCGTGGTCCTTGGCGGCGGCGATGGAGAAGCGCAGCCGGGCCTGCATGCCGGAGGAGTAGGTGCGCATCGGCAGGGTGATGAAGTCGCCCTTCTCGTTGATGCCCGAGAAGTCGACGATCTCCTGGTAGCGCTCCTTGATCTGCTCGCGGGACATGCCCATGGCGAGCCCGCCGAGGGTGACGTTGCGTTCCCCGGTGAGGTCGTTCATCAGGGCCGCGTTGACGCCGAGCAGCGAGGGCTGGCCGTCGGTGTAGACCTTGCCGCTCTCCGGCGGCAGCAGACCGGCGATGGCACGCAGCAGCGTGGACTTGCCGGAGCCGTTGGAGCCGATCAGGCCGATGGCCTCGCCGCGGTGGGCGACGAAGGAGACGCCGCGCACGGCGTGCACCTTGCGCACCCCGCGCGCCGAGTCGTCGGAACCGCGCTTGACGATGCGGCTGAGTGCCGCGGTGGCGCTGCCCTTGCCGGACTTGGCGCCGTTGACGCGGTAGACGATGTGGACCTCGTCGGCGATGACGGTCGGGATCCGTTGTCCCGCGAGCGGCTCAACCACGGCCGTACCTCTCCTCCGCCTGCCAGAAGTACACGAAGCCGCCGAGGGCGACGAGCACGGCCCAGCCGCCCGCGACCGCCCAGACGTGCGCGGGGAGGTTCTCGGCGCCGTACTCCTCGATGAGCGCGAAGCGCATCAGGTCCATGTAGATGGCGGCCGGGTTCCACTGGAGGATGTTGGCCACCCACTGCGGCTTGTCCGCGAGGAAGACGGGGATGGAGAACATCACGCCGGACGCGTACATCCACGTCCGCATCACGAACGGCATCAGCTGCGCCAGGTCCGGGGTCTTCGCGCCGGCCCGGGCGAAGATCAGCGCCAGACCGGAGTTGAAGCAGAACTGGAGGGCGAGCACCGGCACGATCAGCGCCCAGGAGGCGTCCGGGTAGCTGCCGAAGCCGATCACGACCAGGAACAGCACCAGCATCGAGTACAGCAGCTGCTGGAGCTGCTGGAGGGCGAACGAGATCGGCAGGGAGGCGCGCGGGAAGTGCAGGGCGCGGACCAGGCCGAGGTTGCCCGAGATCGCCCGGACGCCGGTCATCACCGAGCTCTGCGTGAAGGTGAACACGAAGACGCCCGTGACGAGGAAGGGGATGTACACCTCCTTCGACATCCCCCGGCCGGCGTTGAGGAGCAGGCCGAAGATCATGAAGTACACGGCCGCGTTCAGCAGCGGCGTGGCCACCTGCCACAGCTGGCCGAGCTTGGCCTGGCTGTACTGGGAGGCCAGTTTCGCCCGGGAGAACGCCATGATGAAGTGCCGGCGCCCCCAGAGCTGCCGGACGTACTCCCGCAGCGGAGGCCGGGCGCCGCTCACGGCCAGCCCGTACTTGGCGGCCAGCTGTGCCGCCGTGAGGCCCTCGTCGGGCGACGGAGGCGCAGTCACCACGACTCCGACGTCATGCGTTGTCTCACTCACAGGTAGGAAACTTTCGTCTTCGGGATGCGCAGCCTTGACGAGGCCGGCATGAGCCGGGGGGCCCGCGGTACGGCCCGGGGTGCCCTCAGGGACGAGCTTGTCAGATCACCGGGGGCCGGCCCAGTCGGGTCAGCCGCCACACCGTACGCCACTTCATGGGCCTACGAGGTCCGCACGGAGTGCTCCAGCCTTCCCGGAAACCGCCGAACCAGGCCTTCAGCGCGGACCCCGAGGGGCGGCGCGCCAGGGTGAGCAGCAGCCAGACCCCGAGGTAGACGGGGACCAGCGGGGCGGGAAGGTTGCGCCGGGCCAGCCAGACCCGGTTGCGGGCGACCATGCGGTGGTACACCGCGTGCCGCGAGGGCGCGGTCGTCGGGTGGTACAGCACCATGTCGGACCGGTAGTCGATCATCCAGCCGGCGTCGAGGGCCCGCCAGGCCAGGTCGGTCTCCTCGTGGGCGTAGAAGAACTCGTCCGGGAGTCCGCCCACCTCCGCGAAGACCTTGGTGCGCACGGCGTTGGCGCCCCCGAGGAACGTGGTGACCCGGGAGGAGCGCATCGGGTCGGAGGCGCGCAGCCGCGGGACGTGGCGGCGCTGGGTGACTCCGGTCTCCGGGTCGGCGATCCGGAAGCTGACGATGCCCAGCCTCGGATCGGCCTCGAAGGCCCGGCGGCACAGCTCGGCCGTGTCGTGGTGGGCCAGGAGACCGTCGTCGTCCAGGAACAGCAGGACGTCCACGTCCCGGCCGCTGGGGCCGAAGGCCTCGATGCCGACGTTGCGGCCGCCGGGGATGCCGAGGTTCTCGGGAAGCTCGATCGTCCGGACGCCCTCGGGGACGTCCGGGACGGGCGAGCCGTTGCCGACCACGACCACCTCGACCCGGTCGCCGTCCTGCTTGGCGATCGAGTCCAGCAGGGCTCTCAGCTCGTCGGGACGGTTGCCCATGGTGATGACGACCGCGCCGACCTTCACCGGCGCGCTCACTTCAGCCTGCTCGACGCGAGGATGGACACCAGGTGCAGCACGGTCTGGAGCAGCGCGATGCCGGCCAGCACGGCGACGCCGAGCCGGGTGAAGAACAGGTCGCCGCGGATCTGGTCGACCACCGCCAGCACCAGGATCAGCAGGGACGCCTCGATGCCGAGGATCAGCCGGTGGAACTGGATCGCCGAGGCGGCCCGGCGGGCGAGCGCCATCCCGGAGGAGCGCGGTTCGGAGGCCGACTCCTTGACGGGCGGCAGGCCGCCCTGGTGGCGGGCGACGCCGACGAGGTCGGTCTCCGCCTTGATCAGGATCGCGCCGAGCGCGGCCAGCGTGCCGAGGAAGGCCCAGAGCCAGTCGACGCGCCCGGTGCCCCACAGGTCGGCGGCGCGCAGGCCGAAGCCGACCAGGACGGCGGCGTCGGTGAGATACGCGCCGACCCGGTCCAGATAGACCCCGCCCAGCGAGTACTGCTTCTTCCAGCGGGCGATCTCGCCGTCGACGCAGTCCAGCAGCAGGTACATCTGGACGCACACCACGCCGAGCACGGCGCCCGTGATCCCCGGCACCAGCAGGGCCGGGGCGGCGAGCACGCCGAAGACGGTCATCAGGTACGTGAGCTGGTTGGGCGTGACCCTGGTGTTGACCAGGTAGCGGTCGACCCGCAGGGACACCTCACGCATGTAGAGGCGCCCCATCCAGTGCTCACCGCTGCGCCGGTCCTTCACCCCCGGAGGGTGGACGACCGGTCTGAGTTCAGCTACCGATGGCCTTGACATAGTCGGCGTAGATGTCCTTGATCTGTTCGGTCTTGAGGTCGAGGTGTTCGAGGATCGTGTAGCGGCCCGGCCGGGTCTCGGGAGCGAACTCCACGGCGCGGACGAACTCGTCCACCGTGAAGCCGATCTCCTGCGGCAGGACGGGAAGCCCGTGCCGGCGCAGCACCCGGGCCATGTAGGCCGCCTCCTCGTGGGCTCCGCGCAGGTACATCGCGAAGGTCGCGCCGAGTCCGCACTGCTCGCCGTGAGCGGCCGCCCGCTTGGGGAAGAGCAGGTCGAAGGCGTGGTTGATCTCGTGGCAGGCGCCGGAGGACGGGCGGGAGTCGCCCGACACCGACATCGCGATGCCGCTGAGCACCAGCGCCTCGGCGAGCACCTGGAGGAAGTCGGTGTCGCCGATGCCGCCCGGGTGGCGCAGCACCGCCTCGCCGGCCTGCCGGGCGATCGCGGCCGCGAGGCCGTCGATCTTCTCGCCCTTGATCCGGTTGGCGAGCTCCCAGTCCGCGATGGCGGAGATGTTGGAGACGGCGTCGCCGATGCCGGCCCGCACGAAGCGGACCGGGGCCTCGCGGATGACGTCCAGGTCGATCACGACGGCGATCGGGGTCGGCACCCCGTAGGAGCCGCGGCCCGCGTCGTTGTCGAGGGTGGCGACCGGGGAGCACAGGCCGTCGTGCGCGAGGTTCGTCGGGACGGCGACCAGGGACAGGCCGACGCGCGCCGCGGCGAACTTGGCACAGTCGATGATCTTGCCGCCGCCGAGGCCCACGACCGCGTCGTAGTGGCCGGCCCTTATGTCGCTCGCCAGCCGCACGGCGTCGTCGAGGGTGCCGCCGCCGACCTCGTACCAGGTGGCGCCGGGCAGGGCCGGGGTGAGGCGCTCGCGCAGCCGGGCGCCCGAGCCGCCGCTGACGGCGATCGCGAGCTTGCCCGAGTGCGAGATGCGCTCGTCGGCGAGGACCCCGACCAGGTCGTCGAGGGCACCCGGGCGGATGTCGACGACGACCGGGGAGGGGATCAGCCGGGTCAGTACTGGCACGCGATCTCCCGTCCACGGGCGAGATCGTCGTGGTTGTCGATCTCGACCCACTTGACGTCGCCGATCGGCGCCACGTCGATACGGAAGCCGCGGTTCACCAGTTCCTGGTACCCGTGCTCGTAGAACTGCTGCGGGTCGGTCTCCCACACGGCCTTGAGCGCGTCGGCCAGCTCGGGGGCCGCGTCGCCCTCGATGAGGGTGACGCCGATGTACTCGCCGGTGGCCTCCGCCGGGTCCATGAGCTTGGTGATCTTCGTCATGCCCTTCCCGGGGTCGACGACGACCTTCATCTCCTCGTCCGCGAGGGACTTCACGGTGTCGAGGGCGAGGATGATCTTCTTGCCTTCGCCGCGGGCGGCGAGCAGCGTCCGCTCGACGGAGACGGGGTGGACGGTGTCGCCGTTGGCGAGGATCACGCCGTCCTTGAGGGCGTCACGACCGCACCACAGGGAGTAGGCGTTGTTCCACTCCTCGGCCTTGTCGTTGTCGATGAGGGTGAGCTTGAGGCCGTACTTCGCCTCCAGCGCCGCCTTGCGCTCGTACACGGCCTCCTTGCGGTAGCCGACGATGACCGCGACCTCGGTCAGACCGATCTCGGCGAAGTTGCCGAGAGTCAGGTCCAGGACCGTGGGCTCGCCCTCTATACCCGCGGGCCCCACCGGCACCAGCGCCTTCGGCAGGCTGTCGGTGTAGGGGCGAAGACGCCGTCCGGCGCCGGCCGCCAGCACGAGGCCGATCATGCGGGTTCTCCTTCATCGTGTACGGACGGGGCGCCTGCCCGGTGGGCGGCGACCCAGAAGCGGATGCTCTCGAGGAGCACCACGACGGCGACGGCCACGGCGAGGACCGTGAGCGCGACCGTGAACTGCGAAGCGGTGAGCGACACGGCCAGCACGGCGACGAGCAGCGTGCGCCCGTCCTGCCCCCCGATGGCGCGCACCAGCCAGGCCGGCGGCGCTCCGGCGTTGCCGCGGATGCGGTACACCGTGTCGTAGTGATGGTAGGCGACGGCGGCCACCAGCCCGAAAGCCGCCGGAAGCGCCCCGTTCACATCGGCCCGGGCCGCCAGGACGAGGACCGTGGCGTACTCGCCGGCCCGGAAGAGCGGCGGCACCAGCCAGTCGAGGGCGCCCTTGAGGGGGCGGGCGACGGCGTCGGCGGAGAGCAGCACGTACAGGACGGCGGCCAGGAGGAGCGGGAAGCCCGGCCCGTCGAACGCGGCCGCGAGGACCAGCAGGGCGACGCCGACGACGGCGCCGAGCGGGGCCGGGACACGGATGCCCGCGGGGAGCCTGCGGGCCAGCAGCTCGGTGAGCGGGCCGCTGTCGGCGAGGTCCGCCAGGGCCTGCGCCGCCCGGTCCGTCCGCCTGGCCTTGCGGGTCAGCGAACGCAGGACGCGGCCCGCCGTGGTGTAGGTCGCCGCGAACGCGCACCCGACGAGCAGCGCGTAGAAGGTGATGCGCGGGGTGGTGGCGGCGGTGAGAACGGCGATCATGGCCCATCGTTCGCCGATGGGCAGGACTATCATCCGCCGCACCCAGACCGTCCAGCCGACGCTGTCGAGCTTGTCGGACAGGGCGGCGGTGGGGCTGGTGTTGGCGGTGGCGTCGTGGTTGGCCTCGTTGAAGGAGAAGTCCACGACGTGCCGGCAGGTCTGCAGGACCATCGCGCCCAGCGCGAGGGCCCACACGTCGTCGCCGCCCCGGGCGGCGCCGAGCGCGAGGCCCGCGTAGTAGGCGTACTCCTTCGCGCGGTCGAAGGTGGCGTCCAGCCAGGCGCCGAGCGTGGAGTACTGCAGGGAGTAGCGGGCGAGCTGGCCGTCCGTGCAGTCCAGGACGAAGGACGCGATCAGCAGGACGCCGGCCGCGACGAAGCCGCCCCGGGTGCCGGTGGCCGCGCAGGCCGCCGCGATCAGCGCGGTGATCAGCGAGGCGGTGGTGACCTGGTTCGGGGTGAGGCCGCGGCGGGCGCACCAGCGGGCGATGTAGCGCGAGTACGGGCTGATGCAGTACGTGGTGAAGAAGCCGTCGCGGGCCTTCACGGCCGACTTCAGGCGGACGGCCTCGTCGTCGACGGCGGCGACGGCCTGCCGCGCCTCGTTGCGGGCCTGCGGGTCGGCGGGGACCTCCGCGACCAGGCTGCCCAGTTCGGGGCGGTGCACGTCGGCGCCGTCGGCGTCGAGGGCGGCGACGATCCGGTCGGCGAGGCTGTCGACGCCGTCGACGTTCCCCACGCTCGCCTTCGGCAGCGCGGGGGCGCCGCCCAGAACGCCCCCGCCGCTCGCCGAGTTCTCCCGGGCCATCGCCCGGGTCAGGGCCTGACGGCCGGCCGGCTGCGCGGTCACCGCGCCCGGGATGGCGCCGAGCGGGAAGCGGGGGTCGGTGAGGCCGAGGCGCAGCGCGTGCTCGTGACCCACGAAGCGGGCGTCCACGACGGCGACGCGCTGGTCGCCCGGGACGGCGGCGAGGAGGGCCTCGGCGTCACCGGCGTCGGAGGCGGTCCGGACGTCGAAGCCGAGGGACCGCAGATCGCCCTCGATCGACGATCCGGGGACCGGCGAGCCGGTGAGGATGGCGGTCGACAACCGAACTCACTCCCTGGGTCCGGCGCGTGCGCGCCGGTCATGTACACGGTGGAGGCGCCCCTGGGCCGCACCGGCGACTTCACCGGTGGCCGCGCCAGGCGGGCGGCATGTCGGCAGAGGCTATCGGATGCCGGGAACGCCGTGTTCACCGCCCGTTCAGGCACGATCGACGCGGTCCCGCAGCACGGCCCGAGCTCGCCTTGAACCGCCCTTTGCCGAGATCATCATGGGTGATCGGCGGCCCGGGCGACAAACCGCGCCCCCGTGAGCCGACATCCGGGACATTGCCCCGCGCACCCGGGAGGCCCCTGCCGGACGGCGGGGGATCCTGCGGCGGGACGCGGCTCGTCGTCCGGCGGAGCCGTACGCACCGGATGTACCGGACGCACCGGATATACAGGGGACACAGGACACATGGGGCGCGGGCGACGGCCGACCCGCGCCACGACCGGGGAACGCCTCACCGCCCGCCCCGGGCGGCCCCCCGCCGGGCCGGCCGTGGCCGCGCGGCTCCCGAAGCAGAGTGAGGGCGCCCTGACCTGCGCTTCGTTTCCGCAGGTCAGGGCACATGACAACGGTGTTCAGTGCCGCGTTGCCGGATACCCCCCACCCGTAGTTCACTGTGATCGCGGGGCAGAACGCGACGGCCCACGACGGACCACAGAAGGGCTGTTTCCATGGGGGCTGGGCACGACCACAGCCATACGCACACCCACGTGCCGCCCACCGCCACGGCCGCGGCGGCGTACCGGGGCAGGCTGCGCGTCGCCCTGTCGATCACGCTCGCCGTCATGGTCGTCGAGATCGCCGGCGGGGTGCTCGCGGACTCCCTCGCGCTGGTCGCGGACGCCGCGCACATGGCGACGGACGCGCTGGGGCTGGGCATGGCCCTGCTGGCCATCCACTTCGCCAACCGGCCGCCGAGCGCGAACCGCACCTTCGGACTGGCCCGCGCCGAGATCCTGGCCGCCCTCGCCAACTGCCTGCTGCTGCTCGGGGTGGGCGGCTACGTCCTGTTCGAGGCCGTCCAGCGGTTCTTCACCCCCGCCGACACCGAGGGCGGGCTGATGATCTGGTTCGGCGCGTTCGGTCTGGTCGCGAACGTGATCTCGATGTCGCTGCTGATGCGCGGCCAGGCCGAGAGCCTGAACGTGCGCGGGGCTTTCCTGGAGGTGGCGGCGGACGCGCTGGGGTCGGTGGCGGTGCTGATCTCGGCGGTGGTGATCCTGACCACCGGCTGGCAGCCCGCCGACCCGATCGCCTCGCTCGTCATCGGCCTGATGATCGTGCCGCGCACCGTGAAACTGCTGCGCGAGACGCTCGACGTGCTGCTGGAGTCGGCGCCCAAGGACGTCGACATGGCGGAGGTGCGCTCCCACATACTCGCCCTGGACGGCGTGGAGGACGTCCACGACCTGCACGCGTGGACCATCACCTCCGGGATGCCGGTGCTGTCGGCGCACGTGGTGGTGCGCTCGGACGTGCTGAACGCGATCGGCCACGAGAAGATGCTGCACGAGCTCCAGGGCTGCCTGGGGGACCACTTCGACGTGGAGCACTGCACCTTCCAGCTGGAGCCGAGCGGACACGCGGAGCACGAGGCGCGCCTCTGCCACTGAGGGCGTCCCGGCCGCGACGCCGCGTGATCCGCACAGACGTTCCGGACGGTTCCCCGCCCCCGGCGACGGGCAAGATCACCTACCGGGCCCCTTGCCGCGCGGGACATGCGCGCTTTCGCGTGAAGTGCCGGGAGTGCCGGACGCGTACGGCAGACTGGGGACGCGAGGACCGATGTTAAGGATGGGTATGCCGATCACACCTGCCACCGCGACACACACGTCGCCGAACGGCACCGCGGACGCGATCTTGCTGGAGCTGGTCGACGAGGACGGCGTCACGATCGGCACCGCGGAGAAGCTGGCCGCCCATCAGCCGCCGGGGCAGCTGCACCGCGCGTTCTCCGTGTTCCTCTTCGACGAGCGGGGCCGGCTGCTGCTCCAGCAGCGGGCGCTCGGCAAGTACCACTCCCCCGGCGTGTGGTCGAACACCTGCTGCGGTCACCCCTACCCCGGTGAGGCGCCGTTCGCGGCGGCCGCGCGGCGCACCTTCGAGGAGCTCGGGGTCTCCCCGACGCTGCTCGCCGAGGCGGGCACGGTCCGCTACAACCACCCGGACCCGGAGTCGGGCCTGGTGGAGCAGGAGTACAACCACCTGTTCGTCGGGCTGGTGCAGTCCCCGCTGCGGCCGGACGCGGAGGAGGTCGGCGACACGGCCTTCGTCACGCCCGCCGAACTGGCGGAGCGGCACGCCGGGGACCCGTTCTCCTCCTGGTTCATGACCGTGCTGGACGCGGCCCGCCCGGCGGTCAGGGAGCTGACGGGACCGTCGGCCGGCTGGTGACCCTCAGGGCACCCGCACGGGCTCGAGCGGCAGGGCGGCCCAGATCACCTTGCCGCCGCCCGCCGTGTGCTCGACGTCGCAGACCCCGCCCGCCTCCCGGGTGATCTCCCGCACGAGGAGCAGTCCCCGGCCGCCCGTGCGGCCGTGGTCGGTCTCCAGGGCGGTCGGACGGTAGGGGTGGTTGTCCTCCACCGACACCCGCACCCACTCGGCCCCGACCGCCACCTCCACGGCGAGCACCGGCGACAGCACCGCCGCGTGCCGGACGGCGTTGGTCACCAGCTCGGAGACGATCAGCAGGAGCCCCTGGGCCAGGTCGTCGGAGACCGGCACCCCCTGGCGGTGGAGCAGGTCCCGCACGGCGTGCCGGGCCTGCGGGACCGAGGCGTCCACGGCGGGGGCGCTGAACCGCCAGACGCCTTCGTAGGGCAGCGGCCGGGGTACGGCTTCCGCAGAGGATCCACCGGGTTGGCCCGGGGCGCCCGCCGGGCGTGGGTCGGGCCCGCGCCCTTGATCGTCCATCGTCCGGTCGCCACCCTCGCGCTCGATTGTCACCACACGTGAAGTGTTGATACCGAGGCGCCTTCCTCCGGATGACTGAACAGAAGTCAGCAGTTATCGAACGTTTCCGACCGGCCCCGGATGGCGGAGTCGACCGCAGGACCGTTTCTGTCGCATCCGCGCCGACTTCGCGCACTCTTCGGGTTGTACGGGTTCGGCGGCACCGCTCGTACCCCTTGACAGCTTTTGAAAGTCTTCGACGCGCTCTGGCCCCTTTTGCCGACGGTGTCGCGCCTCTCACATCGGCCTCGCCGATCATGCGGACGAGCCGGTGGCTAGCATCCGGACCATGGAGCCCGATCTGCTGCACGGCGTCACCGACGCGGTCGCCACCGTCGTCCTGCACCACCCGGCGAAACGCAACGCCATGACAGCCGCGATGTGGGCGGCGCTGCCCCCGTTGCTCGACACCCTGGCCGCCGACCCGGCGGTGCGGGCGCTGGTGCTGACCGGTGCGGGCGGCACCTTCTGCGCCGGGGCCGACATCTCCACGCTCCGGGAGTCGCCGGAGGAGGCCCAGGAGCTGGCGGTGCGCGCCGAGGAGGCCCTGGCGGCGTTCCCGAAGCCGACCCTGGCGGCGGTCCGGGGGCACTGCGTCGGCGGCGGCGCCCAGCTCGCCGCGGCCTGCGACCTGCGCTTCGCCGAGGAGGGCGCACAGTTCGGGGTGACGCCGGCGAAGCTCGGCATCGTCTACCCGTCCACCGCCACCCGGCGCCTGGTGTCCCTGGTGGGCCCGGCCACCGCCAAGTACCTGCTCTTCTCGGGCGAGTTGATCGACACCGAGCGGGCGCTGCGCAACGGTCTGGTCGACGAGGTGCTGCCCGTCGACGGATTCGAGGAACGCGTCGCGGAGTTCACCCGCGTGCTGGTGTCCCGCTCGCAGCTGACGCAGGCCGCCGCCAAGGAGTTCGCGAACGGCCGCGGGGACCGGGACGCCCACTGGAGCGCGCAGGCGCGCGCCAGCGGCGACACCGCAGAGGGCGTCGCCGCCTTCCTGGAGCGCAGGGAACCGCGCTTCACCTGGACTACGTCAGGATGAAGCGGCTGCGGGCGCGCAGCATCTCGACCAGGTGGGCGGGCGCCTTGTGCGGGGCGCCCGCGTCGTAGGGCGGCTGCGGGTCGTACTCCGTGGCCAGCTGCACGGCCCGGGCGTGGTCGTCGCCCGCGATCCGGCCGAGCAGGGCGAGTCCCATGTCGATGCCGGACGAGACGCCGGCCGCGGTGACGTACTTGCCGTCGAAGACGACGCGTTCGCCGGTCGGCTCGGCGCCGAAGGCCTCCAGCCGGTCCAGGGCCAGCCAGTGGGAGGCGGCCCGGCGGCCTTCGAGGAGACCCGCGGCGGCGAGCAGCAGGGAGCCCGAACACACCGACGTGGTCCAGGTGCTGGTCGCATCGGCGGTCCGGAGCCAGTCGAGCAGGGGCTCGTGGTCCATCAGCGCGCTCTGGCCCGGCCCCCCGGAGACGATCACGATGTCGGGGGCGGGGACTTCGCGCAGCGCCCGGTCGGCGGTGACGGCCAGGCAACCCGTCTCGGTGCGCACGGGCCCCCGCTCCGGGGCCACGAACACGGTCTGCGCGCCCGGGGCGCGGGAGAGCATCTCGTACGGTCCCACGGCGTCGAGGGCGGTGAAGCGGTCGTAGACGACGACGGCGATCTGCATGGGTTCCTCTCGGACGGGCTCTGGAACTTCAGTGGACGGACGCGGGGCGGAACCGGCGGCGGTACTCCGCCGGGGGCGTCCCGAGCGCCTTGACGAAGGCGCGCCGCATGGCCTCGGGGGTGCCGTAGCCACTGGCGCGGGAGATCTCCTCGACCCCGTCGGCCGTGTCCTCCAGCAGACGGCGGGCGTGCTCCAGGCGGACCCGGTCGACATAGCGGCCGGGTGTCATGCCCGTCTCGTCGCGGAAGGCGCGGGCGAAGTGGCGCGGGGAGAGCAGGGCGCGGGCGGCGAGCGACTCGACGCTCAGATCGGCCGCGGGATGCTCGGTGATCCAGTGCTGGACGTCCCGCAGGGGCGCGCGTTCGGCCGTCTGGGCGGCCAGCTGCGCGCTGAACTGGGCCTGGTTGCCGGGTCGGCGCAGGAAGACGACCAGGTGCCGGGCGACGGTCAGCGCCGTGTCACGGCCCAGGTCCTCCTCGACCAGGGCGAGGGCCAGGTCGATGCCGGAGGTGACCCCGGCCGAGGTGTGGACGTGCCCGTCCCGGACGTAGATCGGATCGGGGTCGACCCGCACGGCCGGGTGGTCGCGGGCGAGCCGGTCGCAGTACGCCCAGTGGGTCGTGGCCCGGCGGCCGTCCAGCAGACCCGCGGCGGCGAGCAGGGTGGCGCCGGTGCAGACCGAGACGAGGCGCTCCGCGCGCGGGGCGTGGACGCGCAGCCAGTCCGTCAGCGGCGTGGTCTCCGGACGGCGGGTGCCCCGGCCGCCGGGGACGAGCAGCGTGTGCGGGTCGCACGCGCGCGTGAGGGCCTCGTCCGGCACCAGGGTCAGCCCGCTGGAGGTGCGCACGGGGGCGCCGTCCAGGGAGGCGGTGCGGATCCGGTAGGTGCCCGGGGTGTGCGCTTCGGCGCCCGCGAAGACCTCCAGCGGGCCGGTCACGTCGAGGCTCTGGACGCCGTCGAAGAGCACGAGGAGAACGGTGTGAACGGATCGGTGCGCCATGGCCACGATTCTTCGCGGGCGGGGCACAGGGCCGCAATGACGGGCTCCCCACCTTTCCTGCCATGACCGGTCGGCCCTCCCGCCGAGACCGGTCGGCCCTCCCGCCGAGATCGGCGGGCATGCCGCGACGATCTCGAGGTACCCGGTAGTCAGCGGCCGGAGCGGCCGGACGACGAAAGGGGAAGCTCGTGTTCCGTGCGATCGCAGACGTCCTGCGGCAGATCGGTGGCGCCGTCGCCACCGTGGTGACGCTGCCTTTCCGGGCAGTGGCCCGGCTCTTCGGCGGGGCCTCGAGTTCCACCAGGAGCCGCCGGGCCTGATGACCGCGCCCTGATCCCCGAGTGTCGGTGTCACCTGCCACAATTGCCGCGCAACCTCAGTGGAGAAGGCGGTACGGGATCGTGACGACACCCGGGTCCATCGAATCAGGGTCCATCGAAGGCAGGATCGCCGAGGAACTCGGCGTACGGCAGCGGCAGGTGAAGGCCGCCGTGGAGCTGCTCGACGGCGGCTCGACGGTGCCTTTCATCGCCCGCTACCGCAAGGAAGCGACCGAGATGCTCGACGACGCGCAGCTGCGCACGATCGAGGAGCGGCTGCGCTACCTGCGGGAGCTGGAGGAGCGGCGGTCGGCGATCCTGGAGTCGGTGGGCGAGCAGGGCAAGCTCACCGACGCGCTCCGGGCGCAGATCCTCGGCGCCGAGACCAAGGCGCGGCTGGAGGACATCTACCTCCCGTTCAAGCCGAAGCGGCGCACCAAGGCGCAGATCGCGCGGGAGGCGGGCCTCGCGCCGCTCGCCGAGGGGCTGCTCGGCGATCCGTCGGCCGATCCGCTCGCGGCGGCCGCCGCGTTCGTCGACGCCGACAAGGGCGTCGCCGACCCGCAGGCCGCGCTGGACGGTGCGCGGGCGATCCTCACCGAGCGGTTCTCGGAGGACGCGGACCTGATCGGTGAGCTGCGCGAGCGCATGTGGAAGCGCGGGCGGCTCGCCGCCAAGGTGCGCGACGGCAAGGAGGAGGCGGGCGCGAAGTTCGCCGACTACTTCGACTTCGCCGAGCCGTTCACCGCGCTGCCCTCGCACCGTGTCCTGGCGATGCTGCGCGGCGAGAAGGAGGAGGTCCTCGACCTCGTCCTGGAGCCGGAGGAGCCCTCCGAGCAGCCCGGCCCCTCCTCGTACGAGGGGATCGTGGCGCGCCGTTTCGGCATCGCCGACCGCGGCCGGCCGGGCGACAAGTGGCTGACGGACACCGTCCGCTGGGCCTGGCGCACCCGCATCCTCGTCCACCTCGGCATCGATCTGCGGCTGCGGCTGCGGACGGCCGCCGAGGACGAGGCCGTCGACGTCTTCGCCGCCAACCTCCGCGACCTGCTGCTGGCCGCCCCGGCCGGCACGCGCGCGACGCTGGGCCTGGACCCCGGTTTCCGCACCGGCGTGAAGGTCGCCGTCGTCGACGCGACCGGCAAGGTCGTCGCCACCGACGTGATCTACCCGCACGTCCCGGCGAACAAGTGGGACGAGGCGATCGCCAAGCTCGCGCGGCTCTCGAAGGAGCACGCGGTCGACCTGATCGCCATCGGCAACGGCACGGCGTCCCGCGAGACCGACAAGCTCGCCGGTGAACTCATCACCCGGCATCCGGAGCTGAAGCTCACCAAGGTGATGGTGTCCGAGGCGGGTGCCTCCGTGTATTCGGCCTCGGCGTTCGCCTCCCAGGAGCTGCCCGACATGGACGTGTCGCTGCGCGGCGCCGTGTCGATCGCGCGCCGGCTCCAGGATCCGCTCGCCGAGCTGGTGAAGATCGACCCCAAGTCGATCGGTGTCGGCCAGTACCAGCACGACCTGTCCGAGGTGAAGCTGTCGCGTTCGCTGGACGCGGTGGTGGAGGACTGTGTGAACGGCGTGGGCGTGGACGTCAACACGGCCTCGGCGCGGCTCCTCTCGCGGGTGTCCGGCATCTCCACCGGACTCGCCGAGAACATCGTGGCGCACCGGGACGCCAACGGGCCCTTCACCTCGCGTGCCGAGCTGAAGAAGGTGGCCCGGCTCGGCCCGAAGGCGTACGAGCAGTGCGCGGGCTTCCTGCGCATCCGCGGCGGCAGCGACCCGCTGGACTCCTCCAGCGTGCACCCGGAGGCGTACCCGGTGGTGCGGCGCATGGTGAAGACCACCGGCCAGGAGGTGGCGTCCCTCATCGGCAACACGGGTGTCCTGCGCTCGCTGCGGCCGACGGACTTCGTGGACGAGACGTTCGGTCTGCCGACCGTCACGGACATCCTCAAGGAGCTGGAGAAGCCCGGGCGTGACCCGCGGCCCGCCTTCAGGACGGCCACCTTCCAGGAGGGCGTGGAGAAGATCTCCGACCTGACCTCCGGGATGGTCCTGGAGGGCGTCGTGACGAACGTGGCGGCCTTCGGGGCGTTCATCGACGTCGGTGTCCACCAGGACGGCCTGGCGCACGTCTCCGCGCTGTCGAAGACGTTCGTCAAGGACCCCCGGGACGTCGTCAAGCCCGGTGACATCGTCAAGGTGAAGGTGCTCGACGTCGACATCCCGCGCAAGCGGATCTCGCTGACGCTCCGGCTGGACGACGAGGCCGCCCCGCAGGGCGGTCAGGGCCAGTCCTCCGGCGGGGGCCGACCGCAGCGGGGCGGCGGGCGTCCGCCGCAGCAGCGGCAGCAGGGCGACCGGCGCGGCGGAGGCGCCGGAGGCAGCGGTTCGCGGCAGGCGCCGGCGCCGGGCAACAGCGCGATGGCCGACGCCCTGCGCCGAGCGGGTCTCGTCGACCCCAAGAAGGGCAGGCGCTGACCGCGACGCGCGCGACCGGGGCCCGGCCCGCCGGGCCCCGGCAGCCCTCGTGCGACGGGGGACGCGTGCCCGCGTCTGCTAGCGCTCGGTCACCTTGCCGTCCGCGACCTCCAGCCGGCGCGTGACATGGACCGCGTCCAGCATGCGCCGGTCATGGGTGACCAGGAGCAGCGTGCCCTCGTAGGCGTCGAGGGCCGACTCCAGCTGCTCGATGGCCGGGAGGTCGAGGTGGTTCGTCGGCTCGTCGAGGACGAGGAGGTTGACGCCCCGCCCCTGGAGCAGCGCGAGGGCGGCGCGGGTGCGTTCACCGGGTGACAGGCTCGCCGCCGGCCGCGTCACGTGGTCGGACTTGAGGCCGAACTTGGCCAGCAGGGTGCGGACGTCGGCCGGTTCGGTGTCGGGGACGGCGGCGCGGAACGCGTCCAGCAGGGACTCGGAGCCGTGGAACAGCTGCCGCGCCTGGTCGACCTCGCCGACCAGGACGCCCGAGCCCAGGGCCGCCTGTCCGGCGTCCAGCGGCACCCGGCCGAGGAGCGCGCCGAGGAGGGTCGACTTGCCCGCGCCGTTCGCGCCGGTGACCGCGACCCGGTCGGCCCAGTCGATCTGCAGGGACACCGGCCCGAAGGTGAAGTCGCCGCGCCGCACCTCGGCCTCGCGCAGGGTGGCGACCACCGCGCCGGAGCGCGGCGCGGAGGCGATCTCCATGCGCAGCTCCCACTCCTTGCGCGGCTCCTCGACGGTCTCGAGGCGCTCGATCATGCGCTGGGTCTGCCGGGCCTTCGCGGCCTGCTTCTCGCTGGCCTCGCTGCGGAACTTGCGGCCGATCTTGTCGTTGTCGTTGCCCGCCTTGCGGCGGGCGTTCTTCACGCCCTTGTCCATCCAGGAGCGCTGGGTCTGCGCGCGGTCCTGGAGGGCCGCCTTCTTGTCGGCGTACTCCTCGAAGTCCTCGCGGGCGTGCCGGCGGGCCACGTCCCGCTCCTCCAGGTAGGCCTCGTAGCCGCCGCCGTAGAGGTTGATCTGCTGCTGGGCGAGATCGAGTTCCAGGACCTTGGTGACCGTGCGGGTGAGGAACTCGCGGTCGTGGCTGACGACGACGGTCCCGGCGCGCAGCCCCTTCACGAAGCGTTCCAGACGCTCCAGGCCGTCGAGGTCGAGGTCGTTGGTCGGCTCGTCGAGGAGGAAGACGTCGTAGCGCGAGAGCAGCAGGGAGGCAAGGCCCGCGCGGGCCGCCTGACCACCGGACAGGGAGGTCATCGGCTGGTCGAGGCCGACCCCGAGGCCGAGCGAGTCGGTGACCTCCTCGGCGCGCTCGTCGAGGTCGGCGCCGCCGAGGTCGAGCCAGCGTTCGAGGCTCGTCGCGTAGGCGTCGTCGGCGCCGGGCGCTCCGTCGACCAGGGCCTGGGTGGCCTCGTCCATGGTGCGCTGTGCCTCGGCGACGCCGGTGCGGCGGGCGAGGAAGTCCCGCACGCTCTCGCCGGGGCGGCGCTCCGGTTCCTGGGGCAGATGGCCGACGCTCGCGGTCGGCGGGGAGAGCCTGAGCTCGCCCTGCTCGGGCGTGGTGAGCCCGGCGAGCAGCTTCAGCAGGGTGGACTTGCCGGCGCCGTTGGCACCGACCAGCCCGATCACGTCCCCGGGGGCGACGACGAGATCGAGCCCGGAGAAGAGGGAGCGGTCGCCGTGGCCGGCGGCGAGGTTCTTGGCGACGAGGGTGGCAGTCATCAGGTCGTCGATCCTAGTGGTCGTCCGGGGGTGCGGTCGCGCCGCATTCCCCGCGATCTCGCCGTGCGGCGCTGCGGTCGGTTAACGTCCGGACGTGGACACGGGGTTGAACGGCGATGTGGTCGTGGTCGGCGGCGGGGTCATCGGGCTGACGACGGCCGTCGTGCTCGCCGAACGCGGATCACGGGTCCGGGTCTGGACGCGCGACCCGGTCGAGCGGACGACGTCGGCGGTGGCGGGCGCGCTGTGGTGGCCGTACCGCATCGGGCCGATCCGGTCGGCGCGGACGTGGGCGCTGCGCTCCCTGGAGATCTACGGGAAGCTCGCCGAGCGGCCCGCGCAGACCGGTGTGCGCCTGGTCGGCGGAATCCTGGGCGAGACGGACCTGGACGAGGTCGAGGGCTGGGCGGCGGGCTCGCTGGCCGGGCTGCGCCGGACGACGGCGCGCGAGTACGGCGCGGGCGCCGGTGTCCGGGCCCGGCTGCCGCTGATCGACATGCCGGCCTATCTGCCCTGGCTCCGGGAGCGGCTGCTGCGGGCGGGCGGCACCATCGAGGAGCGCACGGTGACCGACCTGGCGGAGGCCGAGGCGCCGGTGGTGGTGAACTGCACGGGGCTGGACGCCGGGCGGCTCGCGGCGGACCCGTCGGTGCGGCCCGTGCGGGGGCAGATCGTCGTCGTGGAGAACCCCGGCGTCGACACCTGGCTGGTCTCCACCGCCCCGGACGGCGAGATGGCCTGTCTGTTCCCGCACCCCGGGCGGCTGCTGCTGGGCGGTACGGCGCAGGACGACGTGCGGTCGCTCGAACCGGATCCGAAGGCGGCCGAGGCGATCGTGCGGCGCTGCGCGGCCCTGCGGCCCGAGGTCGCCGGGGCGCGGATCCTGGAGCACCGGGTCGGGCTGCGGCCGGTCCGGGGCACGGTACGGCTGGAGCGTGCGCGGCTGCCGGACGGGCGGACGGTGGTGCACCACTACGGACACGGCGGGGCGGGCGTGACGGTGGCGTGGGGCTGTGCGGAGGAGGCGGCCGGGCTGGTGCTCCCGGCCGCCCCCTGATCCGCGCCCGCGGCGCTACGGGATCCGGTACGTGGCGTGCGGCGTCGTCCGTACGCCGTCCAGGGGCCGGGTGTCCGGGGTGGCCGCTGCGGCTCCGGACGTGGCGCGGGTAAAGGCGTCCGCGCCCCCGACGAACGGGACCCGGGCCGCGGTGCGGGACAGGTCCAGGGTGAGAGTGGGGGTGTCGGCGGGCGGGTCGATGAGGTCCCTGTCGGTTCCCGCGACGATCAGTGCGAGCCGGTGACCGGCCGGGACGACATGGTCGGTGGCCGCCAGGTCGAGAGTGAGGGTGTAGGCCCTGCCCGGGGTGAGCGGGACGCCTCTGCCGGGGTCGGCGTAGGTGCCGAGGTCCGCCCAGCCGCGGCTGACGACCGTCTGACCGACGTCGGCGGTCCTGGCGGCGGTCTCACGGAAGCAGGCGCTGTCGCCCGCGCTGCTCGCGCCCCAGCAGGTGCGGTCGGTGAGCGTGCCGATGCCCTCGCCGTCGGCCGCGTAGTCGCGGATGGTGGCCGGGCCGACGTCGACGAGAACGGCGGTCAGGTGGGCCGTCGCGGTGGTGGGCGTGGCGGTGACGGTGACCCGGGAGGAGCCTGACAGGCGCAGGTCGCGGGTGAGGGGCGCGGTGACGAAGCCGGCCTTGTCGGGGGTCGGGGTGTCGATCCGCGCGGCCCAGTCGGTCTCGCTCAGCCGCGGGTCGTCGGTGAAGGCGGCGGTGCCGGTGCCCCTGCGCAGGCCGAGGGCGCCGACGCCGGGAGCGGCGCCGGTGGAGGGGCGCAGGGTGGCGGTCCGGGTGCCGTGCGGCGGCCAGACGGTGGAGGTGGCCCACTGGTCGGGGTGGCGTTCGATGTCGGCCATGGGTTCGCGGTCGACACCGTTGTCGTAGCCGAGGAGTTCGTGGTCGAACCAGCGGTGCAGGGTGTCCACCCAGGCGGCGCGGCGGAAGTCGAAGGGGTCGACGTGACCGGTCTGGGAGAGCCAGATCTTGCGCTCGACCCCGTTCTTCGCGAGGGCGTCCCACCACCGGCCGAGGTGCCTGGTGCGGACGTTGAGGTCCTGGAGGCCGTGGACGAGGAAGACGCTCGCCTTCACCTTGCGCGCGTCCCGGACGTAGTCGCGCTCGGCCCACAGCGGTGTCAGGTCGCCGGTGCGCGGCGCCCCGTCGACGAGTTCCCGCTGGACGGCGGCGCACGTGCCGCGGGCGTCGGGGCTGTCGACGTAGTCGGAGAGCCAGTCGGGTCCGGAGTCGTAGAGGGGGGCGCCCTGGGCGAAGTAGTAGTCGTACCAGGAGGAGATCGCGGCGATCGGGACGATGGTCTTCAGGCCCTTCACGCCGGTGGCGGCCACGCCGTTGGCTATGGTGCCGTCCCAGCTCTTGCCGATCATGCCGGTGCTGCCGTCGGTCCACCCGGCTCCGGCGGGCGTGGCGCCGGTGCGGGTGGTGTACGCCCTGGCGCGGCCGTTCAGCCAGTCGACGACGGCCTTGGCCGACTGGATGTCGGAGCGTCCCCCGACGTCGACGCAGCCGTCGGAGCGGTTGGTGCCCGCCAGGTCGACGCCGACGAAGGCGTAGCCGCGCGGCACGAAGTAGTTGTCGTAGAAGAGCGGCATCCGGACGACGTTCCCGGCGGCGTCGTACGTCTTGCGCTGGCTCTCGTTGCCGCGGCCGCAGCAGGAGTAGTAGGGGCTGGCGTCCATGATGACGGGCACCTTGCGGCCCTGTGCGGCGAGTTCGCGGGGGCGGACGATGTCGACGGCGACGCGGTCCGTCTTCCCGTCGCCGTCGCCGTCGAGTCCGGTGTCCACCCAGACGGCCTCGCGGATGGCGTTCTCGTACGAGTACACGGGCCGGCTCTCGCGCGGGGCGCCGTGGGCCGCGGCCGGGGTGAGGAAGGCGGCCACCAGGAGGGTGATGGCGGCGGTCGCGAGCGGTCTCCAGGTCGTGAAGCGCATGCGTGTCGACATGCGCGGGACGGTACCCGGGTCAACTCCCGCGCAGAAGAGGGCTGCTGTGGGTCGGCTGTGGCCGGAAGACGCCCCTGGGGAGGGGCTGCCCGTGACGGCCGAATGGCGATCGTGTGACAGGGGCGGCGAGGGGCAGGCCCTGGGACACAGGGAGTCAATAGGCTCCGAACGGACCGCGTGAATCTACGACTTGGAGCTCTCGTGCACCGCAGAATCATCGCGCCGGGCGCACTCGCCGCCGCGTCGGTGTTGCTGGCGATCCCGGCATCCGCCGCGAGCGCCTCCCCCGGCGCCCCGGGCATCGGCGACCCCTACTACCCGGCGTACGGCAACGGCGGCTACGACGTCTCCCACTACGACCTGCGGCTGAAGTACCAGCCGTCCACGGACCGGTTGGAGGGGACGGCGACGATCCTGGCGAAGACCACGCAGGACCTGTCCCGGTTCGATCTGGACTTCCTGCTCGACGTGAGCGAGGTACGGGTCGACGGCGCGGTGGCGTCGTTCACGACCTCGGGCGAGCACGAGCTGGAGATCACGCCGAAGAAGCCGCTGGCGAAGGGCGCGACGGTCACGGTCGTGGTGCGGTACAGCGGTGTCCCGTCCTCGAAGCAGGCGTACGGCTTCACCAGT
The DNA here is from genome assembly GCF_031456635.1 of Streptomyces sp. 3330. NCBI lineage: Bacteria > Bacillati > Actinomycetota > Actinomycetes > Kitasatosporales > Streptomycetaceae > Streptomyces > Streptomyces sp. 3330. The sequence continues at coordinate 30,178 of NZ_JAVDVA010000007.1, forward strand.
TGGCACCGCACCGCGGACGGCGGGGTCGGCGCCAACGAGCCCGAGGCCGCCTGGTGGTGGTTCCCCGGCAACGACCATCCGCTGGACAAGGCCACCTACGACGTCTCGGTGCTGGTGCCCGACGGCTCGCAGGCGATCTCCAACGGAACGCTCCAGTCGACGAGTTCACGGCTGGGCTGGACGCGCTGGAACTGGCGTTCCGACAAGCCCCAGGCCACGTATCTGGCCACCCTCGCCGTCGGGAGGTTCGACATCACGACCGGGACGACCGAGAGCGGCATCCCGGTCGTGAACGCCTACAGCAAGGACCTGGGCGGCAACGCCGGCGCCGCGCGGGCGAGCGTCGAGCGGACCGGGGAGATCGCCGACTGGCTGAGCGGGTACCTCGGGCCGTACCCCTTCAGCGCGCTCGGCGGGTACGTGCCGGACACGAACACCGGATACGCGCTGGAGACGCAGACCCGGCCGTTCTACAGCCCCCGGCAGTTCGCGGGCGGCTCCAACGTCTCCGTGGTGGTGCACGAGCTGGCGCACCAGTGGTACGGCGACGACGTGTCCGTGGCGGGGTGGAAGGACATCTGGCTGAACGAGGGCTTCGCCCGGTACGCGCAGTGGCTGTGGTCCGAGCACGAGGACGAGGGCACGGCACAGGAACTCGCGGACTACGTGTACGCCTCGCACCCGGCCGACGACGCGTTCTGGACGGTGAAGCCCGGCGACCCCGGCGCGGAGAACCAGTTCGACATCGCCGTCTACGACCGGGGCGCGCTGGCGGTCCAGGCGCTGCGCGACGAGATCGGCGACGACGCCTTCTTCGCCGTCCTGAAGGGCTGGCCGACGAAGCACGCGTACGGCAACGCGAGCGTCGCCGACTTCCAGACGTACGCGGAGCAGATCTCCGGGAAGGAACTGGGCTCCCTCTTCGACACCTGGCTGTTCCGGCCGGCGAAGCCGGCCGCGCCCGCGGCCCGGACGGCGCCGGTCGCGAAGGGGTCCGCCGCTCCCGCACAGCCGAGGTCCTGGAAGAAGATCGCGGCGACGAACGACGTGCACGCGCACTGACCCGCCCTCGCCGATCGGGCCCGGCGCCGTCGGACGCGCGCGGGACCGGCCCCGGAGCGCGTCGATTCCCGGCCGGCACCGTGCAGGCGTGGGCGCCGGCCAGCGCGCCGTACTCGGCGCACCGGTGCGGCGGCTCGCCGCTCAGTCGGCCGAAGAGGAAGCCGGCCGCGAAGGCGTCGCCCGCGCCGTTGGAGTCGACCACGGGGCCGGGCGGGACGGCGGCCGGGACATGGGTCAGCTCGCCGTCCGTGAGCAGGTACGCGCCCTTGGCCCCCGCCGTGGCGACGACCACCTCGGCGTGGCCCCGTGCGGCGATGCGGCGCATGGTCGTCTCCGGGTCGGTCAGCGCGGTCACGGAGACGAAGACGACGTCCGCCTCGTAGGCGAAGGCCTCGTGATAGGGGTTCTCCCCGTCCCAGTTGTGCAGGTCGGTGGAGATGCCCACGCCCGCCTCGCGCAGGACGGGCAGGGCCTCGGCGCCGGGGTGGGTGATGGACACGTGCGCGTGACGGCTCGCGGCGGCCAGCGTCCGCAGGGTGTCCTCGGGGAAGCGGTCGTCCGGGCGCCCGCGGCTGTTGTCGTACAGCGACAGCCGCCGCCCGTCCGGGCCGACCAGGTTGACCGCGCGCTTGGTCCCGGCGGGCTGCGGGAGCGCGGTGAGGGCGATGTCCTTGTCCCGGTGCAGGGCGCGCACCAGGTCTCCCTCGGGGTCGTCGCCCAGGAAGTCGAGATGGTGGGTGCGCAGACCGAGGGCGGTGAGGCCCAGCGCGACGAAGTCGCCGGTCTGCCCGGCGCGGGCACGGATCCCGGCGTCGATCATGTAGCTGTCGGCGTACGGGAGCGGCAGCTCCGGCACGTACACGATCGTGTCCACGCCCGCCCCGCCCAGGACCAGGACGTCGATGTCCCCGGCGTGCCCGGTGGCCGTGCTCCCGGTGCTCTCTTCGTCGGCTCGCATGTGCGCTACCCCTCCCCGTGGTCGTACACCGTCACCGCGACGCCCCGGCCGACCAGCCGCTCGGTGACGAGCGGCTCGACGCGGGACCACTTGCCGCCGGCCAGACCGCAGCCTATCCGGGGCATGTGCACCGACGCGCCGAGTTCGATCGCGTGGTCGGCCAGGCGGGCCAGGGCGGTGTCGATGGCCGGGTAGCGCACGGGGACGCCCTTGCTGCCCGTGCGTATGCCGCGCTGGCCGATCATGTTGGCGACCCACACGCCGGGCGCGACCCGGACGAGCTGGAGCGCGCCCAGGCCGAAGTCGTTCGAGGCGCGCTCCCGGTGCCAGGCGCGGTAGGCGGCCTCCGGTTCCGGCCAGCGGCGGGACAGCGCCAGGACGAAGCCCTTGCCCCATCCCCCGAGGTCGTTGCAGACATGGGCGATCACCTTGACGCCCTTCACCGAAGGGACGGTGGCGTCACCCCGGACGTACGTGATCTCCGGCATGACGCCACCGTAGGCGATGCCACCGACAGTGGCTCCGGCCCGCCGCCGTGACCGTCACCTCGTGGGCCGGGACAGCTCCGTCAGTTCGGCGTCCGCCTCCCTCGACACCCTGCTGCGGACCGCGTACCAGCCGCCGGCCAGGGCGGCCGCGATCACCGGGATCAGCAGCAGCGTCTTGCGGCCGACCTCGGGGTCGTTGCCCATCAGGCCGAGGACGGCGACCAGGAAGACGATCGTGACGATCTCCGTGACCGGGCTGCCGGGGAGCCGGAAGCCGGGGCGGGTGACGAGGCCGGCCTCGGCACGCCGGACGAAGACCAGGTGGCAGACCATGATGATCACCCAGGTGCTGATGATGCCGAGGGAGGCGATGTTCAGCACGATCTCGAAGGCCTGGCTGGGCACGAGGAAGTTCAGGCCGACGCCGAGCACACAGACACCGCAGGTCAGCAGGATGCCGCCGTAGGGGACCTGGCTGCGGTTCATCCGGGCGGTGAACCTCGGGGCCGAGCCCGCCATGGCCATGGAGCGCAGGATGCGGCCGGTGGAGTACAGGCCCGAGTTCAGGGAGGACATGGCGGCCGTGAGGACCACCAGGTTCATCACGTCACCGGCGCCCGGGACGCCGATCTTCGACAGCACGGTCACGAAGGGGCTCTCGTCCGCCGAGTAGGCCGAGCCGGGCAGCAGCAGCGCGAGGAGGACGACGGAGCCGACGTAGAACAGACCCACGCGCCACATGATCGAGTTCACCGCGCGCGGGACGACCTTCTCCGGCTCGGAGGTCTCGCCGGCGGCGACGCCGACCAGCTCCAGCGCGGCGTACGCGAAGATCACGCCCTGCATGACGAGGACGACCGGCATCACGCCGTGCGGCAGCAGGCCGCCGTGGTCCGTGATCACGCTCGGGCCGGGCGTCTGCCCGCCCACCCGGTGCTGGGTGGCGAGCAGGAAGACGCCGACGCACATGAAGGCGACCAGGGTGGCGACCTTGACGATCGCGAACCAGAACTCCATCTCGCCGAAGATCTTCACCGAGATCAGGTTCACGGCCAGCACGACCGCGAGGGCGATGAGCGCGAGCACCCACTGGGGGATGCTCGTGAACATGCTCCAGTAGTGCGTGTACAGCGCGATCGCGGTGATGTCGGCGATGCCCGTCGTCGACCAGTTCAGGAAGTACATCCACCCGGCGACGTAGGCGCCCTTCTCACCGAGGAACTCGCGCGCGTAGGACACGAAGGATCCGGAGGAGGGCCGGTAGAGGACCAGTTCGCCGAGGGCGCGGACCACGAAGAAGGCGAAGACGCCGCAGACGAGGTAGGCGAGCGCGAGGGCCGGGCCGGCGTTGTGGAGACGTCCTCCGGCGCCCAGGAAGAGGCCGGTGCCGATGGCGCCGCCGATGGCGATCATGTTGACGTGGCGGTGCTTGAGGTCCTTGCTGTAGCCGGCGTCGCCCGCGTCCGCGGGGGTCGCGGTCGCCTGGGGATGGGCGGCGACTTCGGCCGTGTGCACGCTGTCCTTGCTCACGGGTGGTTCCACTCTCTGGTGCGCCCGGGCGGGGTGTGCCCGGGTGTCCGTACGGTCGTGGCCCGCGGCTCCCGGTAGGGGCACAGACCAAGGCAGCAGCTTCCCGGAGGCCCCGGCGATCATGCGGTGGCCCATGTCACAGGGCGGCGCTTCTCACACGCCGTCCGGCTCCGGCCGACCGGTTTCACAGCACTGGTGTGACAGCGATACTGCTGCACATGACGATCGAGACCGAGGAGCCGGCCCTCACGGTCGACGAGCTGGCCGCCCGGGCGGGGGTCACCGTACGGACGGTGCGCTTCTACGGCACCAGGGGGCTGCTGCCGCCGCCGGTCATCGGCCCGCGCCGGGTGGGGCACTACGGTCCCGGGCATCTCGCGCGGCTGGCGCTGATCGAGGAGCTGCGCCGGCAGGGCCTGACCCTGGCGGCGATCGAACGCTATCTGGACCGGCTGCCCCCCGGTCTCGACGCCCACGACCTCGCGGTGCACCGGGCCGTGGTGGCCTCGTGGGCCCCGGACGCCGTGGAGACGGTGCCGCGCGAGGAGCTCGGGCGACGGGCCGGGCGGGCGCTCAGCGAGGAGGACGTGGACCGGCTCGCCGCGATGGGCGTGCTGGACGCGGGCGGCCCGGCCGGCGAGGACGCCTACCGCGTCGACGCGGGGCTGCTGCGGCTGGGTGCGCGGCTCCTCGACGTGCCGCTGTCGCCGGAGGCCATCCTCGCGGCGCGCACCGTGCTGCTCGACCACGCGCGCGCCGCGGCCCACGAGCTGTCGCGGCTGCTGCGCGACGAGGTTCCGGAGCGTGACGCGCAGGCGGTGAGGTCGCTGTCGGCGCACATGCAGCCCCTGGTCGTCCAGGCGCTGCTGACGGCCTTCCAGCGGTCGCTGACCCAGGAGCTGCGGGAGTGGCTCGGGGAGCCGCCGGAGGACGGCTCCCCGTGACGGTCCGGCGGCTCAGCGCCCGTCCGTGAAGGTCTCCCCCCGCTCCGCCTTCTCCACCAGCAGCGCGGGCGGGGTGAAGCGGTCGCCGTAGCGCTCGGCGAGCTGCCGCGCGCGGGCCACGAAGCCGGGGAGTCCGGTGCCCACCTCGGCGTCGCCCTGGTAGCCGTTGATGTACTGCAGGACGCCGCCGGTCCAGCCGGGGAAGCCGATGCCGAACAGGGAGCCGATGTTGGCGTCCGCCACGGACGTCAGCACCCCCTCTTCGAGGAGCTTGACGGTGTCCAGGGCCTCGGCGAAGAGCATGCGCTCCTGCATGTCCCGGAAGGGGATCGAGGCGTCCGCGCGCGTGAAGTGCTCGCGCAGGCCCGGCCAGAGCCCGGCCCGCCTGCCGTCCTCGGCGTACTCGTAGAAGCCCGCTCCCCCGCTGCGCCCGGTGCGCCCGAACTCGTCGACCATGCGGTCGATGACGGCCTCGGCGGGGTGGCCGGGCCAGACGCCGCCGGCTTCCTCCACGGCCCTCCTGGATTCGTTGCGGATCTTGCGCGGCAGGGTGAGCGTGAGCTCGTCCATGAGGGACAGCACCTTGGCCGGGTAGCCCGCCTGGGCCGCCGCCTGCTCGACGGACGCGGGCTCGATGCCCTCGCCGACCATGGCCACGCCCTCGTTGATGAAGTGGCCGATCACCCGTGAGGTGAAGAAGCCGCGCGAGTCGTTGACGACGATCGGCGTCTTCTTGATCTGCCGGACCAGGTCGAAGGCGCGGGCGAGCGCCTCGTCGCCGGTGCGCCGGCCCTTGATGATCTCGACGAGCGGCATCTTGTCCACGGGCGAGAAGAAGTGCAGCCCGATGAAGTCGTCCTGGCGCTCGACGCCTTCGGCGAGGGCGGTGATCGGCAGGGTGGAGGTGTTGGAGCACAGCAGGGCGTCGGGGGCGACGATCTGCTCGATCTCCTGGAACACCTTGTGCTTGAGGGAGGTGTCCTCGAAGACGGCCTCGATCACGGCGTCGCAGCCGGCCAGGTCCTGGGGGTCGGCGGTGGGTGTGATGCGGGCGAGCAGCGCGTCCGCCTTCTCCTGGGTCGTGCGGCCCCGCGAGACGGCCTTCGCGCACAGCTTCTCGGAGTAGGCCCTGCCCTTGAGCGCGGCCTCCAGGGAGACGTCCTTCAGGACGACGTCGATGCCCGCGCGGGCGCACGAGTAGGCGATGCCGGCGCCCATCATCCCGGCGCCCAGGACGGCCACCTTGCGGACCTCGCGGGGTGCGACGCCCTGGGGGCGGCTGACGCCGGAGTTGACGGCCTGGAGGTCGAAGAAGAACGCCTGGATCATGTTCTTCGACGTCTGTCCGGCGGCCAGCTCGACGAAGTAGCGGGCCTCGATGACCTGCGCGGTCTCGAAGTCGACCTGGGCGCCCTCGACCGCCGCGGCGAGGATGTTGCGGGGCGCCGGGTAGGGGGCGCCGTTGGTCTCCTTGCGCAGGCTGGCCGGGAACGCGGGCAGGTTGGCGGCGAACCGGGGGTTCGACGGGGTGCCGCCCGGGATGCGGTAGCCCGGCCGGTCCCAGGGCTGCTGCGACGCGGGGTTCGCGTCGATGAAGGCGCGGGCCTTGGCGAGCAGGTCGTCGGGCGAGTCGGCGACCTCGTCGACCAGGCCGTTCTCCAGGGCCGCCTTCGGGCTGTACTGGGTGCCCTTGAGGAGGACCTTCAGGAGGGCGTCGGTGATGCCCAGCAGCCGGACCGTGCGCACGACACCGCCGCCGCCGGGGAGCAGGCCGAGAGTGACCTCGGGGCAGCCGATCTTCGAGCCGGGGGCGTCCAGGGCGACGCGGTGGTGGCAGGCGAGGGCGAGCTCGTAGCCGCCGCCGAGGGCCGCGCCGTTCAGGGCGGCGACGACCGGCTTGCCGAGGGTCTCGATGCGGCGCAGGTTGCGCTTGATCTCCAGTCCGCCGTCCAGCAGCTCCTGGGCCGTCCCGGGGGTGACGCGGATGAGGTCGCGCAGGTCGCCGCCGGCGAAGAAGGTCTTCTTCGCGGAGGTGAGGATCACGCCCCGGACGGAATCCTTCTCGGCCTCCAGGCGGTCGGTGACGGCGGCGAGGGAGGCGCGGAAGGCCGCGTTCATGGTGTTCGCGGACTGGTCGGGGTCGTCGAGGACGAGGGTGACGAGGCCGGTGCGGTCCTGTTCCCAGCGGATGGTGGTGCTCTGAGTCATGACGGGGTCTCCGTAGAAGTCGGTGGGTTCCGCTGGGGTGGTCAGACGCGCTCGACGATGGTGGCGATGCCCATGCCGCCGCCGACGCAGAGGGTGGCGAGGCCGTAGCGCTTGTCCTGGCGCTCCAGTTCGTCGACGAGCGAGCCGAGGATCATCGCGCCGGTGGCGCCGAGCGGGTGACCGAGGGCGATGGCGCCGCCGTTGACGTTGACCTTGTCCAGGGACAGACCCATGTCCTTGACGAACCGCAGCACGACGGCCGCGAACGCTTCGTTGATCTCGACGAGGTCGATGTCGTCGATGGTCAGGCCGGCCTTGGCGAGGGCCTTGCGGGTGGCGGGCGCGGGGCCGGTGAGCATGATGGTCGGCTCGGAGCCGGAGACCGCCGCGGAGACGATCCGCGCGCGCGGGGTGAGCCCGTACCGCTCGCCGACCTCCCTGGAGCCGATCGCGACCAGGGAGGCGCCGTCGACGATGCCGGAGGAGTTGCCCGCGTGGTGGACGTGGTCGATCTTCTCCACCCAGTGGTACTTCTGGAGCGCCACCGCGTCGAAGCCGCCCAGCTCGCCGATGTCGGCGAAGGACGGTTTCAGCTTGCCGAGCGAGTCGGCGGTGGTGCCGGGGCGCGGGTGTTCGTCGTGGTCGAGGACGACGAGGCCGCTGCGGTCCTTCACCGGCACCACGGAGCGGTCGAAGCGGCCCTCCTTCCAGGCCGTCGCCGCCCGCTCCTGCGACAGGGCCGCGTACTCGTCCACATCGCGGCGGGTGAAGCCCTCGATCGTGGCGATCAGGTCGGCGCCGATGCCCTGCGGCACGAAGTTGACCGACAGGTTGGTCATCGGGTCGTTGAACCAGGCGCCGCCGTCCGAGGCCATCGGCACCCGGGACATCGACTCCACCCCGCCCGCCAGGACGAGGTCCTCCCAGCCCGAACGGACCTTCATGGCGGCCAGGTTGACGGCTTCCAGGCCCGACGCGCAGAAGCGGTTCTCCTGGACGCCGGCCACGGTGTCCGGCAGCCCGGCCGCGATCGCGGCGATGCGCGCGATGTCGGAGCCCTGGTCGCCCACGGGACCGACGACGCCGAGCACGATGTCGTCGATGGCGGCCGGGTCGAGGCCGGGGAAGCGGCTGCGCAGCTCGTGGATGAGGCCGACGACGAGATCGATGGGCTTCGTGCCGTGCAGGGCGCCGTTCGCCTTGCCGCGCCCGCGCGGGGTGCGGATCGCGTCGTACACGTACGCTTCGGTGCTCACTGGTAAGCCTTTCGGGAGGGTGGGCCGTACAGGGCGCGGGGTCAGTCGCCCTGGTGCGGGAAGTCCTTCACAGGGGTCGTCGCAGGGGTCGTCGGGGCGGTCGTCGCAGAGGTCGTCGCGGCCGTCCGCGCGGAGGTCCCGGCCGCGGTTTCGGCGGGCGTCCTCACCGGGTCGGTCACGAGTGCGGGCAGGTCCCAGTCCCGGGCCACCGCGCGCGTGTCGGCGCCCGGCAGCGCGGGCCCGGTGCGGACGGCCGTGGGCGTCGCGGAGAAACGGGGCGCGGGGGCCGGCTGGGTGATGCCCCCGTGGTCGGTGAAGGTGCCGCGGGCCGCGAGATGCGGGTGGTGCGGGGCCTCGCGCAGCGACAGCACGGGCGCCACGCAGGCGTCGGAATCCTCGAAGAGGGCCGTCCACTCGTCGCGGGTGCGGGACCGGAAGCGGGCGGCGACGGCCTCGCGCAGTGCGCCCCAGCGCGTCCGGTCCGTGCGGGCGTCGCGGAGGTCGTCGAGGCCGAGCAGGTCCACGAACGCGTCGTAGAACTGCGGTTCCAGGGCGCCGACAGCCATGTGGCCGCCGTCTGCGGTCTCGTAGGTGCCGTAGTACGGGCAGCCGCCGTCGAGCAGGTTGGCGGAGCGCCGGTCCTGCCAGCCGCCGGCCGAGAGCATGCCGTGGATCATCGCGGAGAGATGCGCGGTGCCGTCGACGATGGCGGCGTCGACGACCTGGCCCGCGCCGCTCACGCGCGCGTGGTGCAGGGCGGCGAGGACACCGACGACGAGGTAGAGGGAGCCTCCCGCGTAGTCCCCCAGCAGGTTGGCGGGGACGGGCGGCGGGCGGTCCGGGGCGCCGATCATGCCGAGCGCGCCGGTGACGGCGATGTAGGACACGTCGTGGCCGGCCCGCTCGGCGAGCGGGCCGTCCTGGCCCCAGCCGGTCATCCGGCCGTAGACCAGACGGGGGTTGCGGGCGTGGCAGTCGGCGGGGCCGACGCCGAGGCGCTCGGCGACGCCGGGCCGGTTGCCCTCGATGAGCACGTCGGCGCGGGCGGCGAGGTCGAGCACGCGCGCGGGGCCGTCCGGCGCCTTGAGGTCGACGATCACCGACCGCTTGTTGCGGTTGGTGATGTCGTGGGCGGGATCGATGGCCAGGGCCGCACCGCCGGGGCGGTCCACGCGGACGACGTCGGCGCCGAGGTCGGCCAGCAGCATGCCCGCGAAGGGGCCGGGGCCGATCCCGGCGAGTTCCACCACGCGCACGCCCGCCAGCGGCCCGTGCCCGGCCGTCCGTCCCGTCGTCATCCAGCCCCCTTGCTGTGACACAACCGATGTAACACCAGTGATGCTAAGAACGTGTTCCAGTGGGCACAAGAGGTGAGCGAGCAAGCGCTTAGACACTTTAGGGGCACCTGCCGTCGGCCTCCGCACTGCTCACGCTAGCCTCAGCCACCGACAGCGGCGCGGGCTGCACGACGACCAAGGGGTGTCATGAGCAGGCTGAAAAAGTCGGACCGTCCGTACGACATCGTGCTCTTCGGGGCCACCGGCTTCGTGGGGACGCTCACCGCGGAGTACCTCGCCGCGCAGGCGCCGGACGATCTGCGCTGGGCCGTCGCCGGCCGGAGCGGGGAGAAGCTGGAGCGGCTGCGCGAGCGGCTCGGCCGGGACGTCGGGGTGCTGCGGGCCGACGTCGCGGACCCGGCCTCCCTGCGCGCCCTCGCGGAGCACGCGCGCGTGGTGGCCACGACGGTGGGTCCGTACGTGTCGTACGGCGAGGAACTCGTGGCGGCCTGCGCGGACACCGGCGCGGACTACCTCGACCTCACCGGCGAGCCGGAGTTCGTGGACCTGATGTACGTCCGGCACGACGCACGCGCGCGGGAGACGGGCGCCCGGTTGCTCCACGCGTGCGGTTTCGACTCCGTCCCGCACGATCTGGGCGCGTACTTCACCGTCCGGCAGCTTCCGGAGGACGTGCCCCTGACGGTGGACGGCTTCGTGCGCGTCGACGCCGCCTTCTCCGGCGGCACCTTCGCCTCCGCGCTGGGCCAGTTCGCGCGGGGCCGGCAGCTGGTGGCCGCCGCACGGGAGCGCGGTCGGCACGAACCGCGGCTGATGGGCCGTCGGGCCGCCGCACCGGTGGGCCCGCCCCGGTTCGCCCCGGAGGTCGGCGCCTGGGCGCTGCCGCTGCCGACCATCGACCCGCAGATCGTGCTGCGGTCGGCGCGGGCGCTGCCGCGCTACGGGCCCGACTTCCGCTACCGGCACTACGCGGCCGTGCGGCGGCTGCCGGTCGCCGTGGGCGGGGTCGCGGCGGTCGGCGCGCTCGCCGCGGCGGCCCAGCTGCCGCCTGCCCGGCGCTGGCTGTCGGACCGGCTCAAGCCCGGGGAGGGGCCCAGCGCGCAGAAGCGGGCGCGGAGTTGGTTCTCGGTGCGGTTCGTCGGCGAGGGCGGCGGGCGGCGGGTGTGCACCGAGGTGGCGGGCGGCGACCCGGGCTACGACGAGACGGCGAAGATGTTCGCGGAGGCGGCGCTGGCCCTGGCCTGCGACGACCTCCCGCCGACCGCGGGGCAGGTGACGACGGCCGTGGCGATGGGCGACGCGCTGACCGAGCGGCTGACCCGGGCGGGTGTCCGCTTCCGCGTCGCGGCGCGCCGCTGACCGTCCCCGTCCCGTGTCCCCGGCCTCAGACCGGCCACTGCACCAGCGTGTAGATCATGCCGGCGATCCAGCCGACCCCCGCCAGGACGGCGAGGATCAGCGCGGCGTTCACGGCACGCTCGACGGGCCGGTCCGGGTCGGCGAGGGGCTTCGGGGCACGGTGCGTGGTCATGGGCCCAGCCTGCCGAGCGGAGCCCGGACCGCACATCCGTACGGGTACTCAGAAGGGGTACTCAGACGCCGTACCCGGACACCTCGCCGGGGCGACGCACCGGGCGGCGTGGCCGGGCGCTGCGGCCGGGCACCGTGATCGGCGGGGCGGCCTGCCCGGACATCGGGTGCGCTCTGGAGGCCGGGGACGGAGCGAACGGCGCGGCGGTGCGCGACTGCGCCTGCCAGAAGGTCGGTTCAGCGGCGGGGGGTCGCCTCCTGAAGGGCCCGCCGGCACAGGGCGTCCGCTCTCCGGGTCGTCTCCGGGAGGCGGAACCGCGGGGTGAGGGCGAGCGTGTGGGCGCAGGCGTCGTCGAGGGTGACGCGATGGCCGACGGACACGAAGACCGGCTTCACGCCCGCCCGGGTGCGCAGCGCGCGCCCCACCTCGTCGTCGTCCGCCAGCAGCGGTGACGCCGATCCGCGCGGGGCGCCGGGATCGTCGTACGTGAAGGTGAACGGGTTCTTGGCGACACCGATCGTGGGCAGGCCGGTGAGGACGCCCAGATGGCTGGCGAGACCGAAGCGGCGCGGGTGGGCCAGGCCGTATCCGTCGCAGACCACCAGGCCGGGCGGCCGGGGCAGGGCCTCCAGGGCGGCCAGCACGGTGGGGATCTCGCGGAAGGCGAGCAGCCCCGGCACGTACGGGAAGGAGATCCGCCCGACGGCGGTGGCCTCGGCGACGACGTCGAGGCTCGCCGCGTCCAGCACGACGGCCGCCGCGGCGACCACGTCCCGCTCGTCGTCGTAGGCGACGTCGACGCCCGTCACGTACCCGGTGCCGGGCGGTGGCCCCGGTTCGTCGAGCACCACCCGGGCCCGCAGCCCGTCCTGGACGGCGCGGGCCTCTTCCTCGGTCGCGGGCCAGCCCGCCGGAATGTCTACGGTCGTCATGGTGGGGACGAGCGTACGGCTCCGGGGGGGCGGGCCCGCGATCCTGTTCCGCCGCGCTCGGCGTCCGTCCTTGTCACCGAGCGCGCGCTGCAGCCGGCTCTTGTTCATGCCCGAACGGCCCTTGCCGCCCCGTCGTCCGGCCTCCTCGTAGAGCTGGTCGTACGTGGGTCCCCGGGACCCCTTGCCGGACCGCCGACCGCCCCGCTCGCCGGACGACATGTCCTCGGCGGAGGTACGGCTCGCGGTCTTGGACTCGCCGGCCCGGGCGCGCTCCTTGTTGACCGTCCGGGCGGCGATCTCCTTCGCGCGTCCGGCGCTCTCGCCCCGGTCCTGCGCGCTCTCCTCGATGTGCTCGTACTGGCGCTCCCGCTCGGGGCCGGAACCGCGTGGCATGGGCGCTCACTCCTTTCGCGTGCGCGTCGCGTCTCGCGCCCCCCGGGGTGCCCCGAAAGCGGCTCAGCTCTCCAGTCGTGCCACGCGCCCCTTCTCGCCGGCCGCCCAGCAGCCGAGGTCGGGGGCGCAGTCCACGGTGTCGTACGAGCCCGCGTCGACGGGGCGCCAGGTGCGGCCGGCGTCGGTGGTCAGGTCGGTGCCCGTGGGGCCGACGGCCAGGGCGGCGGAGCGGCTGTGCGGGAGCCAGGCGACACCGGAGCGGTAGGCGGGCGGGGGTGCGGTGGCCGGCCGCCAGGTGCGGCCCGCGTCGCCGGTCGCGGCGGCCGCCCGCGGCGAGGGCTGGTCGGCGCGGTAGTCGCCGCCGACGGCGAGGCCGTGGCCGCGGTCGCGGAAGGCGACGGCGAAGACCCCGCGCGCGGGATCCCCCGCGGGGATCGGCGCGTCGGCGGCGGTCCATGTCAGCCCGCGGTCGGAGGAGTGCAGCACCCGCGCGCGTGCGGCCCCGCCGGTGGCCAGCCAGACGTCCTTCGCACCGGAGGCGACCAGGCACTGGCCACTGGCCGCGAACCCCGCCTCGCCGTCCAGGGCGGCCGGCATGCCCCCGTCCGGCAGCACCTTCCAGGAGCGGCCGCCGTCGCCGGTCGACAGGATGCGGAACCTGCCGTCCACCGGGTCGCTCACGGCGAGGCCGTGGCGGCTGTCGAAGAAGGCCAGGCAGTCGTAGAAGGCGCGGGCGTCGGTGTTGCGGAAGGACTCCGTCCAGGTCGTCCCGCCGTCCTCGGTGCGGTACACGCGGGAGGCCTCGCCCTCGCCGATGGCGAGCACCACGGCGCGGCGCGCGTCGAACGCCTCGACGTCCCGGAACTGGAGGTCGGCGGCGCCGGGCGGCGAGACGTCGCGCCAGCTCGCGCCGCCGTCGGTGGTGCGCAGGACCGTGCCCTCGGTGCCGGACACCCAGGCGGTGCGCCGGTCCACCGCCGCGAGGCCCCGGAACCGTACGGAGGTCGTGCCGGTGTCCTTGAGGTCCCAGTGCGGGGTCGCGGGCCCCGGTGTGCGCGCCTGGGCGGGCAGGGCCGTCAGGAGGGCCAGTGCCGCCCCGCAGGCCGCCGCCACCGCCCGGCCGCCCCCGCGTGCTGTCCGAACCGTGCGTCGCGTCTTCCCCAAGCGCCTCATGGCGGGCGAAGCTAGCCCACGGCTTTCGCCGGCGTCCAGATGCCGTCGACCGCCTCGGCCGCCCGGGGAGTCACGGCAGGAGAGGTGAGTCACTCCCGTGCATGAAAGGCGGTGACCGAGGTCACTAGGAATGGGTGTGCACGGATCGGCCGCTTCCGGCGTCTCTTCCAGTGTCCGGACGCACCGCCCGGAAGATCGTCCCGCCGTCACGAGGGAGCAAGGCGTTGTCCACCACCGTCATCGAGCAGCCCGTAGAGGCGCGTCTGGTCGCCGCCGCGCCCCGGATGCAGAGCATCCCCGCCACCCTGTCCTACGACCGGCAGGACCCCTTCGCCGTCCGTATGACCTTCCCGGCCCCGGCCACCCTGGAGGGCGTCGAGGTCTGCTGGACCTTCGCCCGTGACCTGCTCTCCGCGGGTCTGCACGACGCCGAGGGCCACGGCGACGTCCGTGTGCGGCCCTACGGCTACGGCCGCACCGTGCTGGAGTTCCACGCGCCCGAGGGCACGGCCGTCGTGCACGTCCACACCGACAAGATCCGCGACTTCCTGCAGGCCACGAGCGAACTGGTGCCGGCCGGCACGGAGTACCGGCAGCTCGACCTCGACCACGACCTGGCCGAGCTGATGCGGGACGCCTGTTAATCCGTTGACAGCCCTTCCGGGCCCTCCTACCGTTTGAAACGGTTCTGTTGCCGTCGATCGGAGAAGGACGTTGCTCGTCTGAGGTCTTGAGACACCGCGTCACACCTTCGGGGTGTGTGCGCCGCGTGCGACCTCGGCCTTCGAGCCGTCCCTGCGGAGCAGGACCATCGTCATGTCTCCGCGCTCCCCCGCTGCCGCGGTGGTCGCCGCTTTCCGGTGTCTCGACACGTGTCGCCCTGACCGCACACGCCACCACGAGGCCCGCTTTGACTCATTCCATCACCTGTACCTCCCTCGCCTTCTCCTGGCCGGACGGCACCCCCGTCTTCGACGGGCTCGACGTCGCCTTCGGCCCCGGCCGGACCGGGCTCGTCGGCGTCAACGGCTCCGGCAAGTCGACCCTGCTGAAGCTGATCGCCGGGGAACTCGCCCCCTCCGACGGCACGGTGCGCCGCGCCGGCGAGATCGGACACCTCCCGCAGAACGTCACCCTCGACACCGCCCTGACGGTGGACGCGGCGCTCGGCATCGCCCCGCAGCGGGCCGCGCTGCACGCCATCGAGGCCGGTGACGCCTCCGAGCGGCACTTCGAGACCGTCGGCGACGACTGGGACGTCGAGGAGCGCGCGCTGGCCACCCTCGGCGAGCTCGGGCTCGGCCACATCGGCCTCGACCGCACCATCGGCGAGGTGTCGGGCGGCGAGTCGGTCCTGCTGCGGCTCGCCGCCCTGCTGCTGCGCCGGCCGGACGTCCTGCTGCTGGACGAGCCGACCAACAACCTCGACCTGTACGCCCGGCGGCGGCTGTACGCGGCCGTCACGTCCTGGCCGGGGGTGCTGATCGTGGTCAGCCACGACCGCGAACTGCTCGACCTCGTCGACCAGATCGCCGACCTGCGCGGCGGCGGGGTCACCTGGTACGGCGGCAACTTCTCCGCGTACGAGGAGGCCCTGGCCGCCGAGCAGGAGGCCGCCGAGCGCATGGTGCGCGTCGCCGAGGCCGACTGGAAGAAGCAGAAGCGCGAACTGGTCGACGCCCAGGTCACGCTGGCCCGCCGCAAGCGGTACGGGCAGAAGATGTCCGACCAGAAGCGCGAACCGAAGATCGTCATGGGGGCGCGCAAGCGCGCGGCGCAGGAGTCGGCGGGCAAGTACCGGATCATGCACGAGGAGAAGCTCGCCAAGGCCAAGGAGCGGCTCGACGACGCGGTGGAGGCCGTGCGGGACGACGACGAGATCCGCGTCGAACTGCCGCACACGGCCGTGCCGCCCGGGCGCGAGGTCCTGCTGCTGCAGGACCTCCGGCTCGCGTACGGCGCGCGCGTGGACGGCGGTTTCGACCTGCGCGGCCCCGAGCGGATCGCCCTGGTCGGACGCAACGGCGCGGGCAAGACGACGCTCCTGCGCACCATCGCCGGGGAGCTGGCGCCGGAGGCCGGCGAGGCGCACGCGCACGTGCCGCTGCGTTTCCTGCCCCAGCGGCTCGACATCCTCGACGGCGAGCTCACCGTCGCCGAGAACGTGGCCCGGTTCGCGCCGGGCGCCACCAACAACCGGGTCCGGGCCCGGCTGGCCCGCTTCCTGTTCCGGGGCGCCCGCGCCGACCAGAAGGCGGCGACGCTGTCCGGCGGGGAACGTTTCCGGGCGAGCCTGGCGGCGCTGATGCTGGCCGAGCCCGCGCCTCAGCTGCTCCTGCTGGACGAGCCGACCAACAACCTCGACATCGCGAGCGTGCGCCGGCTCACCACGGCCCTGGAGTCCTACGAGGGCGCGCTGATCGTGGCCAGCCACGACCTGCCGTTCCTGGAGTCCATCGGCATCACCCGGTGGCTGCTGCTGGACGGGGAGCTGCGGGAGACCACGGCGGCGGAGCTGGCGGATCCGGGCCAGGCGTGACCGCCGTCCCTCGTTCGGTCTCAGGAGGGGCACATTGTTACTGCGGGGTTTTGTCGTGGTGGCCCCGCCCTGCATGATGGCTGACCGGCGCCGCGTCCGAGGCGCCGGTTGTGCCACCCGATTCGGAGACCTGGACGTGCCCAGCAAGAAGGCCCTCATCCGCCGCCCCAGCCCGCGCCTCGCCGAAGGCCTGGTGACGCACGTCGAGCGGGAGAAGGTCGACGTGGAGCGCGCCGTCGAGCAGTGGGAGGCGTACGCCGGGGCCCTGCGGGCGCACGGCTGGGAGACCGTCGAGGTCGACCCGGCCGACGACTGCCCGGACTCCGTGTTCGTCGAGGACACGGTGGTGATGTACAAGAACGTCGCCCTGATCGCGCGCTCCGGCGCCGAGTCCCGGCGCGACGAGACCCTCGGCGTCGAGGAGGCCGTGGCCCGGCTGGGGTGCTCGGTGAACTGGATCTGGGACCCGGGCACGCTGGACGGCGGTGACGTGCTCAAGGTCGGCGACACGATCTACGTCGGCCGGGGCGGCCGCACCAACGCGGCCGGCGTCCAGCAGGTGCGGGCCGCCTTCGAACCGCTGGGCGCGCGGGTCGTGGCCGTGCCGGTGAGCAAGGTGCTGCACCTGAAGTCGGCGGTCACGGCGCTGCCCGACGGCACGGTGATCGGTCACATCCCCAAGGTGGACCGGCCGTCGCTGTTCCCGCGCTTCCTGTCGGTGCCCGAGGAGGCCGGTTCGCACGTGGTGCTCCTCGGCGGCCCGCACGTGCTCATCTCGGCCGCCGCGCCGAAGACCGCGGACCTGCTCGCCGATCTCGGTCACGAGCCCGTCGTCGTCGACATCGGCGAGTTCGAGAAGCTCGAGGGGTGTGTGACATGCCTCTCGGTGCGCCTGCGCGAGCTGTACGCCTGAGCGGGTGAGGACGTCACCCGTTCAGCCCCGGGAGCTGCGGATCCCGGGGCTGTTCGGCATGCCCGCAATCACTTGACGGGACACGGCTGATCAGCCATGTTTACGGTGTTCTTAACCTACGGTGTCGTAACCTACGGATACGTAGCCTACGATTCCGTAAGTTCCGGCCTCGCCGCCGGAGTGTACCGCTCCGTTTGACGTCCCCCTGGAGTTCTCGTGACGATCACCTCCCCTCACCTCGGCAGCCCCGCCGTCTGGACCGACGCCAAGCTGCTGCACGCGCTGGAGGAAGTGGTCGAGAAGGAACTCAACCGGCACCTCAAGGTGACCAAGGACTGGATGCCGCACGAGTACGTGCCGTGGAGCGACGGCCGCAACTTCCCCGGTTTCTTCGAGGACGGCGAGGCCTGGGAGAAGGGTCAGTCCAAGGTCACCGAGATCGGCCGGATCGCGCTCGTCGTGAACCTGCTCACCGAGGACAACCTGCCCAGCTACCACCACGAGATCGCCTCGCTGTTCGGCCGCGACGGCGCCTGGGGCACCTGGGTGCACCGCTGGACGGCCGAGGAGGGCCGCCACGGCATCGTGATGCGCGACTACCTGCTCGCCTCGCGCGCGGTGGACCCGGACAAGCTGGAGCAGTTCCGCATGTCCCACATGAGCGAGGGCTTCGAGTCCGACAACCGGCACTCGATGCTGCACTCGGTCGCCTACGTCGCCTTCCAGGAACTGGCGACCCGCGTCTCGCACCGCAACACCGGCCACCAGTCCGGTGACCCGGTCTGCGACCGCATGCTGGCGCGCATCGCGACCGACGAGAACCTGCACATGGTGTTCTACCGCAACCTGCTGAAGGCCGCCTTCGAGCTGGCCCCCGACCTGACCATGCAGGCCGTGCGCGACGTCCTCGTCAACTTCCGCATGCCGGGGCACGGCATGCCCGGCTTCGAGCGGTTCGCCGCGCAGATGGCGATCGGCGAGGTGTACAACCTGCGCATCCACCACGACGACGTCATCCAGCCCGTGCTGCGTTTCCTGAAGGTCATGGAGGTCGACGGTCTCGGCCCCGAGGGCCAGAAGGCGCAGGAGGAGATCGGCCTGTACATGGGCGGCCTCGACTCGGAGGCGTCCAAGTTCGACGAGAAGCTCGCGGCGCGCAAGGCCCGGATGGCGGCGCGCGCGGCCGGCTGACCGCCCCCGCCCCTCGCTTCGACGGCTCGCACAGGGAACCGATTTCCCGGTGCGGGCCGTTCGCGACCTGCGGCATCATGCCGCCATGGGTGACAGTGACACGGTCCAGCAAGCGGTCGGCTTCCTGCTCGGGCTGACCGACGAGGACACCGCCGAACGGATCCGGGCCCGGATCGGTCTGCCCCGGGGCGCCGAGAACGCGGCCGCGGTCCAGCGCAGGCTGAACCGCGCGTGGACCTGGCCCCCCGCGCCCGCCTCGGTGGTGCTGTGGATCCTGGAGCAGGACGATCCCGCGCTGAACGCCGTCGTGTGGCGCTTCGTCGGCAACGACCTCGGCCTGCGCCGGGCCCTCGCCCGCGGGGTGCCGTTCGGCCCCGGGCGCACCGCGCCCCTGCCGACGCGCTCCGTTCACGAGCGGCAGGAACCCGACATCCCCGAGAGCTACGTCCGGCACGGGCTCGTGGGCGCGCTGCGCCGGGCGAACTCCATGCCCTCGGCCCGCGCGGCCGCTTCCATGGTGCTGACCCGGGGCGACTGGAAGACGGTCGGCGCGGCCCACGACGAGCGGGCGCTGCCCGGGTACGCGCGCTGGGCGCTGTCGGTGCGCCCCGACTGCCCGCCCGCGCTGCGCGCCCGGTTCGGCTCGCACCCCAAGTTCACGCACCGGCTGCGGCAGGCGGGCGTCCTGGACGGCCCCGCCGCGTACGCGACCGGGCACGGCCCGGCCTCCCGGGTCCTGGAGGTGCTGTCCCTGGGCCATGTCATGTTCCCGGCCCGGGTCCGCGAGGCCGAGGACGCCCTGCGCCCGCTCGTGCGGGACCATCTGGGCGGGCGCGAGGAGGCCTGGGCGGTGCTGGCGCAGCTGATCGGCACGTTCCACGGGACGGCGCCGGAGCTCGTCGTGACCGCGGGCGCCATCGCCTGAGGCGCCGGTTGCCGCTTGCCGGACGCCGGTTGCTGGTGGCCGAGGGGGGCGGGGCGGCTGGATTCGAACCAGCGTGATCCGGTTTTGGAGACCGGTGCGGCTGCCTCTGCGCTACGACCCCGCCCTTGCCCCCGAGCGTAATGCCTTGGCCCGTTGTCGGTGGGGCCTGGTACCAATGAGGCATCGGGGGAAGCACGCCAAAAGGGGCGCGGGGGGCTCGACATGGGGTACGGGGAGCGAGGGCGGCGGCATCCGCCCGTGGTCGACCTGGCCGACCGCAGGGCACTGGAGGCGTACCGCCCCGCGGCGCCCGAGGCGGTCGCCCGGGCCCGGCAGTTGAAGGAGGCCGCGCTGCTGGACTTCGGGCTGACCGAGTCGGCGGTGGCGTCCTGGCTGTACAACAAGTGCCACCACCAGATCCCGACGACCGCGGTGGACACGGCGGCCGTCGTCGCCTCCGGCGACGGCACCTGCCTGCTGCTGTACAACCCGGACTTCTTCGTCGGACTGGGCCTGGACGGCGTCAAGTTCGTCCTGTTCCACGAGGCCCGGCACCTCGTGCACCGGCATCTGCTCGCCGAGCCGGAGCTGCGCGAGGATCCGGTGTTCGAGCTGGCCGCCGAGGTGTCCATCAACCATGTGGCACTGGTGCGGCTGGGCCGCCGGGAACTGCCCCGGCTGAACGGCCGTCCGACGGGCGTCGACCCGCGTCAGGTCCACGACCTGTATGTCGCCGACCTGACGGCGCACGGCCTGGAGCCGATGCCCTACGAGACGTTCACGCGGACCGACACGCGGGTGTACGGCGAGCTGAAGCGCATGCGCCGTCCGCCCGTGCCGCGGGAGCGGCTGTGCGTGCACCTGACGCCCGGCGCGGTCCCGGCCGACCAGGAGACCGTCGACGCGGTGACCTCCTCCGCCCTGCTGAACTCCCTCCTGGCGGCCCGGCGCGGACACGCGGGCGCCGAGCGGGAGTTGCTCGACCTCATGGACCGCACGGAGGGCGACTCGGCGCGGGCCGCCCGGCTGTGGGGCGGGCTCGGCGCCGGCGCGCTGCGCGGCGAGACCGCACGCACCCGCACGGTCGACTGGTGGCAGCGCTGGCTGGTCGACGTGCTGGGTTCGAAACTGCGCGACGGCGAGCGCCTGGTCTACCCCAAGAAGCGGGGCGCGCTGCTCGCCGCCCTCGGCCAGGACCCGATGCTGGCGAGGCGCGGCCCGGTCCGCGACAAGGTCCTGGTCATCGCCTACGACACCTCCGGGTCGATGCCGCAGCACGTCGTCCGCTGGCTCACCGAGCTGGTCGGGCGGATCGACGGCGTCGAGGCGCACTGGCTCTCGTTCGACGCCGTGGTCATGCCCTTCCGGCCCGGCGAGCGCGTGTACGGGGGCGGCGGCACGAGCTTCCAGGCGGTGGCCGACTACGTGGAGGGACGCACGGAGGTGAACGGCCGCCGCTTCGACGAGCGTCCGGACGCGGTCGTCGTCCTCACCGACGGGTACGCGCCGCCGATCACGCCGGCCGAGCCGGACACCTGGATCTGGCTGATCACCGAGGGGGGCCACGAGTGGCCCGAGACGCACACACCGGCGATGGCCTGCCATCGCGTCACCACAGGATCGCGGTGAAGGAGCGATGAGCACGCGGACGGAACACACGCACGGCGCCGGCGACCGCCCGGCCCCGGCCGGGGTCTCCCGCCTGGAGGGCTTCATCGACGCGATGATCGACCTCGGGCAGACCGGCCAGATCTTCGGCGAGCACGGCATCGGCAAGACGGCGACGTTCTTCTCGCACGTCGCCCGCGCCCACCCGGGCACCGAGCTGGTGTACGTGCCGGCGGCGAACCTGACACCGGACGACCTGCTCGTCAACGCGCCGGTACGCGATCCGCGCTCCGGTGAACTGGTGCTGCGCCAGCTGGTGATGAGCCAGCTGAAGCCGGGCCGGCCGTTCGTGCTGCTCATCGACGACTCGCTGCAGGCGGGCGACACCATCCAGTCGCAGCTGATGCAGATCGCCTGCGACTGGACGCTCGGCGAGCACGACCTGCGCGCCCTGGGCTGCGTCGGCGTCTTCCTCACCGACAACGAGTCGCAGGCGGAGACGTCGGCCCGGCGCGGCGACCTGGCGCTGCTGGACCGGATGGTCACGATGCGGATCTCGGCGAACGACACGTCGTGGCGTCGGCACCTCACGGTCAAGTACCGCCCGTGGGACCTGCGTCCGGTGTTCGCGGTGTGGGCCTCGCTCTCCCCCGCGCTGCGCGAGCTGCTGTCCCCGCGCACGCTCGACCATGTCCTGGCCAACGCCCGTGAGGGGTTCCCGCTGCGCTGGGGCCTGCCGCTGATCGACGGGGAGCGGCTGCGGCTGGCCGAGCCGGGCCCGGACGGCCGGCCCGGCCACAACCGCACGGCCGAGATCCTCGACCGGCTCGCGCAGGCGCTGGGCGTGGCCGACCCGGCGACGGTTCCCGACCCGGTACGGCAGGTGGTGCGCGCGGCCCTGCGCAACCGCTGGACGGTGCTGCTCCAGGGGCCGCCCGGCTGCGGCAAGACGGAGCTGGTGCGGGAGACGGTCCGCGCGGGGCTCGGGCGCGACGCCCTGTACTTCTCGCTGCCGGTGACCAACGTCGAGGACCTCTGCGCGCCCGTGCCGTCGCCGGACGGCACGCTGGACAACCTGCTCGCGGCGAAGTTCACCGGCCCGGAGCCCAAGGCGATCGTGTGGGACGAGTACAACCGGCCCAAGGACAAGGCCGCGTTCGCCAAGCTGATGGAGATCACCCAGGAGTGGTCGCTGGCGGGGAGGCGGATCGAGAACCTGCGGGCGCAGATAGCCGTGCAGAATCCCCCCTACCACCTGGGCCGCAAGCTGCTGGTCTCCCGCAACAACATCGCGCAGGCGACCCGGTTCACCGCTTCCCTGGAGGTGGCTCCGGAGGACATCCCGGCCAACGAGTGGCTGCTGGCACGGTACGGGGCGGACGCCGAGACCGTACTGGAGTGGTGGAAGCACGACATCGACGAGGAGGGCCGCGCCTGGATCACCAAGCGCACCCTGGAGCGGCTGATCAAGCTCCACCGGCGCGGGCTGCCGCTGCAGATGGCCACGGTCTACCTCGGTGACGGCGAGTACGCGCCGGTGCCGCTGACCGCGCTGATCGACCGCTGGAAGGGCCGCCCGGTGACGGGGCTGCGCGAGCTGGCCCGGGACGCGGACGCGTGGGAGGCCCGGCTGCGCCGCGCCGCCGCCCGCTGCGACGAGGGCGGCGACGACAGCGACGTCGTCCACCAGATCCTCGCCAACGCGGAGCTGTCCCAACTGCGCAGGCATCAGGCCGTGGTGGCCCGCCTGGTCGCCCATCTGCCCGCCAAGCTGCGGGCGACGTACCTGGTGGGGGCGTCCGAGCAGCAACAGAAGTTCTGGGTGGGGGTGTTCACGGGGATCCGGCGCTGAGCGCCGGGGCCCGGGCGCCGGCGGGCGTCAGTGCCCCGCCGGCGCCTCCGGCGGCGCCGTGCGGTGCACGCTCCGCACGGCCGCCACGTCGGGCGGGACGGCCGGGGGCGGCACCTCGGCGCTGAGCGCCGCCAGACGGCGTTTGACGGTGGCGGCGACGCCCTGCCCCAGGACGAAGCGGGTGGCGGTGGCCGCGCGGGGCGCGTGGTCGAGGATGCGGTGGGCCTCGCGGCTGCGCAGCCCCGTGTGGCGCAGGACGAGGTGGGCGAGGCGGTGCTCGCCGGCCGCCAGCGTCCGCCCGATGCTCTCGGCGGCCGCCAGGTCCAGCCGGTTGTCCGCCGCGCCGAGCACGCCCGCCGCCCGGACCCGGCCGAGGTCCAGCAGGGTGACACCGGCGGCGGTGGCCGCGCCGACCAGACGGGCGGCGGCGGAGGGGCCGACGCCGTTGCTGGCGACCGACAGCCGGGTGAGCCGGCCGTAGGGCGCCCGCTGCAGGGCGTCGGCGAGCAGGAGCGCGCCCGCGTCGCCCAACCGGGCGGCGGACACGTACAGTTCGCCGATCGCCCCGGCGGCCACCACCGCCGCGAGCGCCTCCGCGCCCGCCTCCCCCAGCGGGTTGCCGCCGACGAACAGCCGCTCGATGCGCCGTCCGTTGCCCGCGGCGGCCAGCAGCGCGTCGGCGAGCACGGCGACGCCCGCCGCGTCGAGTCCGGTCTGCACAAGGTCGAGCGTGCGCAACGTCCGGGCTGAATCGACGAGTTCGGCCGCCGCGCGGCCACCGCCGCGGCCCAGCGGGTTGCGCTTGAGCCACACGCCCGTGACCACCTGGGGCGAGGCGCGCAGCTGGTCGGCGATCCGGCAGGCGCCGCCCGCGGTGATGCCGTTGCACCCGAGGTAGAGCGTCTCGACCGGCGCCTCCGTCCCGGCCACGGTGGCGGCGCCGTCGTCCCCGAGGGCGTCGGTGCCGAGGAGCAGATGCCGCACGGGCGAGGGGCCGTCGGCCAGGGCCCCGGTGACCAGGGCCGCGCCCTCCGCCCCCAGGCCCTGCTTGCACAGGTCGAGCCGCCCGTCGGGCAGCGCGGTGCCCGTCGCGAAGTCCAGCCGCTCGCCCGCCGGACGCCCGGCCCGCAGCCAGTCGAGCAGCGGGGCGAGGTCGGCGAGGGGGCGGGGCGCCACGTGGGGCACCCCGGCGAAACCTGCCTGCTCCGGCCCCGCCGCGCTCTCCTCGCTCACCACTGCGCCTCCCGGTAGTCCTTGAGGAACACGCCCGACACGGGGTGGCCGGCCTCGCCGCGCACGATGGGGTCGTACACGCGGGCCGCGCCGTCCACGATGTCCAGCGGCGTACGGAAGCCCGCGCCCGCCATCCGGGCCTTCTTCGGCGCCGGGTTCTCGTCGGTGATCCAGCCGGTGTCGACGGCGCACATGTGCACGCCCTGCTCGGCGAGCGCGGCCGCGCTGGTGCGGGTGAGCATGTTGAGGGCGGCCTTGGCCATGTTGGTGTGCGGGTGCCCGGGCATCTTGTTGCGCACCGCGAACCGTCCTTCGACGGCCGTCACGTTGACCACGTACCGGCGCGGGTGCGGCGAGGCCAGCAGCAGCGGCAGCAGCCGGTCGCAGAGCAGCGCGGGCGCGAGGGCGTTGACGAGCTGGGTCTCCAGGACCTCGGCCGGGTCCAGCGCGCCGAGCCGGGCCGACCAGGAGTTCTCCGGGGAGGGATCGGGCAGCAGTCCGGCCTCGTCGGCCTCCCGCAGCGCGGCCGGCAGCGCACAGAGCGAGCCGCCGAGGCCCTCCAGCATCCGCATCGGGGTGAACCCGGGCGCCCGGCGCGTTCCCTCGGGCAGCGCGTCGCGCTCCCCGGCGGCCAGCAGGGCGTAGGACTCGGGCGGCCGGCGCACGGTCTGCGCCGCGTTGTTGACGAGGATGTCGAGCGGCTCGCCCTCCCGGCGCAGTTCCTCGCACAGGCCCAGCACCTGGCGCGGGTCGCGCAGATCGACGGCGACGACGGTGAGCCGGTCCAGCCACTGCGCGCTGCCCGGCTCGGCCCGGAACCGGCGGACGGTGTCGTGCGGGAAGCGGGAGGTGACGACGGTCTGCGCACCGTCCCGCAGCATCATCAGCGCCAGCTGGAAGCCGATCTTGACCCGGCCGCCGGTGAGCAGCACACGGCGCCCGCTCAGGTCGGTGCTCAGCGAGCGGCGGGCCGTGTTGTCCGCGGCGCAGGCAGGGCAGAGCCGGTGATAGAAGGTGTCGACCTCCCGATAGGCCGACTTGCAGACATAACAGGTGCGCGGCCGGATGAAACGGCCCCCGTGTCCGGTGTCCGGCAGGGGCGCGTCCTCGCGCCGGTCCAGGGCCCCCGTCGCGGTCGCCGCCATCGTCGCCGCGTCGGCGGCCGCCACCTCGGCGCCCCGCTCCTTGCGCCGCCGCAGCCGCCCGTCGCGCGCGAAGGACGCGGCGACCTGCTCGGCCCGCAGCCGCACGGGATCGTTCACCGGCAGCGCGCGCAGCCTGCCCACGAGGCCGTGGAAGGCGGCCAGCTCCGCCTCGGTGACGGACGGACCGGCCGCCGCCCCCTCGCTGTCCTCGCCCATCCGTCGCCGCCCCGCCCCGTGCCCGCCCCGTGCTCGCCCTGCCGTGGTCCCGACCGGATTCGAACCGGCGTATCCACCCTGAGAAGGTGGCGAGTCTGCCTCTGCTCTACGGGACCGCGCGCGCGTCCGGACGACCGGACACGCACCGGCGTGACGCCTCGAGCCGGGGCTCCCCCCGCTCGGGCGAAACCGAGGGTGAGGGGAGTGCGCCCTGCTCGCGCCACGTCCGGACGCCCCCGGATCCTAACCGCACCCCCGCGACGCGGTCACTCGGATTCGGGGTCGCCGCCACGGCGCGGCTCAGTGCGCCGTGCGCCGGAGACTGAGGCGCTCCTTCTCGGACATGCCGCCCCAGACGCCGAAGCGCTCGTCGTTGGCCAGGGCGTACTCCAGGCAGGCGGAGCGCATCTCGCACATCCCGCAGATGCGCTTCGCCTCCCGTACGGAACTGCCGGGCTCGGGGAAGAAGAACTCCGCCCCGGTCTGTGCGCACAGGGCCTCCTGCTGCCAGCCGAGGTCGGGTGCCGGAATCGTGTCGGTATACATGGCCAGGATCGTGCCCGGCGTCGAAAAACGTTCGATCAACGCCGGATATACGCGGCGCCCCGAGGCCCCCGGCCGCCCGATGATGCTCCTGGCGCCCACCCCTTTGCACGGCGGCGCGCGGCGTACCCGGCACTCTCCGGGAACGCCGGGCGGACGCGGGCATCTCCCCCACGACGGCCCGGGGCCGCCCGGGACCGCCCCGGACCGTCCGTGGCCGGGCCGTCCCGGGCGCGCCGGTGGCCGTACTCCGGCAGCGTTTGTCAGTGGGCGGTGCAAGACTCGGCAGTGCAGGGAACGGGACCCCTTCGAGGAGGGCAAGGATGCTCACCACCCGCTTCGTCAACGGCGCACCGAACTGGATCGATGTCGGCACCTCCGACATCGACGGCGCCACCTCCTTCTACGGCGCCCTCTTCGACTGGCGGTTCCGGTCGGCCGGACCCGAGGCCGGCGGGTACGGCTTCTTCCAGCTGGACGGCAGGACCGTGGCCGGCGGGATGCAGACCGCGCCCGGCCAGGGCCCGCCGTCGTGGACGGTCTATTTCCGGACAGCGGACGCGCAGGACACGGCGCAGATCGCCGAGCGGAAGCACGGCAGGGTCCTGCTCGCGCCGATGGACGTGATGGGCCAGGGCACGATGGCGGTCATCGCCGACCAGGCGGGCGTGCCGTTCGGCCTCTGGCAGCCGGGAGAGACCGTGGGCGTGGACGTGGCGAACGAGCCCGGCGCGCTGTGCTGGGTCGAGCTGTACACGCCCGACATCGCCGCGGCGGCCGCGTTCTACAACGCGACGCTGGGCCTGGAGACCTCGGCCGCCGCCTTCCCCGGCGGCACGTACACGTGCGTCAACCCGGCCGGCGCCGGGGAGGAGGCGATGTTCGGCGGGATCGTGCCGCTGGCCGACGACCCCACGGAGGCCGAGACCGGCGCGTACTGGCTGCCGTACTTCGAGGTCGCCGACGCGGACACCGTCGTGGCCAGGGCGCAGGAGCTGGGCGGCAAGGTACGGATGCCCGCCACGGACGTCGAGGGCGTCGGCCGCATCGCCAAGCTCGCCGACCCCTACGGCGCACGCTTCGCCGTGATCAAGAGCGTGCCCCAGGAGATGTGAGACGGTCCGGGACCTCGCGGGAACGGACGGCACTGAGCCGGGCAGGCTCCGGGCGGGGCCGAGCGGGGCGGACCCGCGCGTGACGGACCCGCGCGTGACGGACGTGGGCGTGACGCCCCGGGCAGGACGGACATGGGCTGGGCGGATCCGGGGGGGGCGGATCCGGGTGGGGCGGCGGCCCCGGTCAGGCCGAGGCCCGGCGCACCAGCGTGGTCGGCAGGACCACACCGCCCGGCGCCTCGTCGGCGACCCGCCGGTCGAGACGGCGCAGCAGCAGACGGGCCATGATCCGGCCCAGCTCCTCGATGTCCTGACGGACCGTCGTCAGCGGCGGATCGCTCTGTTCGGCGACGGGCAGCATGTCGTCGAAGCCGACCACGGCGACGTCCTCGGGCACCCGGCGCCCGCGTTCGCGCAGGACCCGCAGCGCACCCGAGGCGGCGAGGTCGTTCGCGGCGAACACCGCGTCCAGGTCGGGGCACCGGTCGAGGAGTTCCCGCATGGCCCGCTCGGCGCCGCCGGGCGTGAAGTCGCTCTCCGCGACCAGCCGCGGATCGTTCTCCCCCATGACCTCCCGGTATCCGTCGAGCCGGTCCGCCGCGGAGGTCTGGTCGAGGGGGCCGGTGATGTGCGCGATGCGGGTGCGGCCGAGTCCGGCCAGCAGGCGTACGGCCTCGCGGGCGCCGCCGCGGTTGTCGCTGTCGACGTAGACCACGTCCCGTGTGCCGTCGCTCCAGCCGGGACGGCCGCCGAACACGGTCGGGACCCCGGCGCCCTGGATCAGCCCGGGCAGCGGGTCGTCGAGGTGCAGCGAGAAGACGAGGGCCCCGTCGACGTGGCCGCCCGCGAGGTACCGGGCGACACGGGCGTGGTCGTCGCGGCCCTCGGTGAGCAGCAGCACCAACTGGTTGTCGTGAGCGGTCAGTTCCTTGCTGATACCGCGGAGCTGGAGTGCGAAGAAGGGATCGGCGAAGACCCGGGTCTCCGGTTCGGCGATGACCACGGCGACCGCGTCGTGCCGCTTCGTCACCAGGCTGCGCGCCGCCTGGTTCGGGACGTACCCGAGCTCCTCCACGGCCTGTCTGACGCGCTCGACGAGCGGCTCGCGGACGCCGTCCCCGCCATTGACGACACGCGACACGGTCGCCCGGGAGACCCCGGCCCGCGCGGCCACGGCCTCCAGCGTGGGTCGCGACGCTGTCTCGGTCACTTCGGGGCTCCTCCTGGCCGGCTGCGGCTCAGGATAACGCCGGGAGACGGCGGAGGTGAGAGCGCTCTCCGAGCTCCGCCCCTCAGTGCCGGTGCGCGGCGCCGGTCCCGCCCGGCTCGTCGGACCCGGACGACCCGTGCGACCCGTGCGGCTCGTATCCCGGGATCGTGCCGTCGGGCTTCCTCACCAGGAACAGTCCGACCATCCCCATGTCGGAGTGGCTCTGCACATGGCAGTGGTACATCCACGCGCCGGCGCCCACCCCCTCCCCCGCGATCACCTGGAACCCGAAGGAGTCGGCCGGGCCGACGATCTTGTTGTCGACGACCTGGCTGGGGTCGTCGGGGCCGGTGAGCAGTCCGGTGCGGTTGTCGGCCCAGCGATGACCGTGCAGATGGAAGGTGTGGTAGTACTCGCCGTGCGTGATCATCACGAACTCGACCCGGTCGCCCACCGTCGCCTCGAAGTCGGGTCCCTGGTGGCCCGCGTGGGCGGGTCTGTTGTTGATCGTCATGTCGTTGAAGACGATCGTGTGGGTGGCGTCGGGCAGGATGTCGCCCTTGCGCCGGACGATCACCGGCCCGTACAGGCCCTTGCGGATGCCGCCCGTCCCGTGTTCCGTTCCCACGACGTGGTCGTGGTAGTGCCAGTAGCCCGCGCTGCCCGCCCGCCAGGTGCCGTCGGCGCGGCGGCCGGGGGCGTGGGTGCGCCAGGTGTAGGTGCGCGTGCCGCCGGGCTCGATGTCGCTCCTGTTCAACCTGGTGCCGTCGCTGGACACTTCGTAGTCCAGACCGTGGACGTGCAGACTGGCGGCCACGTCCAGGGTGTTCTCCACCTCGATGTGGAGGGTGTCGCCCTCGTCGGCCTCGATCAGCGGTCCGGGGATGGTCGCCTTCCCCTTCTCGAAGCCGTAACCGAGCTGTCCGTCGGGGAGCTTCTCCATGTACAGCTTGAGGTGCCGGACCGCTCCCCCGGCCGGCGCGGTCCTGGCCGGCCCGTCGGCGCTCACCGCCCTCGGCCCCAAGGACAACGATGTCGCGGCGACGGCGCCGCCCAGCAGCACCCGGCGGTTGAACCCGCGCCCGTCCATGCCGAACTCCCCACCCTGGTACGGAATTTGCGAAGATGAAGAAGACGTGCCTGTGATGAACCTGTGAGACGGTACCGGTCGTTCCGCCGTTTCTCCACACCCAGGACAAAGTTCATGCCATTGCGGTCATAGCCCTTGGCGACTCATGCAGAAGGGGTCTAGCTTCCTTGGCGCTGTCGCTGTGACCGAGGAGGTGCCCATGCACTTACGAGGGTTGAGTACGAGAGGACGAATCCGGGTGACCGCCGTGGCGTGCGCAACGCTCGTCGCGGGCCTGCTGTCCGCGCCGGCCGCGGACGCGCGCCCGGCCCCGGAGCCACCCCTGACAACGATGTCCATCAAGTCGCCGCCGGGCGGCCCGCATGTACGGGTACTGATCTTCCACGGGTCGGCCGCGGCCGGGGACGAGTCACCGGTCGTCGACGCCGGTATCGAGGCCGTCGAGCGGATCGGCCTGTCCGGTCCGGCGGACCAGCGCTTCGAGGTCGAGGCCACGGACGACGCCTCCGTCTTCACCGACGGGACGAGGATGGGCGGTTACAACGCGGTCGTGTTCCTGACCGGGGGCGGTGACGTCCTCGATCCGGAGCAGGAAGCGGGCCTGGAGGCCTACATGGAGGCCGGCGGCGGATTCGTCGGCGTCCACGACGCGGCCCGCGCGGAGCCGTACTCGGACTGGTTCACCGGCCTGATCGGCGCCCGTCCCGCCACTTCGAGCCCGACGGCCGTGCAGCGGGCCACCGTCGAGGTCGGCGACCGGCGGCATCCGGCCACCGGTGCGCTGCCGCTGGAGTGGAAGCGCCCGGACCGGTGGCCGAACTGGGTGAAGAACCCCTCCGGCGAGGTGCACACCGTAGCCCGGGTGCGCGAGTCGACCTACCAGCCGGGCGCGAGCGCCAACGGCACGGACCATCCGGTGAGTTGGTGCCGTGACTACGACGGCGGCCGCTCCTTCTACACCGGTATGGGCGGCACGGTCTCGTCGTACGACGAGACGGACTTCCGCACGCATCTGCGCGGCGCCCTGCTCTGGACGTCCCGGCTGGTGCAGGCCGACTGCAAGGCCACCATCACCAAGAACTACCAGGCCGAGCGTCTGACCCCGGCCAACCAGCCCGGCCGGAACGACCAGATCGGTGAACCGCACGGCCTGGTCACCGCGCCCGACGGCCGGGTCCTCTACATCGGGCGGGGCGGCGCCGACTCCTCCCGGCCGGTGATCACCGACTGGAACAGCCCGGACGTCGGCAAGGGCAAGGGCCAGGTCCACGTCTACGACCCGGCGACCAAGAAGGTCACGCTGGCCGGGGAGCTGACGGTCTTCGGCAACAAGGGCGGCGGCGACGAGCTCGTCAAGGTCGAGGAAGGCCTCCTCGGCATCGAGCTCGACCCGCGCTTCGAGCAGAACGGCTGGGTGTACCTGCACTACACACCCCACTCGGGCGTCGACCGTGACACCCGGACGGCCGAGCGGCGGGTCTCCCGCTTCACGCTCGACCCCGCCACGAACCGGCTCGACCTCGGCAGCGAGAAGGTGCTGCTCAAGTGGCCCGTGCAGGTGCACAGTTGCTGTCACGCCGGGGGCGGGATGACCTGGGACTCGAAGGGCAACCTGTACATCGCCACCGGTGACAACAACTCCAGTGGTTTCAGCGGCGGTTACTCCGGCAACAACCCGCAGCCGAACTTCAAGGGCGTCTCCTTCGCGGACGCGCGCCGCACGGCCGGGAACACCCACAACCTCAACGGCAAGATCCTGCGCATCCATCCGGAGCCCGACGGCACCTACACGCTTCCGGCGGGGAACCTGTTCACGGGCCGGGAGACCGAGGAGGGCGGTGGCAAGACCCGCGGCGAGATCTATGTGATGGGCGTCCGCAATCCCGCGCGCATCTTCGTCGACCGCACCACCGACATCCTGTACGCGGGCTGGGTCGGCCCGGACGCGGGCGAGCCGTCACCCGTCTGGGGACCGGCGAAGTACGACACGTTCGCCGTCATCACCCAGGCGGGCAACCGGGGTTGGCCGTACTGCATGGGCAACAAGCAGCCGTACCGGGACCGTAACCTGCCGGATCCGTCCCAGCCGCTGGGCTGGTACGACTGCGACCACCCGAAGAACGAGTCGCCGAACAACGACGGCCTGGTCAACCTGCCGCCGGTCACCGGCAACAACATCTGGTACTCGCCTCAGGGCGGCGCACCGGACTACCCGCGCGACGCGAACGGCGTGCCGTCCTACCGGCAGGACCAGGCGACGTACCGGCTGCCGTGGCTCAAGGGCGGCGGGCAGGCGGCGATGAACGGTCCCGTCTACCGCTACGACGCCGCCGGCGCGAGTGCGGTGAGGTGGCCCGCCTACTGGGACGGCAAGTGGTTCGTCGGCGACTTCTACGACGCCGATCAGCCGCGCAACGCGGTCGTCATGGATCCGAGGACGCAGGGCTCGGGCGGTCTGCCGGTCCACTCGGAGTCGCTGAAGAAGATCGTGCCGGTCGGCAACGACGGCATCAAGAACCTCATGGACTGGAAGTTCGGCCCGGACGGCGCCCTGTACGTCCTCGACTACGGCCGGGGCTTCTTCACCTCGGACGCCAAGTCGGCGCTGTGGCGGGTCACGTACAAGGGCGGCGGTCCCACACCGGCCGCCGACCGGCTGGCGAGGGGGACCAGGTGACTCTGCGGACACGGCAACGAAGAGTCCTGACGGCCCTGTTGGCCGCCGTACTGATGACGCTCGGTCTCCAGGCGGCGCCCACCGCGGCGCAGTCCGAGCCGTCCGCCGCGGCCGCCCAGGTGCTCACCTGGACCGCGGGCGACGACATCACCCGGTACGGTTCGGCGCCGACGACGGCGGTGGCGGGTCAGGCGACGATCGTCTTCGAGAACAGCGTGGCGACCGGCAACACCATGGGCATGCCGCACACGCTGACGTTCGCGACCAACGACCCCGAGTTCAACGACGACGTCACGCTGAACATCCTGGCCAACCCGAACGACGACGCGGGCGGCCGGCACACCGCCGAGGTCACCCTGACCCCGGGACGCTACTTCTACCACTGCACGATCCCCGGCCACGGCCAGATGCAGGGCATCCTCGTGGTGACGGAGGGCGGCGGCGAGGACACGACACCGCCGCAGACGGCGGCGCAGGTCACCGGCACACAGAACGCGCAGGGCGAGTACGTCGGCTCGGCGAGCGTCGCGATCGGGGCGACCGACGAGGGCGGGTCCGGCGTCGACGGCATCCAGTATGCCGTCGGCACCGCAGGCGACTGGATCCCGTACACCGCACCGGTCGTCGTCGATCAGGTCGGCAGCCATCAGATCCGCTACCGGGCGTTCGACAAGGCCGGCAACGTCTCCGCGGAGAAGACCGTCGCGTTCACGGTCGTCGCCCCGCCCTCCGACGACACGACACCCCCGGACACCTCCGGGACGGTGAGCGGTGAGCAGAACCCCGACGGCACGTACATCGACATGGCGACCGTCACCGTGTCGGCCTCCGACACCGGATCCGGCGTCAACACCGTCGAGTACGCCGTCGGCTCCGGGGCCTGGCAGCCGTACACCGCGCCCGTGATGGTGCACCAGGTCGGCACCCACACCGTGCGGTACCGGGCCACCGACAAGGCGGGCAACTCGGCCGCCGAGAAGAGCGTCCGGTTCACCGTCGTCGCGGCGGCCCCGCAGGACACCACGCCCCCGGTGACCGGCGTGAGCGTCGAGGGCACGAAGAACTCCGGCGGCGCCTACGTCGGCAACGCCAGGGTGACGGTGAGCGCCACGGACGAACACGGTTCGGGTGTCGACCGGATCGAGTATTCACTCGACGGTGGACCGTACATCGCCTACACCATCCCGGTGGTGGTCGACCGTGCCGGCCCGCACACCCTCGCCTACCGCGCCACCGACAAGGCGGGCAACACCTCCACCGCGCGCACGGTGACCTTCACCGTGGTGTCGAGCCAGGTCCCCGCCCCCAACTGCCCCGAATACGACGAGCGGTTGACGGTGATCGTCGGCACGGTCGACTCGGGGGTGCCGAACCGGCTGACGGACAAGCGCTGCCGGATCAACGAACTGATCGAGGACGAGAAGGAGTGGACGTCCCACGCGCTGTTCCTCAAGCACGTGAAGACGGTCCTCGACGCGCTGCTCGCCCAGGGGGTCGTGGACCAGCGTGAGTACGACGCCGTCCAGGAGGCGGCGCGGCAGTCCGGGATCGGCAAGCCCGGCCAGACCGAGGGCTACCGCACGATCCTCGACGGCAGCGCGGAGTCGTTCGCGAAGTGGCAGCAGGTGGGCGGCGGTTCGTTCGCCCGGAATCCCGACGGATCGATCACCAGCGGGACCACGCGCGAGGGCCTCGGCATGCTGTGGTTCCCCGAGCGCAAGTACGGCGACTTCTCGCTGAAGCTCCAGTGGCGCGACGACGCCCCGGGCGCCGGCAACGCCAACTCCGGTGTGTTCGTGCGCTTCCCGTGGGTCCATGACCACGCCGAGGAGCCGCGACCGGAGTGGGTCGCCATCAAGTACGGGCACGAGGTACAGGTGCTGGACCGGCCGGACGGGGACATGTACAAGACCGGCTCGGTCTACGGCTTCGACCGGGTGGGACTCGCCGGCGCGGGCGTCACCCAGAAGGGGACCTGGAACGACTACGAGATCAGGGTGGTCGACCAGCACTACTCGGTCTACCGCAACGGTGTACTGATCAACGAGTTCGACAACACCGGCGGCCAGGTGTTCTCCCCGCCGCGCGCGGACGACCCGGGCACGGACGGCCGGCGCTTCGCCTCCGGCTACCTCGGGCTCCAGGTGCACAGCACGACGGACGTCGTCTCGTACCGGGACATCCGCGTCAAGGAGCTCTGAAGAACTCTGAGGGGAGCGGTCTAGGTGTTCTGTCTCGGGAGGTTGTGGATGGGTGAGCCAGGTCTCGGCTGAGGGATCTTGAACAGGTGAGGGCCTTCCGGTTCGGTGTGGATTGCGACGTCGACACCTGACCGAAAGGCCCTCGTGCCCCACCGTAACGCACCCCTGACCGAGACCGGCCGTCTGCGCCTGGCCCGCTGCGTCCCCAACCTCACGGGTCAGTACATCTAGGACGCCCCGGGTCCGCCCGGGGCGTCCTCGTGCCGGGCCCGGCTCGGCTGCACCCGCTTCGGCTCGCCGGGCATCTTCGGGTACTCCGGCGGATACGGCAGATCGCCCAGTCCGTGGTCGTGTTCGTCGCGGCGGGCGAGTTCGAGGAGGGCCTCCAGGGAGAACGCGTGGTCGTCCATGTCGGCGTGCACATCGCCGAGTTCGGCGAACCGGGCCGGCATGGTCGCGAGGTCGAAGTCGTCGGGACGGGCGTCGCCGACCTCCTCCCAGCGCAGCGGCGCCGAGACGGGCGCGTGCGGCCGGGGACGTACGGAGTAGGCGGAGGCGATGGTGCGGTCGCGGGCGGTCTGGTTGTAGTCGATGAAGATGCGCTTGCCCCGCTCCTCCTTCCACCACTTGATCGTGACCCGCTCCGGCATCCGCCGTTCCATCTCCCGGCCGACGGCGATGGCGGCCCGCCGGACCTGCGTGAAGGTCCAGCGGGGTTCGATCGGCACGAACACGTGCAGACCACGGCCTCCGGAGGTCTTGGGCCACCCGCGCAGACCGCCGAACTCGTCGAGGACGGACTGCAGTTCATGGGCGGCGTGGACGGCGTCGTCGTAGTCGGTGCCGGGCTGCGGGTCGAGGTCGATCCGCAGTTCGTCGGGAGAGTCGACGTCGTCGCGGCGCACGGGCCAGGGGTGGAAGGTGAGCGTGCCGTACTGGGCGGCCCACAGGACGGCGGCCTCCTCGGTCGGGCACATCTCGTCGGCGCTGCGTCCGCTGGGGAAGGTGATGTGCGCGGTCGGGATCCAGTCGGGCATGTTCTTCGGCGCCCGCTTCTGGAAGAAGGACTCGCCGGTGACGCCGTCCGGGTAGCGCTCCAGGGTGGTGGGGCGGTTGCGCAGGGCCCGCAGGATGCCGGGGGCGACCGCCTGGTAGTAGCGGGCGAGGTCCAGCTTGGTGAAGCCGCGCTCCGGGAAGAAGACCTTGTCGGGGCTGGACAGCCGTACCGTCCGGCCGGCCACTTCCAGTTCCACCGCATCTCCCATGCGAGCCACGGTAGACACACCTCCGACGGCTCGCATCAGCTCGCGGCCGCGCGCACGCCGGGCGGTCCCCGCGATCCTCGCGCAGAATCGGAGCATGGATCTGCCGGTGATGCCGCCCGTGAAGCCGATGCTCGCCAAGTCGGTGGCGGCGATTCCGCCGGGCATGCAGTACGAGGCGAAGTGGGACGGCTTCCGCGCGATCGTGTTCCGCGACGGTGCCGAGGTCGAGCTGGGAAGCCGCACCGGAAAGCCGCTGACCAGGTATTTTCCGGAACTGGTGGAAGCGTTGCGGGAACGGTTGCCGCAGCGGTGTGTGCTGGACGGTGAGATCGTGATCGCCCGGGAGGGTCGGCTCGACTTCGACGCCCTCACCGAGCGCATCCACCCGGCGGATTCCCGGGTGCGCACGCTCGCCGAACGGACCCCGGCGTCGTTCGTCGCGTTCGACCTGCTGGCCCTCGACGACCGGTCGCTCCTGGACGTCCCGCTGGCGGACCGCCGCCAACTGCTGACCGGGGCGCTCGCCGGGGTGACGGCGCCCGTGCACGTGGCGCCGGCGACGACCGACGCCGAGGTGGCGCGGCAGTGGTTCGAGGAGTACGAGGGCGCGGGCCTGGACGGGGTGATCGCCAAACCGCTCGCCCTGCACTACCGCCAGGACGAGCGCGCCATGTTCAAGATCAAGCACGAGCGCACGGCGGACGTCGTCGTCGCCGGATACCGCTTCCACAAGAGCGGACCGGTGGTCGGCTCTCTGCTGCTGGGCCTGTACGACGACCGGGGCGTCCTCCAGCACGTCGGCGTGTCGGCCGCCTTCTCCATGAAACGCCGGGCGGAGCTGATCGAGGAGCTGGAGCCGCTGCGCATGGCGGACGCGGCGGGCCATCCGTGGGCGGCCTGGGCGGAGGGGGCCGCGCACGAGTCGGCACGCCTGCCCGGAGCTCCGAGCCGCTGGTCGGGCAAGAAGGACCTGTCGTGGGTGCCGTTGCGGCCGGAACGGGTGGTCGAGGTGGCGTACGACCACATGGAGAACGGCGCCCGGTTCCGGCATACCGCCCGCTTCCGCCGCTGGCGCCCGGACCGGACCGCCTCCAGTTGCACGTACGCGCAACTGGAGGAGCCGGTGCGCTACGACCTGGCCGAAATTCTGGGGGCGCCGCCCGCGACGTGATTCCGCAACCGGTGGCGGACGTAGAGCTTCCTCCGCAAGCGGTTACGGACCCAGTACGTCTTCCGCAACCGGTTACGGACCCCGAGCTTCCTCGGCATCCGGTTGCGGCCCAAGAGCTTCTTCCGCGACCGGACGCCGACCGGTGCCGGCCGCGTCCTCCCGAAGCGGGCGTGGAACGCCGGGCTCGGCCGCTGTTTCTGCGGAACCGGTGCAACCGGTGCAACCGGTTTCGATCCCGCCCCTGACCCGCAAGCGGTTTCGGGATGACACCGGACCCGTAACCGGTTACGGACCCACACCTGACCCGTAACCGGTTACGGACCCACACCTGACCCGTAACCGGTTACGGGTCCTCAGCTCACCCGTAACCGGTTACGCGCTCACCGTCGGCTCTCGCGGTTCACGGGGTCATCAGCACCTTCACCGCGCCGTCCTGCTTCTGCTGGAACATTTCGTACGCGTGCGGAGCGTCCGACAGCGGTACGCGGTGGGTGGCGAAGTCGTCGACGCCGAGCGGGTCCTCGTCGGTGAGGTACGGCAGGATCTCGTCGCACCAGCGGCGCACGTTGGCCTGACCCATGCGGATCTGGAGCTGCTTGTCGAACATGGTGAGCATCGGCAGCGGGTCGGCCATGCCGCCGTAGACGCCGACGAGCGAGAGGGTGCCGCCGCGGCGCACCAGCTCGATGGCGGTGTGCAGGGCGGCGAGCCGGTCGACGCTGAAACGTTCCGCGAGCGGGCCGCTCAGCTTGCGCGGGAGCATGGCGGCGGCGTTCTGGATCATGCGGGCGGCCGCGCTGCCGTGCGCCTCGGTGCCGACGGCGTCGATCACGGCGTCCGGGCCGCGACCGTCGGTCTCGTCGCGGATCGCGGCGATGAGTTCCTTCTCGGAGTCGAAGCTGCGCAGGTCGAACGTTTCCACGCCCCGCGCGCGGGCCCGGCGCAGCCGGTCGCCGACCAGGTCCACGCCGAACACCCGGCTCGCGCCGCGCACCTGGGCGACACGGCAGGCCATGTCGCCGATGGGGCCGAGGCCTAGCACCGCGACGGTGCCGCCCTCGGGGATGTCCGCGTAGGCGACGGCCTGCCAGGCGGTGGGCAGCACGTCGGAGAGGTACACGAAGCGGTCGTCGGGCGGGCCCTCGGGCACCTTGATGGGGCCGAACTGGGCCTGCGGCACCCGCAGATACTCCGCCTGCGCGCCGGGCACCGCCCCGTACAGGCGGGTGTAGCCGAACAGGGCGGCGCCCATGCCCTCACCGGTGACCTGGGTGGTCTCGCACTGGGTGGGCAACGCGTTCAGACACATCCAGCAGTTGCCGCAGGCGATCTGGAAGGGCACCACGACCCGGTCCCCGGCCCGGAGGTCCGGCACCGCGGCGCCGACCTCCTCGACGATGCCCATGGGTTCGTGGCCGAGGATGTCACCCAGGGTCATGAACGGGGTGAGCACCTCGTACAGGTGCAGGTCCGAGCCGCACAGGCCGGTGGACGTGATGCGGATGACGGCATCCGTCGGTTCCTGGATCGTCGGATCGGGCACGGTGTCCACCCGAACGTCCCGCTTGCCCTGCCAGGTCACTGCCTTCATCGCGCCGCGCTCCCTCCGCCGACCGGCCCGTCCGGCTGGTCCGGGGGTACCGGGTCCTGGCTGCGGCCCGGGTACCCGACCCCCGGACCGCGAACCACGAAGCCCACGCCCCACGGGCCCCCAGGTCCACGGGCTCCCAGGTCCACGGGCCCGCAGGCCGCATCCAGCTCACCCCTCCCCGCGCTGCCTCGTCCCACCCCGCGCTGCACCGGCCCGTCTCGCCGCCCTCCTCCGTCGCACCCCACCCCGGCCCAGCCCCCCTCCTCCCCCGACCTCGCCCGCCCGCCTGCCCGCACACACGCACGCACGCATAGCCACTTTCGAACGGACGAGCGCACAATCGAGACACGAAACGGGGGTGGCCATGACAGGCACGAGTGGTTCGGGACGCCAAAGACATCCTGGACATCCGAGACGCCCGAACATTCCGGGGCGACTCGGCCGGCCCGGACGAACGCGGCGACCGAGACCGGGACCGATACCGAGCGGTCCGGGACATCCGGGGAATCCGGCGCGCACGACGCACGCCGGGCGCCGCTCGGTGGCCGCGGCGCTGCTGGCCGGCGTTCTGGCGGTCGTCCTCGCGGCCGGCTGCACGACCAGCCGCGAGCCGCCGACGAAGGACGACGGCCGGAGCGCGTCGCAGCAGCCGAACCCGAGCGGGAGCACCAGCCCCTCGGCCGCCGTCGGTTCCGTACTCGCCGTGAAGATCGACAACGCCCCCGGTGCCCGGCCGCAGACCGGCCTGGACTCCGCGGACGTCGTCTACGCCGAGCAGGTCGAGGGCGGGCTGAGCCGGCTGATGGCCGTGTACGCGACCACGCTGCCGAAGGCCGTCGGCCCCGTGCGCAGCGCCCGCGAGTCCGATCTGGAGCTGCTGGGCCAGTTCGAGCGGCCGGTGCTGGCGTTCTCCGGAGCGCAGGGCAAGCTGCTGCCGCTGATCGACCGGGCGCCGCTGGACGCCGTCACGCCCGAGGACCCGGCCGGAGCCGGGGCCTACTACCGGGGCGCCGACCGGTCCGCGCCCCACAACCTCTACGTGCACCCGGATCGCCTGCTGCCCTCCGCGCCGGGCTCCGCCGCGCTGACCACGGGGTTCCGTTACGGCCCCGCACCCGCCGGCGGTACGGCGCAGCCCTCGCTGACCGTGCGCTACCCGGCGGCCCGCTTCACCTTCACCTGGTCGGCGAGCCGGGCGCGCTGGCTGGTCTCGACCGACGGCGCGCCGACGGTGACGACCGACGGGCGGCGGGTGGCCCCGGCCACGGTGGTCGTGCAGTACGTGAAGGTGCGCGCGTCGGGCTTCCACGACTTCCTCGGCAACAACACGCCCTACACCGAGACGGTGGGTTCGGGAAAGGCGAGGGTGCTGCGCGACGGACGGGTCCACGACGTGAACTGGAGACGGACGACGGCCACGGACGGCACCGACTTCGCGACCGTCGACGGCACCCCGGTGTCCTTCGCCGAGGGCCAGGTGTGGGTGGTGTTCGCCAAGGCACCCTGACGACCCTCAGCCACCCCCACACCCACGCCCACCCCAGACCCACGCCCACCCCAGACCCGCGCCCACCCCAGACCCGCGCCCACCGCAGACCCAGACCCACACCCAGACTCGCACCCACACCCACACCCACACCCGCCGACCGACACCCCTGCGCCCGCACACCACGTCGGCGCACCGGGATCGCGCACCCCGCCCCGCCCGGACACCGTGATCCGGACGGGGGCGGGGCGTGACCGGGACGAGCGGTTCCGACAGGCCGTGATCAGGCCACACCGGAGTCAGGCCACACCGGAGTCAGGCCACACCGGAGTCAGGCCACATCGTGTTCAGCCCACACAGCGCTCAGGCCACGCGGTAGTCAGGCCGCGCCGTGTTCAGGACGGGGCGACCAGCGGCTCCCCGGGGTTGCGCAGTCCCTCGGCCGCGTCCGAGACGCGCTGGATGAGCTCGAGGAACAGGGTCTGCTCCGCGGCCGACAGCGGCGACAGGAAGACCTGGTTCATCCGGGCCGTGCGGACCGTCAGCCTGCGGTGGGTGCGCGTCCCCTCGTCGGTGAGCCCCAGCAGGAAGCGGCGCCCGTCCTGCGGGTCGCGGACCTTGTCGAGCAGCCCGCGGCGCATGAGCCTGCTGATCACCTCGGCGATGGTGGAGCGGTCGAGCCCCACCCGCTCCCCCACCGTGCGCTGGTCGAGGCCCGGCTCGGCGACGAGCGCGTTGAGGACCGCGAACTGCGGCGAGGTGATCTCCTCGGAGACCATCGTGTTCCACAGCAGGTAGTGCGCCTGCTGGAGCCGCCGGGCCAGGTGCCCGGGGTGGCTGGTGAGATCCACCGCGGCCATGTGCGCTCCTCAGCGTAAGATTTCGTCGGTGCACTGAACAATACCGCGCGCCATCGTCCAGGTCTTGTACCTGTGTGACCCTTCCCTGACCTCCGGCCTGGGGCCTTGACTGCTCCGGTCCACGGTGGCAGCGTGTGGGAAACCCCGGTGAAATAATCAGTGCCCTGATTAATTGGCGGCCGGGGACGCGCGGAAGAGATGGGGCTTCACGGATGGACAAGGTGGTCGCCACGGCCCTGGAGGCGGTGGCCGACGTGCCGGACGGCGCGTCTCTGGCAGTGGGTGGATTCGGACTGAGCGGCGTGCCGAACGTCCTCATCCAGGCTCTGTACGAGCGGGGCGTCACCGGACTGTCGGTCGTCTCCAACAACTGCGGCGCGATGGAGTCGGGCCTCGCGGTGCTGCTCGCGGCCGGGCGGATCGCCCGGGTGACCGGTTCCTACATCGGCGCGAACAAGGAGTTCGCCCGCCAGTACCTGTCCGGCGAGCTCGAGGTCGAGATGATCCCGCAGGGCACGCTGGCCGAGCGGCTGCGGGCCGGCGGCGCCGGGATCCCCGCCTTCTACACCCCGGCGGGCGTGGGCACCCAGGTCGCGGAGGGCGGGCTGCCCTGGCGCTACGACGGCGAGGGCGGCGTCGCCCTGGCCTCGCCGCCGAAGGAGGTCCGGGAGTTCGAGGGCGCGGAGTACGTGCTGGAGCACGGCATCCGCACCGAC
The DNA here is from genome assembly GCF_031456635.1 of Streptomyces sp. 3330. Taxonomy (NCBI): domain Bacteria; kingdom Bacillati; phylum Actinomycetota; class Actinomycetes; order Kitasatosporales; family Streptomycetaceae; genus Streptomyces; species Streptomyces sp. 3330. The sequence continues at coordinate 71,498 of NZ_JAVDVA010000007.1, forward strand.
TACGCGCTGGTCAGGGCCGCGAAGGGCGACCGGCACGGCAACCTGGTGTTCAACAAGTCCGCGCGCAATTTCAACCCGCTGTCCGCGATGGCCGGACGGATCACGATCGCCGAGGTCGAGGAGCTCGTCGAGCCCGGTGAGCTCGACCCGGACGCGGTCCATCTGCCGGGCATCTTCGTGCAGCGCGTCATCGTGCTGACCCCGGAGCAGGCGGCGGACAAGAGGATCGAGCAGCGGACGGTCTCCGCGCCCGCGGCAGAGGGAACGGTGAGCGAGTGATGGCCTGGACACGCGAGGAGATGGCCGCCCGCGCCGCACGTGAGCTGCGGGACGGTCAGTACGTCAATCTCGGCATCGGGCTGCCGACCCTGATCCCCAACTACCTCCCGGCGGACGTCGAGGTGGTGCTGGAGAGCGAGAACGGCATCCTGGGCACCGGCCCCTATCCCACCGAGGACGCCGTCGACCCGGACCTGATCAACGCCGGCAAGGAGACCGTGACAGTCCTGCCGGGCGCGTCCTTCTTCGACTCGGCGCTGTCCTTCGGCATGATCCGCGGCGGGCACATCGACGTCGCCGTGCTGGGCGCGATGCAGGTGTCCGAGCGCGGCGACCTGGCGAACTGGGCGATCCCCGGCAAGATGATCACCGGGATCGGCGGGGCGATGGACCTGGTGCACGGCGCCCGCACGGTCATCGTCGTCATGACCCACACCGCCAAGGACGGCAGCCCCAAGATCCTCACGGACTGCGCGCTGCCCCTGACCGGGAAGGCCTGCGTGAACCGGATCATCACCGACCTGGGCGTCCTCGACGTCACCGAGGCGGGTCTGGTGCTGGTGGAGACCGCGCCGGGTGTCAGCACCGAGGAGATCGTGTCCAAGACGGCCGCCGAGGTCCGTCTCGCCCAGGAGGTCCGGTCATGAGCAACGGTTCCAGGACCGTCTACATCGTCGACGCCGTCCGCACCCCGATCGGCCGCTACAACGGCGCGCTGGCCTCGGTGCGCCCGGACGACCTCGCGGCCCACGCCATCCGTGAAGTCGTCGCCCGTACACCCGCGTTGGACCCCGCGCGCATCGAGGACGTGTACTTCGGCAACGCCAACGGGGCCGGCGAGGAGAACCGCAACGTCGGCCGCATGGGCGCGCTGCTCGCGGGGCTGCCGACCTCCGTGCCGGGTGTCACCGTGAACCGGCTGTGCGCCTCCGGTCTTGAGGCGGTCATCCAGGCGGCCCGCGCGATCGCGGCCGGCGACGCCTCCGTCGCCGTCGCCGGCGGTGTGGAGTCGATGACCCGCGCGCCCTACGTGCTGCCGAAGGCCGACCGGGCGTTCCCCACCGGGCACGCCGAGCTGTACTCGACGACGCTGGGCTGGCGGATGGTCAATCCGCGGATGGACCCGCAGTGGACGATCCCGCTGGGCGAGTCGGCCGAGCTGATCGCCGACAAGCACAAGATCGGCCGCGAACAGCAGGACGAGTTCGCCCTCGCCAGCCACCGCAAGGCCGCAGCGGCCCAGCAGGCGGGTCTGTTCGACGCCGAGCTCGCGCCCGTGTCGATCCCGCGCCGCAAGGGCGACCCCGTCGTGTTCGGCGCCGACGAATGCGTACGGGCCGACGCCTCGCTGGAGGCGATGGCCAGGCTCAGGCCGTCGTTCCGGACCGAGGACGGGACCGTGACGGCGGGCAACGCCTCGCCGCTGAACGACGGCGCCGCGGCCCTGCTGCTGGTGGACGAGGAGGGGCTGAAGGCGACCGGACGTGAGCCGCTCGCCCGGGTCAGCGCCACCGGGGTGTCCGCGATCGACCCGCGGTACTTCGGGCTCGCTCCCGTCGAGGCCGTCCACCGCGCGCTCGCCAAGGCGGGCAAGGGATTCGCCGACCTGTCGGTGCTCGAACTGAACGAGGCCTTCGCGGCCCAGGTCCTCGGCTGTGTCGCCGAATGGCCCGAGTTCGACCCGGCGGTCCTCAACCCGCAGGGCGGCGCGATCGCCCTCGGTCATCCGCTCGGCGCCTCCGGTGCCCGGCTCGCCGGCACGGTCGCCCACCAGCTCGCCCGCCGGGGCGGCGGCATCGGGGTCGCCACCCTCTGCATCGGCGTGGGCCAGGGCCTCGCCCTCGTCCTCGAACGCTAAGAAACCCGGGAAGTGCCATGACTCTCACGCAAGCCGACATCGACCAGGAGATCGCGGCCGAGCACGCCGCGTACGAGAAGCGGATCGCCGACGGCGCGCCGGTCGAGCACCAGCCGCGCCGCGACTACGCGCCGTACCGTTCCTCCGTCCTGCGCCACCCGAAGCAGCCGCCGGTCGCCATCGACGTCAGCAAGGACCCGGAACTGGTGGAGCTGGTCTCGCCCGCCTTCGGCGAGCGGGACATCACCGAGATCGACAACGACCTCACCCGGCAGCACCACGGCGAGCCGATCGGTGAACGGATCACGGTTTCCGGCCGGTTGCTGGACCGCGACGGGCGTCCGGTCCGCGGTCAGCTGGTCGAGATCTGGCAGGCCAACTCGGCGGGCCGCTACGCGCACCAGCGTGAGCAGCACGACGCCCCGCTGGACCCGAACTTCACGGGGGTCGGCCGCACGCTGACGGACGACAGCGGTTTCTACCGCTTCACCACCGTGCAGCCGGGCCCCTATCCGTGGCGGCAGCACGTCAACGCCTGGCGGCCGGCCCACATCCACTTCTCGCTCTTCGGCTCGGCGTTCACCCAGCGGCTGGTGACGCAGATGTACTTCCCGAGCGACCCGCTCTTTCCGTACGACCCGATCATCCAGTCTGTGACGGACGACGCGGCCCGGCAGCGGCTGGTCGCCACCTACGACCACAGCCTGTCGGTGCCCGAGTTCTCGATGGGCTACCACTGGGACATCGTGCTCGACGGGCCGCACGCCACCTGGATCGAAGAAGGACGCTGAGCTGCCATGACGAAGATCGACACGAGCCGTCCTGAGACCGTCCTGCCCACTCCGTCGCACACGGTCGGCCCGTTCTACGGCCACGCACTGCCGTTTCCCGGCGGCGGTGACATCGCCCCGCTCGGCCACCCGGACACGATCGCGCTGCAGGGCTATGTGTACGACGGGGAGGGCAACCCGTTGCCGGACGCGTTCCTGGAGCTGTGGGGCGCGGACCCCGAGGGCAATCTGCCGCAGGTGGACGGCTCGATGCGGCGGGACCCGTCGAGCGGCGGATTCCTCGGCCGCAACGGCGTGGAGTTCACCGGCTGGGGCCGCATCCAGACGGACGCCAACGGCCACTGGTCGGCGCGGACGCTGCGACCGGGCGCGCGCGGGCACAGCGCCCCGTATCTGAGTGTCTGCGTGTTCGCCCGCGGGCTGCTGGTGCATCTGTTCACCCGGATCTACCTGCCGGAGGACGAGGCCGCGCTGGCCGCCGACCCGCTGCTGACGCGGGTGGACCCGGCGCGCCGCGACACGCTCGTCGCCACCCGGGGCGAGCTGGGGACCTACCGTTTCGACATCCGCCTTCAGGGCGAAGGCGAGACGGTCTTCCTGGAGTTCCAGTGACAACTGCGCACCACGACGCCGGTCTGCTCGCCCCCGGGTGGGCCGGCTCCCCCGCCGCGGCCGCGACCGGCGACGACGCCTATCTGCGGGCGCTGCTCGACGCGGAGGCCGCGCTGACCCGCGCCCAGGAGTCGCTGGGGCTGGCCCCGCGGGGCGCCGGAGCGGCCGTCACCTCGGCGGCCGGCGACGGCGGCTTCGACGTGCGCTCGCTCGCCGACCGGGCGCGCGGCGGCGGGAACCCGGTGATCCCGCTGGTCGCCGATCTGACGAAGGCGGTCGGTGAGGAGCACGGCCCGTACGTCCACCGGGGCGCGACCAGCCAGGACATCATGGACACGGCGACGATGCTGGTCGCGGTGCGCGCCCTCGCTCTCCTGCTGGCCGACCTCGACCGGGTCCAGCGGGCGCTGGCCCGGCTGGCCGCCGAGCACCGCGACACGCCGATGCCGGGCCGGACGCTCACCCAGCACGCCGTGCCGACGACCTTCGGCCTGAAGGCGGCCGGCTGGCGGTCGCTGGTGCTGGACGCGCGGGACCGGGTGACGGCGGTACGGGACTCGCTGCCCGCCCAGCTCGGCGGCGCGGCCGGGACACTGGCGGCCTTCACGGCGTACGGCGCCACCGACGCGACCGCTCTGCCCGCCGCCTTCGCCGGTGAACTCGGGCTGCGGGCACCGCTGTTGCCATGGCACACGCTGCGCACCCCGATCGCCGACCTGGCCGGCTGCCTGGCCCTCGCGGCGGGCGCGCTGGGGAAGGTCGCGACGGACGTCCTGACCCTCGCCCGCACCGAGATCGCCGAGGTGGCGGAGGGCAGCGGCGGCGGTTCCTCGGCCATGCCGCACAAGGCCAACCCGGTGCGGTCCACACTGATCGCGGCCGCCGCCCTGCGCGCCCCGCAGCTCGCGGCCACCCTCTACGGGTCGCTCGCGGCGCAGGACGAGCGGCCGGCCGGGGCCTGGCACGCCGAGTGGGAGCCCCTCAGGGAGCTGCTGCGACTGGCCGGCGGGGCCGCCCGGGACGCGGCCGAGCTGACCGAGGGGCTGCGGGTGGACGCGGACGCGATGCGCGCGCACCTCGACCTCACCCACGGACTGATCGTCTCCGAGCGGCTGTCCGCCGCGCTGTCGGCCGCGCTCGGCCGTGCCCGCGCCAGGGAACTGCTCACCGGGCTCGCCCGGCGCACCTACGCCGAGGACCGTCCGCTGGCCGAACTGCTGGCCGAGGAGCCCGACTTGAAGGACGTCGATCTCGGCGACCTCACCGACCCCGCCCGCTACACCGGTTCCGCCGGAAGCCTCACCGACCGTGCGTTGGAGCGACGTTGACCGAGAAGCTGCTCAACCACTTCGCCGAGGGCCCGACTTCCGGTCCGGCGCTGCTGCTCGGCCCGTCGCTGGGCACCTCGCACGCCCTGTGGGACACGGTCGCGCCGGAGCTGTCCGCGACGCACCGGGTGGTCCGCTGGGATCTGCCCGGGCACGGGGGTTCGGCGGCCGACCTGATCGGCCCCGGCGCCACCGTCGGTGATCTCGCCGACCTGGTGCTGGCGCTGGCCGACTCGCTGGGCCTGGAGCGGTTCGCGTACGCCGGCGTGTCCCTGGGCGGCGCGGTGGGTCTGCATCTGGCGCTGCATCACCCGGAGCGGGTGACGGCCCTCGCGGCCATCTGTTCGTCGGCCCACTTCAACGGGTCCAGGCCGTGGGAGGAGCGGGCGGCGCTGGTGCGCCGCGAGGGGCTGGCGGGGCTCGCCGAGGGCGCGGACGCCCGTTGGTTCACGCCCGGGTTCACGGTGCCGAGGCTGGTCGCCGACCACCGCGACGCCGACCCGGGGGCCTATGCGGCGTGCTGTGACGCGCTGGCCGCGTTCGATCTGCGCGAGCGGCTGCCCGAGATCGCCGTACGGACCCTGCTGATCGCGGGGCGGGAGGACCCGGCGACGCCGCCGGCGCATCTGCGGGAGATCGCGGACGCGGTGCCGGGCGCCACGCTGGTCGAGCTGCCGGGCGCCTCGCACCTCGCGCCCGCCGAGTGCCCGGAGGCCGTGCTGACCGTGCTGCGCGCCCATCTCGACGGCGGGGCCAAGCGGGGCATGGAGGTGCGCCGGGAGGTGCTCGGGGACGCGCACGTGGACCGGGCGCAGGCCCGGCAGAGCGCGTTCACCGCGCGCTACCAGGACTTCATCTCCCGCTACGCCTGGGGCGAGATCTGGACCGACCCGACGCTGAGCCGCCGTGAGCGCAGCATGATCACGCTGACCGCGCTGGTGGCGCACGGCCACTACGACGAGCTGGCCATGCATGTGCGGGCGGCCCGGCGCAACGGGCTCACGCCCGAGGAGATCGGCGCGGTGCTGCTCCAGACGGCGGTCTACTGCGGGGTTCCGGCGGCGAACTCGGCGTTCGCGACGGCCCAGCGGGTGCTGGCCGAGGAGGACGGGACCGGCTGAAGGGCGTACGGCCGGGGGGTGATCCTGCCGGTCGTGGCATCGGCGGCACCCCCCGGACACCGGTGTCTCCTGCCTCGGGGCATGTCCACCGTCCTGATCACCGGCGCCACCTCCGGCCTCGGCGGTACGTCGCGTTCGCGCTGGTCCGGCCCGGCCACCTCGTCCTCGCCCACGGCCGCGATCCCGGCCGTACGGAGCGGCACGTCGCCGCGTTGCGGGCCGAGGGCGAGGCGGAGGGGGGGTTCGTCGTGTGCCGGCGAGGCCGGATCGGCGCCCCCACGAGCCGCCGCGGCGCGCCGCCGGTGTCACCTCCACCGGCGGCGCGCCGCGGCTACCTCCGGGTCTGTCCGGGGACCAGGCCCACCTGCGGCGCACCCATGCCGCGCAGTGCCTGCTGGGCCTTGTCCACCAGGCCGTCCGCCCCGCAGGACCGCGCCAGCGACAGGCCGCGGCCGAGTTCGGACACCGAACGGGAGAGGATGCCGTACTCGACGCGGGCGGCCGCGTGTTCGTACTGGCAGGGCGAGGACTCCAGGAAGGTGACGGCCTGCTGGGCCAGCCGGACCGCCCGCTGGCCGGTCTCCAGGGCCGCGGCACAGCGCAGCGCCTCCCCGATGGCGGTGTCGGTGCCGAAGCGCTCGGCCTGACGACGGGCCTCGGAGACGAGCCGGTTCGCCCGGGCCGGATCCTCGGTGGCCAGCGCCCGGGCGAGTTCGACGGCCCAGGGGACCATCACCGGGTTGAGGTGGCCACGCGCGGCGGCCGCCTTCTCGGCCGCCTCCAGCTCGTTGACGCCCTCCTTGGCCCGGCCGACGGCCAGCAGCAGCCGGCCGCGCACCGAGCGGGGGTCGGGCAGCACGATCGTCGACGGGTACGGCGGGGCGAACCCGTACTGTTCGGCGGTCTCCCAGGCCTCGGCGACATGGCCGCGGGCCAGCAGCGTGTCGACGAGGTTGCAGGTGGCCGACCAGTACAGGGGCAGGCCGCGGCCGACGCGTTCGGCGACCCGCAGCGATTCCCTGAGGGACTCCTCCGCGTCCTTCAGACGGCCCCGGCGGCGCAGGCCCAGTCCGAGGTAGGCGTGGGCCAGGGCGAGGTGGCCGCCGCTCCAGCCGGCGGACGTGTAGGCGCGCAGCGCCTCGTTGAAGAGGGCGTCGGCGCGGTCGAGCCGGTCGGTGTAGGCGTAGCAGCTGGCCAGCATCATCAGCAGCTCGATGCCCCACTCCTGGTCGGTCCAGCCGAGACCGGGGGCGAGGCCGCCGTTGACGAGGGCGCGGTCGCAGAACTCGGCGACCTCCTCGGCGTTCTCGCCGTGGGTCATGGCGTCGAAGCCGCGCAGGATGAGCAGGGCGCGCTCGGCGTTGTCCCGGCCGACGCAGGTCGCGGCGAGCTCGGCGAGCCGCTCGGAGCGGCGCGGGGTGGTCGTCTCCCCGGCGTACACGCCCTCCCACATGAACTGCACCGCCTGGAGCCGCATCCGCGCGGGGCCGGGGGCGTGCCGGGCGGCCTCCGCCTCGACCGTGCGGACGGCCTCCTCCAGCTGGTCGTTGTGCAGGAGCGCCTGGGAGAGGCGGTAGACGGCGTCGACGCGCTCGGCGCCGTCGAGGCCCGGCATGGCGAGGGCGGTGCGCAGGTGGTCGATGGTCCTGGCGGGGGCGGTGAGGAGGGTGGCGCAGCCCAGTTCGAAGAGCACGTGCGCGTGGACCTCCGGGGCGGGCGGCTCGCTCAGGGCCCGTTCCAGACAGCGCCGGGCCGCGTCGGGCGCGCCGACGGCGAGGTGTTCGCGGGCTGCCTCGCGCAGCTGCTCGACGAGTTCCTCGTCCCCTTCCGCGTGCACCTGGAGCAGGTGGCGGGAGGCGGCCGCGAGACCCTTGCCGGCGTCCGTGACGACCTGGGCGGCGATGCCGTGCATCGCGGTGCGCAGGCCGCCGGGGATGGAGTCGTAGACGGCGGAGGCGATCAGCGGGTGGACGAACTCGAGATCGCCGTCCCCCGCCGGGACGGCCCCGGGGACGGGTTCGGTGAGGATGCGGGCGTTGCGCAGCAGCTCGGCGCAGCGCGCCGCGTCGTCGCGGCCGAGTCCGGCGAGCAGGGCGGCCTGGTCGACGGAGATGTCGGCGCCGAGGATCGCGGCGGCCATGGCGAACTTGGTGGCGTCGACGCCCAGTTTCTCCAGGCGGTCGACGAGGCCGCCGCCGCGGGCCGCCCGGTTCAGGGCGCGCAGCTCGCCCGCCGAGGACTCGCTCGCCTCGAGTTCGCTGTCGCGGACCTTGGCGAGGAGCTCGACGGTCTCGTAGGGGTTGCCGTCGGTGACGGCCCAGACCTCGCGGCAGAACGCGGCGTCGGCGTGCGGGCCGAGGGTGGCCCGGGTGAGGCCGGCGACCGCGGTCGGGGTCAGGGCGCTGAGGCTGGTGACCGCGCGGCCGGCGGCCAGGCCGACGGCGTCGAGGTGGCGGGCGGCGTCGCCCTTGATCTCACCGGGCCTGCGGGCCACGACGACCAGGACGGAGAGTTCGTCGAGGCGTTCGACGAACGCCACGAGCCAGCGCAGGGTCTCCTGGTCGGCCCAGTGCGCGTCGTCGATCAGCAGGACGAGCGGGTAGTCGCGCCTGGCCAGCCTGGTCACGGCGGCGACGAGGCCGTCGCAGACGCCCTGCGGGTCGGCGTGGCCCTCGCCGGGCTCCAATATGCCGAGGGCGGGGCCGGCGATGTCGTACCAGTCGCCGAGGTACTCGCGGGCCTCCTCCGGGTGCAGGGAGAGCAGGGTGGGCTGGAGCAACTGCCGTACCACGTTGAAGGGGACGGACCTCAGCGTCTCGCCGCCGCGGGCCGACCAGACCGTGCAGCCGCGGCTCTCGGCGATGCGGCGAGTCTCGGCCAGCAACGCGGTCTTGCCGAAGCCCGCTTCGCCCCGGAGCACCAGCAGGTGACCCGACGAGGACCGGTCGGCGCAGAGAGTCTCCACCGCCTCGGCGATGGCGGCGACCTCCCGCTCGCGCTCCCACAGGGAAGCCGAGGCGGCCGCCGTCGGCCTGACCTCCGTCATCCCGCTACCTCCCCAAGTCGCCCGAACGACGTACCGACGTCGAGCGTAGCCTTCCGGACGCCCGCGCGGAGGGCGGTCCGGGCAGGTCCCGCCTCCACGGGTGACACGCGGCGGTCCCGGACGCCCCGGCGGGCCTGCGGAAGTGCTCCCCTGACGTCAACGGCGAGTGAAGGGCACCGAATTGACGTCCACATCAAGCCAGCCGGGCGGCGGGGCGCCGGCAGCGGATTCCCACCGAATGCCCTCCCTCTCATCCGGCTTTCACCGACGCCTCATACGGTGGGGACATGACGCAGGTGACTCCTCCCGGGTGGTATCCCGATCCGGGGCAGACAAATGACGGTCCCGCCACCGAGCGCTGGTGGGACGGCAAGGCATGGACGGACCAGACCCGCGCCGCGGGCTCGGCCGCCGTATGGGGTCCGCCGGCGCAGACGCCGGCGGACGGGTCGTACCCGGTGTATCCCGGTCATCCGGGGTATCCCGCGGCGCCGCCGGGCACGGGCCGGCGCGGACTGCGGACCGGCATAGCCGTCGCCGCGGCCGTGGCGGTCCTCGCCGGCATCGGGGTCGGCGTGTACGCGCTGGCCGGGGGCGACGGCTCGAGCGGCGGCGGCACGGCCCAGGGACCGGGCGGGCAGGGCGGGCCCGGCGGCACGGGCGGTCAGGACGGCGGCGGCCAGGGCGGGCCCTTCGGCGACTCCGGCGGTTCGGGCGGCTCCGGCGGCCAGGGCGACTCCGGGGGTCCGGGCGGGGCCTCCCCGTCGCCCGGGGAGTCCGAGGCGCCGAAGATCAAGAGCGGTGCGGTGACCGACGCCCTCAACGGGATCAGCATCCCGATCCCGGACGGCTGGACCGGCCAGGAGTCGAGCGTGGGCGCGCAGGTCACCTCCGACTCCTCCTACAAGTGCCCCGGCGACACCTCCAAGACGTGCACCGAGGGGGGCGTGTACTCGGCGCCCGTCGAGGTGCTGGAGACCAAGGGCGAGACCGCCGAGGCGGTCGCGAAGGCGGACATCTCGGCCAACGCCGAGGAGTCCTACGGCGGCACGACGTACGGCGCGATCACCTCGCACCAGGTGCTCGCCTCCAAGGCGGTGACGGTGGCCGGGCAGAAGGGCTACCTGGTGCGCTGGAAGGCGGTCACGAGCAAGGGCGCGGACGGCTACGTCGAGTCGCTGGCGTTCCCGGCGCCCGCGGACACGAAGCGGCTGGTGGTGCTCCGCTTCGGGGTGGACGCCGACAAGGACGTGTCGGTCATCGACACGATCACCAAGGGCATCAAGGTGTCGACGGGCGGCGGCAGCGGCCAGGACGTGTGACGCCGTCGGCCGGGTGGGACGCCCCTCCGCTCAAGGGGGCCCCACCCGGCCGGGTGGTGCGCGCCGCCCCCGTCCCCACGGTGCGGCGCGAGACAGGTCACCGTCCAGTCATCCCGTGGACGGCGGCCTGAGCCATGTGCTGATCTCTGTGTCGGTCTCCGTGCCGGTCGCTAGGTGAGGCCGAGCGCCGGCAGCACGGCGGCCTCCACGAAGCCGACCAGGTACTCCTGGTCGGCGTACTCCCCGTCGACGACGGGACGGGCGCGGATCACGCCGAACATCTGCGCCGGGATGTACTCCAGCGCCGGATGGTCGCCGGCGACCTCGCCGCGTTCGACCCCGCGCCGCAGGATCTCGCGCAGCGCCTCGATCTCCGGGGCGACGATCGCCTCCCGCAGGGCCAGCGCGAGGTCCTGGTCGCCGGTGACGGCGTGGCCGAGCGCCTGCAGCAGTTTGGTGTCGTTCGTGGACCAGCGGCCGGTGGCCCGCGCGGCCTCGCGCAGGTCCTCGGCGAGCGAGCCGGTGTCGATGCCGGTGAGCCTGGCCTGGCGGCGCGAGCGCAGGGCGGCGACGACGAACTGGGGCTTGGTCTTCCACTGCCGGTAGAGCGTGGACTTGCTGCACCGGGTGCTGGCGGCGATGCCCTCCATGGTGACGGCTTCGTAGCCGCACTCACGGACCTGGTCGAGGACGGCGTCGAAGAACTCCTGCTCACGCTCGGGCGTGAGCTTGGAGCGGCTCGTGGCGGCGACCGATTCGGGTCCGTCCGCTGCCTGCGACGTCATCTGCCGTCCCCTCGCTTCTCTTCCGTCTCCGACGCCTGCCCGGGGGCCCGCCTGGGGCCTGGGTCCAGTGTGGCGCACATCAATCGATACGTCAGTGTACCGGTACGCACGCGTATCGGTACACTGACGTATCGGTACGACTTCGTATCGATGGTGTATGCACGAGTCACGAGCCCGGCAGCACCGCCCACACGCACCACCGTCAGTGAAGGGGCCGGGGGATGAATGCCCGCACCGAGCCTGGGGAAGCGGAGCCGGTCACGCCGGCGCGGCCGCCCATAACCCGAGAGCTCCTGCTGGTCGCAGGGCTCTTCCTCGTCTACAAGCTCGGCCGCCGGCTCGCCGCCGGCCACACCGGCGAGGCCTTCCGCAACGCGCACGACGTGTGGCACGTCGAACGCCTGCTCCGGCTGCCCGGGGAAGGCTCGGTGCAGGCCCTGCTGCTGCACGGCGACACCCTGGCCAAGATCGCGAACACCTACTACGCGACCGTGCACTTCCCCGCCACCCTGGCGTTCCTGGTCTGGCTCTACCTGCGGCGCCCGGCCCACTACGTGTGGGCCCGCCGGGTGCTGGCCGCGGTCACGGCCGCCGCCCTGGTGCTGCATCTCACCCTTCCGCTCGCCCCGCCGCGGATGCTGGCGGCGACGGGACTGGTCGACACCGCGCGCGTGTACGGGCCGTCGGTGTACGGCCCGCCGCGGACGGACCAGCTGTCGAACCAGTTCGCGGCGATGCCCTCGCTGCACTTCGGCTGGGCCCTGATGGTCGCGATCGGCCTCGTCGTCGCCACCCGGTCGCGGTGGCGGTGGCTGTGGCTGCTGCATCCGCTGCTGACCCTGCTGGTGATCGTGGGCACGGCGAACCACTACTGGCTCGACGCGATCGCGGCGGGCGCGCTGCTCGGCCTCACGCTCGCGCTGATCCACGCCCCCCGGCGCACGGCCACGACGGCGGGACGCGACACGCGCACATCCGTCCCGGCCGAGGCGCCCGTCCTCGTGGGAGCGGGCCGATGAACGCCATGCCGGTCGCCGTCGTCCTGTCCCTCTTCTCGGCCGTCGCCTACGCGTCCGCCGCCGTCGCCCAGGAACGACTGGCCTCCCGGCACCCCGGCACGGGCCTGCTGCGGATGCTCGGCAACTCCGCCTGGTGGTGGTCGGTGGGGCTGAACGCCGCCGCCGCGCTGCTGCACGTGGTGGCCCTCAAGTACGGGCCGCTCACCGTGGTGCAGCCGCTCGGCGCGCTCACCCTGGTCGCGGCGGTGCCGCTGGGCGCGCGGGTCGCCGGGCGCAAGGTCGGCGCCGCCGAGTGGCGCGGCACCGCCTTCACCCTGGCCGGTCTGGCCGCGATCCTGGTCACCGCGTCGGGTCCGGCTCCCGAGGACGTGCTGAGCGTCCCGGAGGCGGTGGCGGTGGCGGGCGCGACCTCGGCGCTCATCGGCCTGCTGGCCCGGCGCGGCGCCAGGCCGGGACTGCGGCACGCGACCGCGTCCGGGTTCGCCTCGGGCGTCGCCTCGGCGCTCACCCAGACCGTGACGGTGGCCGCGACGGACCGTTCGGGCCCGCTGCTCAGCGTGCAGGTGATCGGGGTGGCGCTGCTGGTCGCGGCCTTCGCGACGGCCGGGCTGCTGCTGTCTCAGACCGCCTACCGCGGTGGTCTCGGCGCGCCGCTGGCGATGGTCACCCTGGCGAACCCGGTGGCCGCCGCGGCGATCGGCCTCGCGCTCCTCGGCGAACGCCTCCAGGGCGGGGCGGCGGGGGTGCTGCTGGCGCTCGCGGGAGCGGGGGTCGCGGGCTGGGGCGTGGTGCTGCTGTCGCGGGCCGCGCCGGAGGCCGGCGCCGACCCGGACGAGGACCACCCCGTGGCGGCCGTGCTGGCCCTGCGGCCGGAGACGGCGTCGGCCGAACCGGCGCTGCTGCCCCGGCCGACGACCGGCCCGGAGCACCTCACCCCGCTGTAGCGCGGCGCGGACGGGTGACACCCCGGGGAGTGCCACCCGTCCGCGCAGGGCGCGTCAGCCCAGGCCGCGCGCGTCCTGCTTGAGCGCGGTGTCCACGGTCAGGGCCGTGGCCACGACCAGGCTCAGCAGCGGCTCGGGCAGCTGGTAGTGGATCTGGAGGACGTAGTTGTCCGCCGTGGTGAACATGGTCTTGGCGAGGCCTTCCCAGGTCTTGGTGATCCGGGCGACCTCGTTGTCGGCGTGGTCGACGATCGCGAAGTTCCAGGCCCGCCAGTTCTCCGCCTTGATCGCGCCGATCTGCCGGCCGTCCGCGTTGATGGCGAAGTTGATCTTCCCGAAGACGTTCTGCTGGACGATCTCGCCGACCGGCTGCCCGTCGGGGCGCGTCACGACCACCCGGGACTTGAGGAACTTCGCCGGACGCGTCAGCAGGAGCACCGGCTGTCCGTGGACGTCGCGGATCTCCAGCTTGTGCGTCAGGTACTGGTCGATGCTGACGACGAAGCGCAGGATCTTGCGCAGCGCGCTCTGGCCGACCTGGACGACCGAGCCGAGCTGACCGCCCTGCTGGTCCATCACCTTGTACTCGTTGGTCAGCTCGATCAGCTTGGCCTTCTGGTTCACCACCAGCACCGGCTCGCTGAACAGCGTGCCGCCGCCGGGGCCGCCCGCCGCGACCCCGGCCTGCTTCTGCACCTGGCGCTGGACGCGCCCGTCCGGCCCCGCCTGCTGGGGCACCTGCGGCGCGGGGCCCCCCGCGCCGTCCGCGTGGGTGTGCTCGGTCCACTGGGCGCCGTCCCAGTAGCGCAGGGTCTGGGCCGCCCCGTGCGGGTCCGGGTACCAGCCTGAAGGTGTGTTCGAATGCGTGGTCACCGGGGCACATTACCCCGAGCCCGCCGGGACCTGACCAGCCCCCACGATGCGGTGCCCACCACCCATTTGCCGTGGCACCGCCCAAGCGGGTCACTCCGTGACGATCGCCGGGTCGCTCACCCCGGGGCGGCCGTTCTCGACGTGCCCGGCGAACCGCCTGAGGAACGCCGGGTCGGCGCCGGACGTGACGGTGACGTCGTACCACCGGCGGCTCGCCCGCAGGTCCAGGGTGCGCCGGAGCGATCCGCCGGGCCGCAGCCGCACCCTCGTGGGCCGCCCGCCGTAGCCGTCGGCCACCTCGAGCTCGACCGTGCCGTAGCCCCGGTGGGTGAAGGTCAGTTCGAGACCGTCGCCGACGTGCCGGGCGGTCACCTCCGCGCCCGCCGCCCTGCCCGCCCCCTTGAAGACCCGCAGGAATCCGTTGGGGCCGTGCACGGTCAGATCGTGCGCGCCGCCCGAGTACGCCGAGTTCCAGGTGTCGGAGACGGTCGCGCCCGGGCCGGTGGTGTAACTCCACGGTCCGTCGGCGCGGTTGCCGGAGGTGACCAGGAAGGCGGCGCCGGCCTTCGCCCCGGAGGAGAAGGCGAGCGTGAGGGTTCCCGCGGCCGGGTCCGCCGCACCGTGCACGGCGGGCGCGTAGGCGAGCGGGCGGGTGGGCCGCGAGCCGCTCTCTTGCTTCGGCAGGACGGGGTGGGCCGGCGGGGTCGGCACGTAGTCCGGGTGGCGTTCCCTGTCCGGCGGCTCGTAGGCCTCGGTGTCCGGCAGGGCCACCGGCAGGGCGTCCGGGCGGGAGAAGTCGAACGCGGAGGTCAGATCGCCGCACACCGCGCGCCGCCACGGCGAGATGTTCGGCTCGTGGACGCCGAAGCGGCGCTCCATGAACCGGATGACCGAGGTGTGGTCGAGCGTCTCGGAGCAGACGTAACCGCCCTTGCTCCAGGGGGATATGACGAGCATGGGCACCCGCTGACCGAGCCCGTAGGGGCCGGCGGCATGGCCGCTGTCGCCCGGGAAGACGTCGAGGCCCACGTCGACCGTCGAACGGCCCTGCGCGGCCGAGGCGGGCGGGAACGGCGGGACCAGGTGGTCGAAGAAGCCGTCGTTCTCGTCGTAGGTGACGAACAGGGCGGTCTTCGCCCACACCTTCGGGTCGGAGGTGAGCGCGTCGAGGACCTGGGCGACGTACCAGGCGCCGTAGTTCGCGGGCCAGTTGGGGTGCTCGGTGAAGGCCTCGGGGGCGACGATCCAGGATATCTGCGGCAGCTTGCCGCCCTTGACGTCCGCCTTCAGCCGCTCGAAGTACCCCTCGCCCGTGCGGGCGTCGGTGCCGGTGCGCGCCTTGTCGTACAGCGGGTCGCCGGGCGCGGCGTTCTGGTACTGCTTGAAGTAGAGCAGCGAGTTGTCGCCGTAGTTGCCGCGGTAGGCGTCCTGGATCCAGCCCCAGCCGCCCTTCGCGTCCAGGCCGTCGCCGACGTCCTGGTAGATCTTCCAGGAGACCCCGGCCCGCTCCAGTCGTTCGGGGTACGTCGTCCAGCTGTAGCCCGCCTCGTCGTTGCCGAGGACCGGGCCGCCGCCTTTGCCGTCGTTGCCGGTGTGCCCGGTCCACAGGTAGTAGCGGTTCGGGTCGGTGGAGCCGATGAACGAGCAGTGGTAGGCGTCGCAGACGGTGAAGGTGTCGGCGAGCGCGTAGTGGAAGGGGATGTCCTCGCGGGTCAGGTACGCCATCGTCGTGGCGCTCTTGGCGGGCACCCAGGTGTCGTACCTGCCGCCGTCGAAGGCGGCGTGACCGTCGTTCCAGCCGTGCGGGAGGTCCTGGAGGAAGGCGAGGCCCAGGTCGTCGGCGTCCGGACGGAAGGGGAGCACGTCCTTGCCGGCGCCGTCCGCCTGGTGCCAGACCGACTTGCCGTTCGGCAGGGTGACCGGGCGCGGGTCGCCGAAGCCTCTGACTCCCCGCAGCTTGCCGAAGTAGTGGTCGAAGGAGCGGTTCTCCTGCATCAGGACGACGATGTGCTCGACGTCCTCGATCGACCCCGTGCGGTGGTTCGCGGGCAGCGCGGCGGCACGTTCGATGCTGCCGGAGAGCGCGGTGAACGCCGTCGTGGCGCCCGCGAGTTGGAGGAATCGGCGCCGGTTGACTTCGGGCATGGGTGAGGCACCTCTCGTACGGAAGGGGCTGCGCCTGCCGGTTCGGGACGCAATGCGCGCGCAAGGAGTGTTCCAAGGGCACCGAACGTCAGGGAAGGCCCGGGTGACGCCGGTGTGAAAGTCGCCGGTACGAGGGGTGTGCGGCGGGCCAAGAGATCCCCAAGCCGCTCCGGCGCGCCGGCTCGGGGCCGCAAACGGCGGTCGGACGGCAGCCGCTGCGCGCCGCACCGCGCCGGCCTCCGCGAAGGCCTCGACGGGCTCCCCGGCACCCTCGGGAAGCACGAACGGTCCGGGCACGCCGGGCCGTACGGGAGGTTCCGGCGCGGGGGGTGGGAGCGGGGGCGCGGGGTCAGGCGGGAGCGGGGCATCCGGCGGCAGCGGAGGATCCGGCGGCGGCTCCGGGTCGGGATCGGGCGGCCGCTCGACGTCCGGAGCCGGCACCCCCGCCACCCCCGAACTCCCCACCGCCGCCCGGTTGTCCTCCGCGCTGCTGACGACGGGCCGGCTCCCCGGCGGCTCCGTGCGGACCGCCCTGCGCAACGATCCCCCCATCCGCTCGGACCGGCCCGAGTGCGTCGACACGCTCAACGCGCTGGAGTCCTACCGCAGTACGCGGGCCGGCGCGGTCGAGGCCCGGGCCGCCTTCGCCCAGAGCCAGAGCGGGCGGTTCCTCCAGGAGGTCCTGCGCGCCCTGCCGGGCTCGGGTGCGCGGACGGACCTCCGGCAGGCGGCGGCCGTGCTGTCCGGTCGCGCCGAGTTCGCCATCGGCCGGAGCGACGGCACGACCGGCACGGAGCGGGTGGTGGCCCACGGTTCGGCAGGGGTCGGAGACGCCTCGTGGCACGCCACGGTCACCGCGACCAGCGAGACCTTCACCGTTCAGGAGACGCTGGTCCTGGTGGTCGTGGGGCGGACCCTGGTCGTCCTCAGCGAGGCGGGCAGCCCCACGGCGCCCTCCCGCTCGCGCACCCTGTCCCTGGCCCGCACGGCGGCGTCCCGCGTCCCCTGAGGGGCGCCGCGTGGTGATGAGCCGGTCCGCGGTGAACTGCAGCCCCGCGCAGGTGGTGAACCGGCGTGACACCTGTTTCGCCGTCGGGCCGGACCTCCTCGGCACGGCGTCCCGGGCGCACGGGCGGCTCTCCGCAGGACTTCGGGGCGTCCCGCGTCCGACGACGGTGTGCGGCGTCGGCGGTCAGGGGGTGTCCGGGGCCGTCAGCAGGGTCAGATGGGCGAGGTCCCCTGGGGGCGGCGTCGTGACCGACCACAGCGGGGCGGGGGAACCGTCCGCGACCGCGGCCGGGGCGTCGGTCAGGTTCATCCGCTCGCGCAGCCGGCCGTAGAAGTCCATCGGGCCGAGCCGGACGGCCCGCAGGCGGCGCGGGGCGGCGTACACGCCGATCCAGTCGCCCGGGTCCAGCACACCGCGCAGCTGGCCGTCGATGCTGACCGCGGCCGTCCCCGAGCGTTCCAGCAGGCGCAGACCGACCGGCTCGTCGGGGGCGGTGACGACGGAACGGTCGAAGGCCATGTGCGGGGCGACCGGCGTGAAGACCAGGACCTCCGCCCGGGGCGAGACGACCGGCCCGCCGGCGGCGAAGCTGTAGGCGGTCGAACCGGTCGGCGTGGCGACGAGCAGCGCGTCGGCCGAGTAGGACGCCAGGAGCCGCCCGGAGACGTAGACGCCGACCGACACCTGACGGTCCCTGACCAGCTTCTCCACCACGATGTCGTTGAGCGCGGTGACGTCCAGCGGGATGCCCCAGTCCTTGTCGACCGCGCAGTCGGGCCGCACCTGCGGCGGGGGCAGGAGCGGGCCCCGGCCGTACGCGATGAGCGATTCCATGCCCGCCGGGACCTCCAGGCGGCGCGAGGCGCGCAGGGCGAGCAGCATGCGGCTGTCGACCTCGAACCGGCCCTCGCGCACCGCGTCCAGCGCCGAGCGCACCGCGGTCGCCGAGACCTCCGTCAGAAAGCCCACCCGGCCCAGGTCGACCCCCAGGACCAGGGCGTCGTTCGCGGCGGCCAGCCGGGCGCCGCGCAGGAAGGTGCCGTCGCCGCCCAGGGTCACCACGAGGTCGGGGTGGCCCGCGGCCTCGACCTCCTCACGCGCGCCGCGCCGCCCGCCGTCGTGCCACACGTCGATGTCCGCGCATCGCACGGCGTGTTCCGCGCACCACGCGCGGACGAGGTCCGCCGCCGCCACGGCTTCGGCACGGCCGCCGTGCACGACCAGGCCCAGCCGGTCCACTGTCACATCCGCCTCCGGACGGTCTCGGTCACCAGGTCGTGGCGGTGGCGCGCGGCACGCCCCGGTGCGGCGCCTGCGGCCGTCGTCTCCTCGATGGTGCGGCAGACGAACCGGCCCTGTCGCATCCGGACCAGCCATTCGGCCCTCGGCCCGTGGCCCCGCTCCGACGACCGACAAGCACCGGGCAGCCAGCAGCGGGCAGGGGGCAGCGGCGATACGGCGCCTCAGTTCACCGCTCTCGTCGCGGTCGAGCCCGGCGCCCGGTCATCCGATGTCGTTCCCGCCTCGTCACCCCGGCCTGACCAGGCTGTTCGTCAAGCCCCTTCCGCGAGACGGAAGCCGTATTGCGCCCCCGTCACGGCCGCCTCGACGATGCGACCACCACCAGAGACGGGAGCCGCAACGATGCCGCACACCACCGCATTCGCCAGGAACCAGTGGTACGTCGCCGCCTACAGCGCCGAGGTCGGGCGGGAGGAGCTGCTCGGGCGGACGGTTCTCGGGGAGCCGCTCGTCCTCTACCGGACCGAGGAGCACGGGACGCCCGTCGCCCTGCACGACCGGTGTGTGCACCGCCGCTTCCCGCTGTCGGAGAGCAGGCTGGACGGTGACCGCATCGTGTGCGGCTACCACGGCTTCACGTACGACACGACCGGCGTCTGTGTGTACGTGCCGGGGCAGAAACGCATCCCGCGCACGGCCCGGGTCACCGCCTACCCGGTCGTCGAGCAGGACTCCCTGGTGTGGGTGTGGATCGGCGACCCGGCGCTCGCCGACCCGCAGACGGTCCCGCGCGCCCGGCACCTCGACAGCCCCGGCTGGACCACCGTCCGGGGCATGGAGCCCATCGACGCGGACTACGGGCTGCTCGTCGACAACCTCCTCGACCTCTCCCACGAGACGTATCTGCACGGCGGTTACATCGGCACCCCCGAGGTCGCCGAGACGCCGATCACCACCGAGGTCGACGAGGGCGCGGGGATCGTGCGGGTGAGCCGGCACATGGACGACGCCGAGTGCCCGCCGTTCTACGCCCGTTCCACGGGCATCGAGGGCCGGATCACCCGCTGGCAGGACATCGAGTACCACGCGCCCTGTCTGTATCTGCTGCACAGCCGTATCGCGCCGGTGGGCGTCCGGCCCGGGGCGGACGGCAGCGACCCGAACGGCTTCCACACCGAGATCACCTACGCGATCACGCCGTCCGCCGACGGCAAGGTCTACGACTTCTGGATGGTCTCGCGGGACTGGGCGACGGACGACGACGAGGTCACCGCGTTCCTGCGGGGCAACAACCACACGGTGGTCATGCAGGACGTCGACGCGCTCAACCTGCTGCAGCGCACGCTCGGTTCGGAACGCGCCGGTTACCAGGAGCTGAGCATCAACATCGACACCGGCGGCCTGGCCGCGCGCCGTATCCTCGCCCGGCTGGTGGAGGAGGGCGACAAGCCCGCGGAGAAGGTCCTGTGAGCACCGGTCCCACCGGGGAGGTCTACCGCATCGACTGGCTGCCGGGCACCGACGTGCTGCACGGCACCTGTCACTGCGGCGCCGAGCACACCTCGCAGGACCCGGTCGAGATGTGGGAGTGGATGCTCGGCCACCCCGAAGGACACCTGCCGCGAGGAAACGGATCATGAGCGTGTTCGAAGCCGAACTGGTCGTGTCGTCGGCCGAGTTCGCCGCCGAAGGGGTACTCGCCCTCACCCTGCGCCATCCGCTGGGCGAGCCGCTCCCGGCCTGGGAGCCGGGCGCCCACGTGGATCTCGTCCTCGGTCCGGAACTGGAGCGCCAGTACTCGCTGTGCGGCGATCCGGCCGACCGCTCGGGGTGGCGGATCGCGGTGCTGCGCGATCCGGCCGGGCGGGGCGGATCCGCGCAGGTGCACGAGCGGCTGAGGCCGGGCGCCGAGGTGCGGGTGCGCGGCCCGCGCAATCACTTCGCGCTGCGCCCGGCGGCCCGCTACCGCTTCGTCGCGGGCGGCATCGGGATCACCCCCATCCTGCCGATGCTGGCGGCGGCCGAGGCGGCGGGCGCCGAGTGGAGTCTCCTCTACGGCGGCCGCACCCGCGGATCCATGGCGTTCGCCCAGGAGTTGGCGGGGTACGGCGACCGGGTCACCTTCGCACCGCAGGACGAGACGGGTCTGCTCGACCTCGGTTCCGTGCTGGACGCGCTGCCCGAGGGAACCCTCGTCTACTGCTGCGGCCCGGGTCCGCTGCTGGACGCCGTGGAGGAGCGCTGCCCGGCCGACGTGCTCCAGGTCGAGCGGTTCCAGGCACGGGAGCAACGGGCGGACGAGGAGACCGGGTTCGAGGTCGAGCTGGCCCGCAGCAGCCGGACGGTGACCGTCGCGGCGGGGGTGTCCGTGCTGGACGCCGTGCGGGCGGCGGGGGTCGAGGTCCTCTACTCGTGCACGGAGGGGACCTGCGGCACCTGCGAGACCGACGTGCTCGCGGGCACGCC
Source organism: Streptomyces sp. 3330 (assembly GCF_031456635.1). Lineage (NCBI taxonomy): Bacteria > Bacillati > Actinomycetota > Actinomycetes > Kitasatosporales > Streptomycetaceae > Streptomyces > Streptomyces sp. 3330. The sequence goes on from NZ_JAVDVA010000007.1 coordinate 92,338, forward strand.
GGAGCACCGGGACTCCGTCCTCGGCCCGCAGGAGCGGGAGGCCGGGGAGACGATGATGATCTGCGTGTCCCGGTGCCGGGGCAGGAAGCTCGTCCTGGATCTGTGACCGCGGGGGGCCGCTAGGCGCCTGCCGGGCCGGTGACCCGCAGGTCGGCCTCGATCCGCGCCACGGCCGCCAGCAGCGGCGGCAGCAGGTCGCGGCGGACCGCGGCCACCGAGGTGCGGCCGGCGTGGACGGCCAGGTTCACGCCGGCCACCACCGTGCCGTCCCGGCCGCGCACCGGGGCGCCCACCGACCGCAGCCCCTCCTCCAGCTCCTGGTCGACGAGCGCGTACCCCTGTCGCCGCACCCGCGCCAGTTCCGCCCGCACCTCCTCGACCGTGACCAGCGTCCGCGCGGTGAGCGGGCGCAACTCGGCGCGGCTCAGGTGCCGTTCGAGCTCGTCGTCCGCCAGGGCGGCGAGCATCACCCGGCCCACCGAGGTGACGTGCGCCGGGAAGCGGGTGCCGACGGTGATGACGGCCGACATGATGCGGGTGGTCGGCACCCGGGCGACGTAGACGATGTCGTCGCCGTCCAGGACGCACAGCGACGAGGACTCCTTCACCTGGGCGACGAGCCGCTCCAGATGCGGCTCGGCGACCTGCGGGAGCGTGAGCCCGGCCAGGTAGGCGTAGCCGAGTTCCAGCACCCGTGGGGTGAGCCGGAAGAGCCGGCCGTCGCTGTGGACGTATCCGAGGTCCGCGAGGGTGAGCAGCAGACGCCGGGCGGCCGCCCTGGTCAGCCCGCAGGCGCGGGCCACGTCGCTGAGGGTGCGCGCGGGGTGCCCGGCGTCGAAGGAACGGATCACCGCGAGGCCGCGTTCGAAGGACCTCACGAAGTGCGGTGCTCGGGCCGTGGTGGACATGCCGCCCTCCTAACTGTCAACAATTTCGTCAGCCAAACCCATTGACCCCGTCTCACAGCGGGCTCTACGTTCCCTGCACGCCAATCGAGCACTACTGTGCGGTGTGCGCACAGCCTGTCGGAACACCGTTGTCTGCACAGGAGGAGCCTTGCGTCGTCTGCTCGCCGGTCTCGCGGCCGGCACCTTCCTGCTCGCCACGGCGGCCTGTGGCTCGTCCGGCGACTCCGGTACGTCCACCGGGAGTTCGTCGTCCGGAGGCACCACGACCGTCGAACTCGGACTCATCCCCATCGTCGACGTGGCGCCCGTCTACCTGGGTGTGAAGCAGGGGTTCTACGAGAAGCACGGCCTGAAGCTGTCGATCACCACCGCACAGGGCGGCGCGGCGATCGTGCCCGGCGTCGTCAGCGGCCAGTTCCAGTTCGGCTTCAGCAACATGACCTCGCTGATGGTCGCGCAGTCCAACAACGTTCCCGTGCAGGCCGTTTCGAACGGCATCGCCTCGACGGGCGTACAGGGCGCGGACTTCGGGGCGATCACCGTGAAGAAGGGCAGCCCGCTCGAGTCCGCCAAGGACCTGGAGGGCAAGAAGGTCGCCATCAACACGCTGAAGAACATCAACGAGACAGCCGTGCGCGAGTCGGTGCGCAAGGCGGGCGGCGATCCGGACCAGGTGAAGTTCGTCGAACTGGCCTTCGATCAGATGCCCGCCGCCCTGGACGGCGGGCGGATCGACGCCGCGATGGTCGTCGAACCGGCGCTGGCGACCGTCAAGAGCCAGGGCGGGGTGGAGATCGCCTCGCCGCTGGTGGACGTGGCCCCGGACCTGACCGTCGCCATGTACTTCACCTCCACGCCGTACGCGCAGAAGAATCCGGAGGTGGTGAAGAAGTTCCAGCAGGCCACCGCGGAGTCCCTCGCCTACGCCGACGCGCACCCGGAAGAGGTCCGCCGGATCGTCACCACGTACACCAAGATCCCGGCGTCGGTGCTGGCACAGGTGACGCTGCCCAAGTGGCCCGCGGAGGCGAACCGTTCGTCGATCGAGGCGCTGGAGAAGCTCGGCGAGCGGGACAAGCTCTTCACGTCGGCCCCGGACCTGGAGAAGCTGCTGCCGTGAGAGGCGCGAACCTCGCACTCGGCGCCGCCGGGCTCGCGGCCTTCCTCGCCCTGGGCGAGGCGGTGCCGCGGCTCGGGCTGGTCGAGGAGGCCTACTTCCCGCCGACCAGCCGCATCGCCGGCGCGCTGGCCGACGAACTCGCCGACTCCGCCTTCTGGACGGCGCTCGGCGACACGCTCACCGGCTGGGCCCTCGGCCTGGCGATCGCGGTGGGCGCCGGGGTCGTGGCGGGCGTCCTCCTCTCGGTCGTCCCGCACCTGCGCGAGGCGACGGCCTCGACGATCGAGTTCCTGCGCCCGATCCCGTCCGTCGCCCTGATCCCCCTCGCCGTGCTGCTGTACGGCACCGAACTGCGCTCGGTCCTGCTGCTGGTCGTGTACGCCTCCTTCTGGCAGATCCTGATCCAGGTCCTGTACGGCGTCCAGGACGTCGACCCGGTCGCCGAGGAGACCGCCCGCTCCTACGGGCTCGGCACCTGGGCGCGCATCCGGCACGTGCTGTGGCCGACCGCGCTGCCGTACGTCATGACCGGCGTGCGGCTCGCGGCGGCGGTCGCGCTGATTCTCGTCATCACCGCCGAACTGGTCATCGGGGCACCGGGGCTGGGTGCGCGCATCGGCGTCGCGCAGACCTCGCAGGCGGTGCCCGAGATGTATGCCCTGATCGTCGTCACCGGGGTCCTGGGGCTGCTGATCAACGTGGGCGCCCGGACGGTGGAGCGGCACGCGCTGGCCTGGCACCAGTCGGTGCGCGGGGAGGTGGCGGTATGACCGGGGCCTCCCCCGCCGGAGCGGGCCCGCCCGTCTGGCGACGCGTGCTCCTGCGGCTGTTCCTCGCCCTCGCCCTGCCGGCCGTGCTGGTCACCGCCTGGTGGGTGGCCTCCGACGGCAGCACGAACGTGTACTGGCCGCCGCTGCGCACGATCCTGAAGGCCTTCCCCGACGTGTGGACGGCGGAGCGGCTGCGCAGCGACGTGCGGCCGAGCCTGCTGCGGCTCCTCGGCGGCTACGCGGCGGCGGCCCTCGTCGGGGTCGCGCTCGGCACGGTCATCGGCTCCTACCGCCGGGTGCGGGCGGTCTGCGAGCCGGTCCTGGAGTTCCTGCGGGCGGTGCCGCCGCCCGTCCTGGTGCCGGTCATCATGCTGTTCGCGGGCATCGGCGACATCATGAAGGTCGTCGTCATCGCGAGCGGCTGCGTGTGGCCGGTCCTGCTCAACACCGTCGAGGGCGTGCGGGCGGTGGACCCGGTGATGGCGGAGACGGCACGGTCGTACGGCATCTCGGGGGTCGCCCGGCTGCGCGACGTGGTCCTGCCGTCGGCGAGCCCGCAGATCTTCGCGGGGCTGCGCCAGGCGCTGTCGATCGGCATCATCCTGATGGTCATCAGCGAGATGTTCGCCGCGAGCAACGGGCTCGGCTTCACCATCGTGCAGTTCCAGCGGGGTTTCGCCATCCCCGACATGTGGACCGGAATCCTGGTGCTGGGCCTCCTGGGCTTCGTCCTGTCGGTGCTCTTCCAGATCGTCGAGCGTCGGGTGCTCGGCTGGTACCACGGTCTGCGCGCATCCACCCGGCGGTCCCCGTGACCCTCGCGAAAGGGCGTCCCATGCACCCGCGTCTTGCAGTGTCCGGCCTGAGCAAGGTCTACGAGGGGTCCGGGCGCCGGGTCGAGGCGGTGCGCGACCTCACGTTCACCGTCGAGGCGGGTGAACTCGTGTGTCTCGTCGGGCCGTCGGGCTGCGGCAAGACGACCCTGCTGAAGTGCATGGCCGGGCTGCTCGCACCGACCTCCGGCGAAGTGCTCCTGGAGGGGCGGAGGGTGACCGGTCCGCCGCCGGACATGGCGTTCGTCTTCCAGGAGTACGGGCGGAGCCTCTTCCCGTGGAAGCGGGTCGGCGAGAACGTCGAACTCCCTTTGAAACAGAAGGGGTTGCCCAAGGCTCGGCGGCGGGAGCTGGTCACGGACGCCCTGCGGTCCGTCGGCCTGGAGGACGCGCTGTCCGCGTACCCGTGGCAGCTGTCGGGCGGGATGCAGCAACGGGTGGCGATCGCCCGGGCGCTCGCCTACGAGCCGCGGGTGCTGCTGATGGACGAGCCGTTCGCCGCCGTGGACGCGCAGACCCGCGCCGATCTGGAGGACCTGGTCCGCGGCCTCTGGCGGGAGCGCGGGATCACCGTCCTGTTCGTCACGCACGACGTCGACGAGGCGGTCTACCTCGGCGAGCGGGTCGTCGTCCTGTCCGCCTCCCCGACGGTCGTCCGCGAACAGCTGAAGGTCGATCTCCCGGCGGACCGCGACCAGTTGCACACACGGGTGGCCCCGCGCTTCGCGGAGCTGCGGACCCAGGTGTACGAGCACATCCAGGCGGCGAAGCGCGGCACTCCCGTGGACCGTCTCGCGAAGTCGGACGCTCCCCCGCCGCACTGAACGCTCGCGCGGTGCCGACCCGGGCGCCGTCGGCGACCTGAACGCCGACGGTGCCCGGTCAGGCCTCGGGGGCCGGCACCACGCTGAGGTGGCTCGCCGTGCGGCGCGCGCCGCCCGTCCTGCGGCGGGGCACGGGGGCCGGGCGGGTGGAGCGCAGCACCATCGTCAGCCGGGTGTACCCCATGTCGTGCAGGGTCCTGGGGGTGTCGGCGACGATGCGGCACTCCGTGGCGCCCCAGCGCGGGTCGGGGTGCACGAGCGGCCGCACCGCGCCGTCGTGCTCGACGGCGTCCTCGCCGACCGCGCGGATCCAGTGCGGCAGCCCCTGGCGGTAGGCGGCCTCCATGAGCGGATCCTGGGCGATGTCACGGCGGATGGCCTGGAGCCCGTGGTCATGGCCGTGCCGCTCCACGGCCGCGGCGAAGCGGGCGAGCATCGGCAGGCACCAGCCGGCCTCGTGGTCACCGAGGACCGAGGGGGCGTCGGGATGGAAGAGGACGAAGCGCAGGAAGTTGTCGCCGGGCTGGGCCGTCGGATGCGGGCCCACCTCGCGGAAAAGTGACGCGAAAGCGTCGTTGGAGAGAACGACGTCCCAGCGGTGGTCGAGGACGACGGACGGGAAGGGGACGGCCTCCAGGTACGTGGCGTAGTCCTGCAGGTACGCCTGGGCCTCGAGACTCTCGGGGACGGGCCGCGGTGCGGACCGCTGCCCTCCTGCCTGATATGCCATCGGGAGGTCACCCCTCTTGCCTATGCGGCCTTCACGCGGCGCCCCGATCCTGCTGCCCCGATGCGATCGGTGTCAACTATCGTGGCATTCCGTGCTGGTTGACGGCTGAAATTGGCCACAGTTGTGGCGAGACCTGGATGTGAGTTCGAAAGACCGGCTACTCTCCACGCAGTTCACGGCGACCGTCTGTTTTGGTGATCGTGTGCCTGTGAGAGGGACGTGAGAGACCTAGGAGACCTGTCGGTGTCGGAGGATGGCTTCGAGGTTCCGGGCGCCGCGGCGACGGTGCTGATGTCGGCCGTCGTCGCCCGTGTCGCCGCGCTCGCCGACCGGCTCGGCGTGCCGCACGCCGAGGTCTTCGGCACCGGACGGCTGTCCGTCGCCTCCGGCGTGCCGGAACCGGTGGTCAAGGCCCTGCTGAGCGGCCGGCCCGCCGGTGAGCCCGATGTGCAGGCCCGTTTCCTGCAGCGCCTGGACCTGCTGCGCCGCACCCGGCTCAAGCCGAACGGCCGCAAGTACACCCAGCAGGAGATAGCCGACGGCGCCGGCATGTCGCGCCAGCAGGCGGGCGCCCTCATCAACGGCGACCGGCGGCCCACGATGGAGCACTGCGACGCCCTCCAGCGCTTCTTCCGGGTGCACGCCGGCTTCCTCACGGCCGAGGACCCGGAGGCGCTCGCGGGCGCCCTCCAGCACATCGAGCAGGAGCTGCTCCAGAAGCTCGCCGCGCGGGAGGCCGCCGCGGCCGCCGAGGACCCGCTGGAGCGGCTGCTGCAGGACCACGGCGTGCGCGGGATCGCGTGGCGGGCCGCCCAGCTGCCCACCGACCAGCACCGCGACAAGGTCGCCGAGTGGCTGGACATGCTCCTGGAGAGCGTGAAGCGGCCCGAGTCGTGATCCGGGGGAGAACTGTGAGCATCGCCAGGGAAATGCGCCGTCTCAGCGGCGAGTTGGTCGCGGAGCTGACCCTGCCGGCCCCGGCCGTGCCGGCCGACCTCTACACCGCCCTGTGCGACGGGATGAGCAGACGGCGCGGCCGCCCCGTGCACTTCCGCATGGCCTCCTTCCCCGCCGACACGGCCAGCGGGCTGTGGCTCGACATGGCCGACCAGGACCTCGTCGTCATCGAGGAACGCACGGCGCCGGAGCACCAGTTGGTGATCCTGGGCCACGAGCTGTGGCACATGAAGGCGGGGCACTGCGGCCACCACGTCGAGGGCGCCGTCGTCGCGGCCCGTTTACTCACCGACGGAGCGGACCTCCAGGCCACGGTGCGCAGCGTCGCCGCGCGCACGCGTTTCGACCTGACCGACGAGCGGGAGGCCGAGAGCTTCGGCCTGCTGCTGGCCAGCAAGTGCCGTACCTGGCTGCCGGGTGCGTCGCCGCGGGAACGGGGCCAGCGCGACCACCTGGCCGGCCGTATCGAGGCGTCACTGGGCTATCTGGGGTAGGACCGCGCCCGCGCCGGACACCCTCCGGACCGGCGCGGACGCCTCCCGGCCCCCCGCGGACCTTCCGGACCCGCGCGGACTCCTTCCGGGACGGTCCGTACGGCCGTCTCCGTCAGGTCGCGCTGCGCTCGCTCGCGCCGCGCAGGTCCCGTTCCGTGCCGTCCGGCGCGCCCGTCGGCCCCGTCGCGGGGCCGCCCTCGCGCAGGAGCCGCCGCCAGTGGTCGCGGCTCCAGTCGGCCGGGGCCGTGGTGCGGGTGAACTCCTCGACGAGGGCACGGAACCGGGCGGGGTCGCTGTGGAACGGGAAGTGGCCGGCCCCCTCGAAGATCTCCAGCCGGCTGCCGGGCATCGCCTCGTGCGCGCCGTACGCGTGCCGCACGGGCACCACGCTGTCCCGGTCGCCCCACAGCAGCATCGTCGGCATGCCGGCCGTCAGATAGCAGCGGTCGAGCATCGTCACGACCTGGCCGCGCCAGTCGACGACCGCGCGCAGGGTGCGGATGAAGGCGTTGCGCGCGGTCTCGTCCGGCAGGGCGTCGACGAGGCGGAGCAGATCGGGGGCGTCCTGGCCCAGATCGGTGTCCAGCAGCCTCATCAGGCGGACGGCGAGCCCGACCTGGAAGCGCGCGCCCGGCAACCGGAGCGCGGACAGCGCCAGATGGGCGCCCGGCAGCGACACCAGCCGCAGGGCGGGGTTGACCTCGCGGCCGACGCCCCCCGCGCTGACGAGGATCAGCCGTTCGGTGCGCTCGGGGAACTGGTAGGCGAACTGCATCGCCACTCCCCCGCCCAGCGAATGCCCGACCAGGGTCGCCGACTCGATGCCGAGCGTGCTGAGCAGATCGCGCAGACCGTTGGCGTACGCGGCCACCGAGTAGTCGGCGCGGGGCTTGTCGGAGGCGCCGTGGCCGAGGAGGTCGGGCGCGACGACGGTGTGGGTGCGGGCGAGGTCGGGGATCAGTTCGGCCCAGGTCCGCGAGGAGTCGCCGATGCCGTGGATGAGGACCAGCGCCGGGCCCTCGCCCGCCATGCGGAAGGCACGCCGGTAGCCGTGCACGACCCGGTGGCGCAGCTCCAGTTCTCCGTCGCCCACCGGGCGCAGCCGGGTGCCGCGCGCCGGGCGCCGCTGTGGGACGTCGACCACCGGCTCGCCTCCTGTTCCCCTGGCCCCCGACGGTCCGCCGAAGGCCCTTCCCCTCAGCGTAGAACCCGTTTCCGCCAGGGGATTTCCAGAAGGTTTCACCTCCGCTAAGCGGGCGAACCGAGCTCGGGTCAGGCCGGATTGTCAGTGGGGGGCGGCAAGCTGGGGGGTGCGCCGCCGCACGGGGGCGTACGCGCCGTCGGGCGCGGGGGACACGACGCCGACACGGGGAGAGCCGACCGATGCCCACTGCCGTACTGACCGACCGCGAGCGCATGGCCGTACAGGCCTACCTGCGGCTGCTGCACACCGTGCGTGCCGCCTTCGGCGACGAGGAGGACGGCACGGGTGTCGGCGCCCCCGGCGCCGGGCGGGACCGGCTGCCCCCGGTGGTCCCGCCGGCCGTCCTGGCCGAGGCGGAACAGGCCCTGGCCGCCGCGGGCCTTGCGGGCAACGAGGAGGAGTTCTTCCGGCTGCTGCACCACTGGTGCCCGGGCCCGTGACGTCCGGCCGGGGCGGCCGCCGTCGCGTCCGCGCCGGCCGGTGACCCTTGTGGCCCGGGCCCCTTCCGAAGCCTGACGCCCGAGCAGGAGACTCCGTGAGGTGGCTGTCGCCCCGGCCAGGTCGCACGGCCTGTGGCCGCCGCCCCCGCCGGACGCCGCACGCGAGCCCGCGCCCCGCCCCGCCCCGCCCCGGGCCGGCGCCTCAGCCGTGGTGCACGGTGACGGCCGTGGCCACCAGCCCCCGCCGGACGGTCCAGCGGCCGTCGAAGTGCCCGAGCCGGTGGTCGCCGACCACCGGTCCGGGCACGAGCAGCCGGGCGCGGAAGACGCCTTCGGCGCCCTCGGCGTGGCCCGTCACGGGGGTCGCGGCGCCGGGGGCGGGCGTGAGGTCGATGTCCGCCTCGCTGAAGTCCAGCCACTTACGGGTGAGAGGGAACCACGCCTTGTAGACGGACTCCTTGGCGCTGAACAGCAGCCGGTCCCAGTGCACCTCGGGACGGTCCGCGGCCAGCCTGCCGAGCCGCTCCGCCTCGGCGGGCAGGGCGACGGCGGACAGGACGCCCTCGGGAAGCGGCTCGTGCGGTTCGGCGTCGATGCCGAGGGAGGCCAGGTCGGCGGCCCGGACCAGGGCGGCCGCGCAGTAGCCCGCGCAGTGGGTCATGCTGCCCGTCAGGCCGTCCGGCCACTGCGGGGCGCCGCGCTCGCCGGGCAGCACGGCCTGGGCGGGCACGCCGAGCTTCTCCATGGCGCGCCGGGCGCAGGAGCGTACGACGGTGAACTCACGGCGCCGCTTGGCGACGGCCCGCGCCACCAGCGCCTCCTCCTGCGGGTACAGCGGTGCGTTCCCGAACTCGCGCACGCCCTCCTCGCCGAAGGCCTCCACCGCCACCACCGGCTCCGGCAACAGCTCGTCGATCATGCGGTCCCGGCCTCCCTGGGCAGGACGCGGCGCAGCCGGCCCGGCGGCTGCGCGCGCTTGCGCCATTCACGGGGGTAGCCCACCGACACCTCCTCGAAGCGGACGCCCTCGTGCCAGGTGGTCCGCGGGATGTGGAGATGGCCGTAGACCATGGTCTCGATCCGGAACCGCCGGTGCCAGTCCGCGGTGAGCGCTGTGCCGCACCACATGGCGAACTCGGGGTGCCACAGCACGTCCATCGGGTGCCGGTGCAGGGGGTAGTGGTTGACGGGGACGACGGGCAGGTCGTCGGGGATCTCGGCCAGCCGCCGCTCGGTCTCCGCGACGCGCGCCCGGCACCAGTCCTCGCGGGTCGGATACGGGTCGGGGTGCAGCAGGTGCTCGTCGTTGCAGACGATGCCGGTGCCCCGCGCGTAGGCCAGGCCCTCCTCCTTGGTGGCGCAGCCGGCCGGGAGGAACGAATAGTCGTACAGCAGGAAGAGCGGCGCTACGGCCACCGGGCCGCCGGGGCCCTCCCAGACCGGGTAGGGGTCCTCGGGCGTGGTGACCCCCAGGTCGCGGCAGACCTCGACGAGGTGTGCGTAGCGGGCGACTCCGCGCAGGGTGACCGGATCCGAGGGATGCGTCCACAGTTCGTGGTTGCCGGGGACCCAGACGACCCTGCGGAACCGGCCGGCGAGGGTCTTCAGCGCCCAGCGGATGTCGGCCACGTTCTCCGAGACGTCGCCGGCGACCAGCAGCCAGTCCTCGTCCGACTCCGGGGTCATGGCCTCGACCAGCGCGCGGTTCTCCGGATAGCCGATGTGCAGATCGCTGATGGCCAGCAGTTGTCCGGCGTCACCGGCCGTCGACGTCACCTTCCGCCCCCGCTCACGAGCACACTCTCCGCGTTCCCACGAATACACCAGTGCCACCACGAGAACACATTCACACGTGCGGTACAAGGTCGTTCCGGGCCGTCCGCCGGGCACGGACACGGTCCGACCTGCGTCGTAGCGCGCCTCTACCCGAACACGGGCCTCACGTGAACAAGATCGGAAAATCCGTAACACGCACGTTGCACGCGGCACCCCCGGGAAGCCGTATGATCGCCCCAACACCACCGCCATGGACGTCCCTTCCGCAGGGCGGTTTGGTGACCCTCCAATCCCCCTGCCCGGGCCGGGCCCGCTTTGCCCTGCCCGCGAACCGTGAAAGGCGGCCTGCATGGTCTCTCGCGTACGCGTCTGGCTCAACCGCACGTACGCGGAGAACGTGTTCTTCACGGATCAGCTGCGACGAAATCCCAGCGATCGCGCGGTCGAGATCCACGCCACGCACGGTGACGCCGACTCCCCCGTACTGGCCGCGGCCGACACCGCCGAGCTGGAGCCGGAGGGTCTCTCCCCGGCCGCGTACGTCGAGTACGCCCTCGCGCAGTGCAAGCGCCGCAGCATCGACGTGTTCGTGCCCCGGCTGCACCAGGCGGCCGTCGTGGCACACCGGGCCGACTTCGACGCGGTCGGCACGGCCCTGCTGGCGCCGCCGCCGGAGGCCGTCGCCGTCTTCCACGACAAGGTGGTCGCGTACGAGGCCGTGCAGGCGATCGGCGTGCCCGTGCCGCCGTGGTTCCGGGTCCGGACGGCGGACGAACTCGTGGCCGCCGTCGAGGAGTTGGAAGAGGCCGGGCACCGTGCGTGCTTCAAGCCGGCGTCCGGGGCGGGCGGGGTGGGTTTCCGGGTGATCACCCGCACCCCCTTCTCGCTGATGCACCTCAGCGGCTTCCCGGGCCCGTACGTCCAGCTGGACATGGTGGTCGAGGCGCTGACGCGGGCCGAGGAGCAGGGCGAAGAGCAGATCGACTGGCTGGTCATGCCCCGCCTGGAGCAGCCGGAGGTGTCCGTGGACTGCCTCACCGGCCCGGACAACATCCTGCGGATGGCCATCGGCCGGACGAAGAACGGCCGCCGCCGGGGGTTCACCCTGCACGAGCAGTGTCTGGAGCCGGCGCGTCTCATCGCCGAGGGCTTCGGGCTGCACTACCTCTCCAACATCCAGTTCCGGATGTTCGGGGACCGTCCGGTCCTGATGGACGTCAACACGCGCCCGGCCGGCGGACTCCACCAGCTGTCGCTGTGCGGCGTCAACGCCCCTTGGGCGGCTGTGCAGTTGGCGCTCGGTGAGGACCCGGGCGAGATCGTGCCGCCGTTCCTGGGGCAGGACTACACGGTGGTGTCGGGTCCGCGTCCGCTGCGCGCGGTCACGCTGCCGCACCAGCGGATGGAGGAGAGCCCCGAGCCGCTGCTGTCGGCGGTGCCCGCACCCGCCGACTCCGTCGAGGTGACCACGGCGGGCGCCGCGCAGGCGCTGCCGCTCTAGGGGCGAACAGGACTCCGAGAGAAGACCAAGAAGGACATTTCCCCCACCGGTATGGACCAATTCAGCCTCTCGTCTTGACAGGCGGATTGGTCCATACCAACTTTGTTGCGCACCCCCTTGCACTCCCCTGCACTCCCGAACACCCCCATTCCTTCAGGGAGATCGCGTGCGCACCAGATCCCTCGGACGCCCATGGCGTCGGTTCCTCGCCCTGCTCGGCACCGCCGGTCTCGCCCTGGCCGGGGCCGTGGCCCTGCCGGGCACCGCTCAAGCGGCCAACATCCTCACCAACCCCGGTCTCGAGTCGGGCGCCCTCTCGCCCTGGTCCTGCACCGGCAACCTCGGCTCCGTCGTCTCCTCGCCCACCCACAGCGGCTCCAAGGCCCTTGCGGGGGCGGTGAGTGCGAGTGACATCGCCAAGTGCAGCCAGAGCGTGGCGGTCCAGCCGAACACCACGTACGCGCTCACCGGCTGGGTGCGCGGCTCCTACGTCTACCTCGGCGTGGACGGCGGCGCCTCCACCTGGACGTCGTCACCGTCGGCGTACAGCCGGCTGTCGGTGTCCTTCACCACCGGCGCCTCGCAGACCAGTGCCACGATCTACGTCCACGGCTGGTACGCCCAGGGCACGTATCACGCCGACGACGTCAGCCTGGACGGACCGGGCGGCGGGGGCGGTTCGGACACCCAGGCGCCGACCACGCCGAGCGGGCTGACCTCCACCGGCAAGACCTCCTCCAGCGTGTCGCTGTCCTGGAACGCCGCGACCGACAACGTCGGCGTCACGGGCTACGACGTGTACAGCGGATCCGCCAAGGTGCTCACCGTCTCCGGCACGTCGGCCACGGTCAGCGGCCTGTCCGCGGCCACCGCCTACACCTTCACCGTGCGGGCCCGCGACGCCGCGGGCAACACCTCGGGGGCCTCCGGCTCCGTGAGCGTCACGACCGCCACGGGCGGCGGTGGCGGGACCGGGTTCAAGCAGGCCGCGCCCTACCTGTTCGAGGGCTGGGGCGACCCGCCGAGCGCGTCCACGGTGATGAGCTCGACCGGCATCAAGTGGTTCACGATGGCCTTCATGCTGGACGGGGGCGGATGCAACCCGATGTGGGACAGCAGCCGGCCGCTGACCGGCGGGGTGGACCAGAGCGTCATCAACCAGATCCGCTCGGCCGGCGGTGACATCGTGCCCTCCTTCGGCGGCTGGCAGGGCAGCAAGCTCGGCGCCAACTGCTCCTCCGCGAGCGCGCTGGCGGCCGCACTGCAGAAGGTGATCGACGCCTACTCCCTCAAGGCGATCGACATGGACATCGAGAACACGGACGAGTTCGAGAACGAGGCCGTGCAGGCGCGGATCCTCACCGCCCTGAAGACGGTCAAGGCCAACAACCCCGGCCTCAAGACCATCGTCACGTTCGGGACGTCCACGACCGGGCCGACCTACTACGGCAACCGTCTCATCGAGCAGGCCAAGTCGCTCGGCGCCGACATCGACGTCTTCACCATCATGCCGTTCGACTTCGGCGGCGGCTCGGACATGTACGGCAACACCGTGAACGCCACGGAGGGCCTGAAGAACAAGCTGAAGTCCACCTTCGGCTGGGACGACGCGACGGCCTACGCCCACATCGGCATCTCCGGCATGAACGGCCTGTCGGACCAGCAGGAGAACACCACCCCGGCGATCTGGACCCAGATCCGCGACTGGTCCAACAGCCACCACATCGCCCGGCTCGCCTTCTGGGCCGTCAACCGCGACCGGCCCTGCCCGGGCGGTGGCGTGGTGAGCAACTGCTCCGGCATCAGCCAGAACACCTGGCAGTTCACCTCGATCACGGCCGGCTTCACCGGCTGACCCCCCCTTCCCGGACACGAGCGGAAGTCCCCCGGACCACGGTCCGGGGGACTTTTTCGACGAAGGGTGTATCAGGATCCGGGTGGCTCGCTCTTAAGAGGGAAGGGCCCCACGGGGGAGCAACCGGGGAAGCACGGGGCTCCAGGGGGAAGCACAGGGATCACGGGGGAAGTCCGGGAATCGACGGGGGATTCCCGGCGGTACGGGGGATCGGGTCGGTCGGCCGCTGTCACGGGGAGCGACCGGCCGGCCCGCATCGCTGTGCCCCGCCGGCCGGACGGCCGCACCCCGCACCCGCTCGCCGACCGCGCGGCCGTGTCACCGGCGCCCGCCGACCGGACGGCCGACTCCGCGGCCCGGCTCTGCGGCCCCGGCTCGACAGCCCCGACTCACGCGATCCCGGCCAGGGCCCTACCTGCGGGCCGGGCGGTACGGGCAGGGCAGGCCGGACAGGCAGGGCAGACAGGGGCGGGCCGGATGCCTCAGAAGCGTCCCGATCCCCGGTACAGCTCCAGTTCGCCGTCCAGTTCGAGGGCGAGGACCGTGGCGTGCGGGTCGAGGTCGGAGCCCGCGGGCGGGTCGATCCACAGCACGCCGACCGCCTCGTGCAGTCCGCCGACGACACGGTGGGCGAGTTCCGTTCCGGTGCCGAGCACGGTGACCTTGCGGACCGGTGTGACCAGACCCCGGACCCCGATCTCGGAGCGCGGGAGGTCGAACAGGGTGAGGTAGAGGGTGCGGCGGTCGGCGGAGAGGGTGCTGGGCCCGTAGTGGTGCCCGGCCGGGAGCCCCCGCACGGTCCCGTACACCGCCTCCGCGTGCTTGCGGATCCACTCCCCCAGGCCCTCCAGGCGCTCGACCTGCGGCTGCGGGACGGTGCCGTCCTCCATCGGGCCGACGTCCAGCAGCAGGTTGCCGCCGCCTCCGATGGTCTCGGCGAAGTAGCGCACCAGCTGAGCGAGCGACTTGTGGTGGTGGTCGTCGTGCCGGTAACCCCATGAGTCGTTGATCGTGAGGCACAACTCCCAGGGACCGTCCGGGGGTTCGATGGGAACACCCTGTTCGGGGGTGGCGTAGTCGCCCTCGCTGAGCATCCGGGCGTTGAAGACGACGTCCGGGGAGTACGAACGGATCAGCGCGGCGAGTTCCCTGATGCGCCACTGCTCCTCGCTGCGCTCCCACTCGCCGTCGAACCACATGAGGTCCGGACGGTAGCGGGACGCCAGCTCGCGGACCTGACCGTCCCGGTAGGCGAGGAAGCGCTCCCAGGCCTCCAGGTCCTCGTCCTCGGCGGAGCACTCGGAGTAGCGGTTGTCCTCCATCTCCGGCGGGCGGCCCGGCTTGCGGGTGGACGCGTAGTCCGGGTGGTTCCAGTCGGAGTGCGAGTAGTACAGACCGACCTTGAGGCCCTTCTCGCGCAGGGCCTCGGCGTAGCCGGTGAGATAGTCGCGGCCCAGGCCGAGGTTCCCGTGGGCCGTGTCCCACAGGGCGACGCCGTCGTGGTGACGGCTGGTGAGCACGGCGTAGCCCGCCCCGGCGCGGGCGAACAGGTCGGCCCAGGCCCGCGGATCGTAGTGGGCCCCGGTGAAGCGGTCGAGCTGGGACATGTACCGGTCGTGGGGCACGATGTCGTCGTAGAACGACCAGGACTCCTGGACGCCGTCGACGGCGTAGATGCCCCAGTGGACGAAGATCCCCAACTTGGCGTCGGTGAACCAGGGTTGCATGGGCACAGCTGAACTCCTCCGCAGAGCAGGGCACTTCAGGGCGTCGGCAGGGTGGGGCGGGGTAGGGCCTCGGCAGGGTGGGGCGGGGCACAGGCAGAGCGGGGGCGGGCACGCCACGGGTCGCGCCCGCCCCCATGGCCGCTGCTAGCGGCCGGTGACGGCGCGTTCCAGACGGAGCGTCAGGATCTGGAAGGGCCGCAGCACGACGGCGACGGCGCCGTCCGCATCGACGGAGGCGGGCTCCAGCGGCCGCTCCAGCAGGTCGGTCACCTGGGCGCCGGCGAGCGGGAAGCCCGTGCGCAGGGTGCCGGTGGAACGGCCGCCGCGGGACTCGTAGAGCCGGACGACGACATCACCGGACTCGTCGTCGGCGAGCTTCACCGCCTCGACGGTGACCCCTTCGCCGTCCACCGAGACCACGGGCCCGGGGCAGGCGTCCGCCGCCTCGGCCACGCGCAGCGGGAGGTTGAGGGAGTAGCCCTCGGCGACCGCGTCCTCGATGCTCGCGCCGGGCAGCAGCGCGTAGCGGAAGCGGTGCCGGCCCTGGTCGGCCTCGGGGTCCGGGATCCGCGGGGCGCGGACCAGGCTGAGGCGGACGGTGGTGGTCGTGCCGCCGTCCTCGCGGACCGTGCGGGAGACGTCGTGGCCGTAGGTGGAGTCGTTGATGACCGCGACGCCGTAGCCGGGTTCGCCGATGTGCACCCAGCGGTGGCCGGAGACCTCGAACCGGGCGGCCTCCCAGCTGGTGTTGGTGTGCGTGGGGCGCTGGATGTGGCCGAACTGGATCTCGGCGGAGGAGTGCGGCGCCCGGACGTCCACCGGGAAGGCCGCCTTGAGGATCTTCTCCGCCTCGTGCCAGTCGATGTCGGTCTCGAAGTCGATCCGGGGGCTGCCGGCGCGGAGCGTGATGGTCTGGGTGATCGTCGAGCCCTTCCCGAAGGAGCGCGTGACCCGGATCGCGCCGACCAGCGGGTCCTCCTCGACGACGGCCACCGCGTCCGGCTCCAGCAGGTCGGTGTACCGGTTCTGGTAGTGCTTGTCGATGTCCCAGGCGTCCCAGTAGTTCGGGAGGTCGGTGTGCAGACGCAGCAGGTTGCCCTGGTCGGCGAGGACTTCACGGTTCGCCCGCAGATCGAACACGGACGACAGCGTGCCGTCCTCGGCGACCTCCACGCGCACCAGCCCGTTGTCGAGGACCCGCCCGGAGACCGTCACCGGCGTCGGGGGCTCCGCGCCGGTCAGCGGCGCGCTGCCGCTCGCGGGCACCTCGACGTAGGCCGGTGCGCCCTCGGGTGTGCGGACCACCTCGGCACGACCGTAGGGGCTCGTGTTGAACACCCGGAGCGGGCCGCCGTTTCGCCCTCCGCCCAGCGCGGCGACCGCCTCGGCCGTCAGCGCCTCCAGTTCCTCGGCCACCCGCGCGTACTCGGCCTCGGCCTCGCGGTGCACCCAGGCGATGGAGGAGCCCGGCAGGATGTCGTGGAACTGGTGGAGCAGCACCGTCTTCCAGAGCCGGTCGAACTTCGCGTACGGGTAGGCGTAGCCCGGTGCGTGCAGGGCGGCCGTCGTCGCCCACAACTCGGCCTCGCGCAACTTGTGTTCACTGCGGCGGTTGCCCTGCTTCGTGCGGGCCTGGGTGGTGTACGTGGCCCGGTGCAGCTCCAGGTAGAGCTCGCCGACCCAGACGGGGGCGTCCTGGTACTCCGCGCGGGCCTTCGCGAAGAACGTGTCGGGGTGCTCGACGACGACCTTGGGCGAGCCCTCCAGGTCGGCGAGCCGGCGCGCCCGCTCCATGATCTCGCGGGTGGGGCCGCCACCGCCGTCACCCCAGCCGAAGGGGGCGAGCGAACGCGTACCGCCGCCCTTCTCGGAGTAGTTGCGGACCGCGCGGTCCATCTCCTCGCCGCTGAAGCGGGCGTTGTAGGTGTCGACCGGCGGGAAGTGGGTGAAGATGCGGGTGCCGTCGATGCCCTCCCACCAGAAGGTGTGGTGGGGGAACTTGTTCGTCTGGTTCCAGGAGATCTTCTGGGTGAGGAACCACTCGTTCCCGGCGAGCTTCGCGAGCTGCGGGTAGGCGGCGTTGTAGCCGAAGGAGTCCGGCAGCCAGACGCCCTTGGTCTCGATGCCGAAATGCTCGATGAAGAACCGCTTGCCGTGCACCAGTTGGCGGGCGATCGCCTCGCCGCCGGGCAGGTTGCCGTCGGACTCGACCCACATGCCGCCGACCGGGGCCCACTGCCCCTTCTTCACCGACTCCTGGATGCGCGCCCACACCTGCGGGTAGTTGTCGCGCACCCACTCGTACTGCTGGGCCTGGGAGCAGGCGAAGATGAAGTCGTCGTACTCCTCGGCGAGCGAGGTCACGTTGGAGAAGGTGCGGGAGGTCTTGCGCTTCGTCTCACGGATCGGCCACAGCCAGGCGGAGTCGATGTGCGCGTGACCCACGCCGGAGATGGTGTGCGCGCTGGCGTGGGCGGGGCTGGCCAGCACCGGCGCGAGGACCTGGCGGACGGCCGCGGCACTGCCGGAGACGTCGTCGAGGTCGAGGGCGTCCATGGCGCGGTCCAGGGCGTGCATGATCTCGTGCCGGCGCGGCTCGTGCTCGCCGAGGTGGACCATGAGGTCGCGCAGCACCTGGAGGTCGAGGTCGAGGTGCCAGACCTCCTCGTCGAGGACGGCGATGTCGGCACCGCGGAATGTGTACAGTGGACGGTCGCCCGCCGTCAGTACATCGCCCAGCAGGGTCGGGCCCGCGAAGTCGTTCGCCAGGATGTCGGGGTTGGAGGCCGCCTCCACCAGGTACTCGACGATCTCCCCGCCCGTCGCCGGGTTGCCGATCGGCACGTACTGGTTGAGCGGGTTGACCGCCTTCAGCGGCGTGCCGTCGGTGCGGTGGACGAGGGCCTCGGCCTGGTTGCCCGGCCAGTCGCCCACGAAGCCGAGGTCGATGACGGCCTCGACGCGCCTGCCGGCCCATTCGGCGGGCACCTGCCCGCGCATGCGGAACCAGGTGGTGCCCCAGGGCGGGCCCCACGGGGTGTCCATCGTGAAGGGCTCGTAGGCGGCGGCCGCGGCCTCCTCGAAGGGGACGGGCTCCCCCGGGGCCTGCCAGGCCTCGACCTCGAAGGGCACTTTGGCGGCGTAGATCGCGGGCTTGATGCGCTGGTTGTGGACGCGCTCGACGCGCTCCTCGATGCGGCGGCGTTCGTCATGCATGGGGAATCTCCAGAGAGGGACCACGAGGGGCGGGACGGCCCTGGGGCCGAGGGACGAGCCGGCCGGAGGAATCGCGCGGGGAAAGCGCTTTCCCTCCGGGACTCACCTAAGGTACGCCAGCCCGGGATGGACGTCGGTGTAGCCCGCGACCAGCTTGCGGGCCACGTTCACCGAGTCGACCAGGGGATGCAGCGCGAACGCCTTCACGGCCGTCGTGCGGGAGCCTGACTCGGCGGCGGCCAGCACCTCGCGCTCGACGCCCTTCACCGCGCAGACCAGCCCGGTGGCGTGGTCGGGCAGCGGGGCCACGGCCACCGGATGCGCGCCGTTGGCGTCGACGAGACAGGGCACCTCGATGACGGCGTCCGCGTCCAGCACCGCGAGGGTGCCCTGGTTGCGGACGTTGAGGATCAGGGTGGTGCGCTCGTCCCGGGCGATGGCCCGCATCAGGGCGAGGGCGACCTTCTCGTAGCCGCCGGAGAGGTCGTCGGCGTCCCGCTCGCCGGCGCCGGCCGTCTCCCGGTTCTCGGCCATGTAGGTGGCCTCGCGCTCGGCGCGGGTGCGGTCCCAGGCGGTCAGGGCGGCGGCGTCGGGCCGCTTCATCTCCTCGTAGAAGCGGGCCTGCTGGTCGGCCAGGAAGGCGCCGCGGGTCTTCTCGGCCTGCTGGTAGGACCGTACGGCTTCGCGGTTGAAGTAGTAGTAGTGCAGGTACTCGTTGGGGATGGCGCCGAGCGACCGGAGCCAGTCGACGCCGAACAGCTTGCCCTCCTCGAAGGAGCCGAGCAGGTCGTCGTCGGCGAGCAGCCGAGGGAGTTCGTCGCGTCCGGCGACCCGCAGCCCGCGGACCCAGCCGAGGTGGTTGAGACCGACGTAGTCGATCCACGCCTGCTTCGGGTCGGCGCCGAGCACGCGGGCGATCCGGCGGCCGAGCCCGACCGGCGAGTCGCAGATGCCGATCACCCGGTCGCCGAGGTGGCGGGACATGGCCTCGGTGACCAGGCCGGCCGGGTTGGTGAAGTTGATGACCCAGGCGTCGGGGGCCAGGCGGGCCACCCGGCGGGCGATGTCGACGGCGACGGGGACGGTCCGCAGACCGTAGGCGATGCCTCCCGCGCCGACCGTCTCCTGGCCGAGCACACCCTCGGCCAGGGCCACCCGCTCGTCGTTCGCGCGGCCTTCGAGGCCGCCGACGCGGATCGCGGAGAAGATGAAGTCGGCGCCGCGCAGGGCCTCGTCGAGGTCGGTGGTGGCGGTCACCCGGGGCGCGTCGGGAACGGCGGACGCCTGCTCATCCAGTACACGGGCCACTGCATACAGTCGGCTGTCGTCCAGATCATGCAGAACGACTTCCGTGACCCTGCCCTCGGCGCGGTCCGTCAGGAGCGCCCCGTACACCAGCGGCACCCGGAACCCGCCGCCGCCCAGAATCGTCAGTTTCACGCTTGCACCTTTCCTGCCACGACCACCTCGACGCCCGCCTCCTCGAAGGAGGACCGGGTAGCCGGGTCGACCGGCGTGTCCGTCACCACCACGTCCAGGTCCTCGGGACCGCAGACCTTCGCCATGCCCGTCCCCGGGAACTTCGCCGAGTCGGCGAGCAGGACGACCCTGTCACCGGCCTTGATCATGGCCCGTTTGACCGGCACCTCGACGACCGTCGTGTCCATCACCTGCCCGCCCGGACGCACGCCGCTGGTCCCGAGGAACAGCCAGTCGGCGTGCAGCTGGCGCAGGTTGTCCTCGGTGAGGAATCCGACCAGGGAGCGGTACTCGCGGCGGACCATGCCGCCGAGCAGGACCAGCTCGATGCCCTCGTCTTCGGCGAGCTCCTCGTAGACCACGAGGTTGCTGGTGATGACCGTCAGTCGGCGGCCGTGCAGCTGCCGGGCGAGGCGGTAGGCGGTCGTGCCGATGTCGAGGAGGACCGACTGCCCGTCGGCGACCATCGCCGCCGCGTGGGCCGCTATGGCGTCCTTCTCGCCCACCCGCACTTCGGCGACCTCGGCGAAGGGCTGGTCGCCCTCCTCCGCGACGGCGCCGCCGTGCACCCGGGTGAGCAGGCCGTCCTCCTCGAGTTTCACCAGGTCGCGCCTGATCGTGGCGGGGCTCACGCCCAGCTGCTCGGAGAGATCGGTCACGGCCGCGGGGCCACCGGAGCGCAGGGCCCGCAGGATGAGTTGATGTCGTCGTTCTGCCAGCACGACGTGAACACTACTCGTCATCTTCAATCAAATCTATGCTCACTTCTGCTGAGGTATTGACCAAAGTCGCCGAGGGGCGCACGATTCCGGTCACCGAATTGAAGAGATTTGACGAGCTCCCCCGACGGGCGGGCTCCCCCGACGAGGAGGATGTGCCGTGGACGACGACCGGCCCGAGGTGCTGCTCACCGGGCTGCTCTTCTACGACCTCGTCCTCACGGGGCTCGGCGGGCCGCCGGCGCCGGGCGAGGAGATCTGGACGGCCGGCATGGGGTGCGGCCCCGGCGGCATCGCCAACCTCGCGGTGGCCACGGCCCGCTTCGGCCTGCGGACCTCGCTGGCCACGGTCTTCGGCGACGACTTCTACGGCGACCACTGCCACCGGCTCCTGTCCGGCCAGGAAGGCGTCGACCTCTCCCTGTCCCGGGTTGCGGACGGCTGGCACACCCCGGTCACCGTCGCCCTCGCCCTCCCCTCCCCGCCCCACCCGGGCGGCGGGGCCCCCGCCCACGACCGGGCCCTCGTCACCCACGGACAGGAGCCGCCGTACTCGCAGGACGTGCTGATGGGCGACCCGCCCGAGGCGCGCACGGCGCTGGTGCACCTGGAGGCCGAACCCCGCGCCTGGCTCGCCAAGGCGGCGGCGAACGGCACCCAGATCTACGCCGACGTCGGCTGGGACCCCACCCGGCAGTGGTCCACCGACCTGCTGGACCAGCTCGCCCTGTGCCATGCCTTCCTCCCCAACGAGAAGGAGGCGATGGCGTACACCCGCACCGACAGCGCGGTCGCCGCGCTCGGCGCCCTCGCGGAACTGGTGCCGGTGGCGGTGGTCACCCGGGGCGCCGACGGCGCGATCGCGGTCGATCAGGAGACCGGTGAGTACGCCGAGGTCACCGCGCTCGACATCGATGTCCTGGACGCGACCGGTGCCGGCGACGTGTTCGGCGCGAGCTTCGTGGCAGCCTCGCTCGGCGGCTGGCCGCTCGAGGAACGGCTGCGGTTCGCCGTCCTCGCCGCCGGGCTCTCGGTCCAGCACCACGGCGGAGCGCTGGCGGCCCCCGGCTGGTACGGCGTCGACCGCTGGTGGCGTTCGCTGCGGGACCCCGGGCTCCGGCGGGCGTACGGCTTCCTCGCCGACCGCATCCCGGCGGACGTGGGCCCGCCCGTGCGGTACGCCCCGGTCACCCCGCCCGTCCCGCGGCCCTGACCGCGCCCCGGACCCCCGCATCCCCTGCATCCCCCGCATCCAGAAGACAACCCCCCGCATGCCCCTCGAATGGCACCCCGTCTGCGAAGACGCGAACAGATCCGAAAGGCGGTGGGAGCTGTGCGGCTCTCACGTAGAGGCCTGCTCCGTGCGGGCCTGGCCGGTTCGGCCGCCACGGCGCTCGGCGGCCTGGCGTCCGGCTGTGCCGTTCCGACCGGCTCGACCGGCCGGAACATGGTCCTGTGGTACTGGGACGGAGGCCTGGGCGACACGGTCGTCGGGAACGCCCGGGCCCGCTACGACAGCTCGGTCGACCTCAAGGCCGTCAAGATCGGCGGCTACTACCGGTCGAAGCTGATCACCACGATGGCCGGCCGGGCGCACGTCCCCGACATCGCCGGCCTGAAGGGCGAGGACATGGCGTCCTACCTGCCCGACGCCGACCAGTTCGTGGACCTGCGCACGCTCGGCGCGGAGCGGTACCGGTCGCAGTACCTGCCCTGGAAATGGGAGCAGGGCATCGCCGACGACGGCAGGATGGTCGGCTTCCCGATCGACTGCGGGCCGGTGGCGCACTTCTACCAGTACGCCGTCTTCCGGAAGGCGGGCCTGCCCCACGAGCCGGCCGACGTGTCCGGGGAGCTCGACACCTGGGAGAAGTTCTTCGCGGCGGGCGAGCGGCTCAAGCAGCGGATTCCGGGGACCTTCCTGCTCACCGACATCAACAGCGTCTTCGAGAACGTGGTCCAGCAGGGCAGCGCGCGGTACGTCGACAAGGACCGGCACTTCATCGGCGACCAGGAGCACGTGCGCGACGCCTGGGCGCTCGCCGTGGAGGCGAAACAGCGCAAGATCGTGTCGAACCTGGTCAACGGCACCCCGGACCAGCTGTCGGCCGTCGAGGACGGCAAACTGCCGAGCCAGCTGGGCGCCTCCTGGGCCACCAGCGACCTCAAGAACGGCGTGCCGAGGACCAAGGGCCGCTGGCGGGTGGCCGACATGCCCGTGCGGCCCTCGAACAACGGCGGTTCCTTCCTGTCGGTCACCAAGGCGTGCCGGGAACCCGAGCAGGCGTTCCGGATCATCAGCTGGATGCTCGACGCGGGGAACCAGGCGCAGGGGTTCGTGGACGCCGGGCTCTTCCCCTCGACCCCCGCCTCGTACGGCCTGAAGCAGGTGCGCGAACCGGACGAGTTCTTCGGCGGTCAGATCACCATGGACGTCTTCGGACCGGCCGCTCAGAAGATCGTGGTCGCCTACAACAGCCCGTTCGACGTCGCGCTCGGGCAGCCCATCAAGGACGAGATCAAGAACGTCGGCGTCCTCGGCAAGGACCCGAAGCAGGCCTGGAGTGACGCCATGAGCACATGCCGGCGCATCGCGAAGCACCTGGGGGTGAGCTACT
Source organism: Streptomyces sp. 3330 (assembly GCF_031456635.1). Lineage (NCBI taxonomy): Bacteria > Bacillati > Actinomycetota > Actinomycetes > Kitasatosporales > Streptomycetaceae > Streptomyces > Streptomyces sp. 3330. The sequence continues at coordinate 115,509 of NZ_JAVDVA010000007.1, forward strand.
GATGGCCACCCTCCCCACGCTGGAGAAGCCCCCGGCGGTCGTGGCGGACGTCCCCGTCACCCGCCCACGGACGGGCTTGCGGAAGTACTGGCACCTCTACGCCGCGATCTCCCCCTTCTATCTGCTCTTCCTCTGCTTCGGCCTGATCCCCGTCGGGTTCTCGCTCTACCTCTCCTTCCACCGCTGGGACGGCCTCGGCTCGATGGAGTGGGCGGGACTGTCGCAGTACCGGTACCTGGTGAGCGACTCCGCGTTCTGGAGCTCGATCGGCACCACGATCGTCATCTGGGCCCTGGCCACCTTCCCCATGATCTTCCTGGCGATGGTGACGGCCGTGATGCTCAACTCGGCGGTCCGTCTCAAGAACTTCTACCGCGTCGCCTACTTCCTGCCGAACGTCACCTCCGTCGTGGCGATCGCGATCATCTTCGGCTCGGTCTTCTCCACCAACTTCGGCCTGGTGAACGCCTTCCTGCAGGCAATCGGTCTCGACCAGATCGCCTGGCTGAACACCCCGTGGGGCATCAAGATCGCCATCGCGACGCTGATGACCTGGCAGTGGACCGGCTACAACGCGATCATCTTCCTCGCCGGTCTCCAGACCGTCCCGAGCGAGCTGTACGAGGCGGCGCGCATGGACGGCGCGGGGCCGGTGCAGACCTTCTTCCGGATCACGCTGCCGATGATGCGGCCGGTGCTGCTGTTCGTGCTCGTCGTGTCCACGGTCACCGGCCTGCAGAGCTTCTCCGAGCCCCAGGTCCTGCTCCAGAACACCTCGAACGACTCGACGTTCTCGGGCGGTCCCGGCCACGCCGGCCGGACCATGGTCCTCTACTTCTTCCAGCAGACCTTCGACAACAACGACTTCGGCTACGGCGCCGCCGTGGCGTGGGGCATCTTCCTCGTCGTCGTCCTCTTCTCGATCATCAACTGGCGCCTTGTCCAGCGCCGGGGCGAAGACTAGGGAGGCCCGTACACCATGGCATCCACCCAAGAGACACAGCGCGGTCGCGGTCGCGGGATCGACGGGTCCCGGCGCAGGGGGATCGGGTTGCACGCCGCGCTCGTCCTGGGCGTCCTGCTCTCGGCCTTCCCGTTCTACTGGGCCGTGATCATGTCGACGCACACGTCGTCGGAGATCTTCTCCTACCCGCCCAAGCTGCTGCCCGGCACGCACTTCCCGGAGAACGTCCGCAGCCTTTTCGACAACATCGACTTCTTCGGCTCGATGCTCAACTCGCTGCTGGTGGCGGGCTCGGTGACCTTCCTGGTCCTGTTCTTCGACTCGCTGGCCGCCTTCGTCTTCGCCAAGTTCGAGTTTCCCGGCAAGCGGTTGCTGTTCGTGTTGCTCATGTTCATCTTCATGGTCCCGGCGCAGCTCCAGGCCATCCCCCAGTTCGTCATCATGGCGAAGCTCGGCTGGATCGGCTCGATGACGGCGCTGATCGTGCCGGCCGCCGCCAACGCGTTCGGCATCTTCTGGATGCGCCAGTACATGAAGGGCGCGATCCACTACGAACTCCTCGACGCCTCGCGCATCGACGGCGCGAACTTCCTGCGCCAGTACTGGCACGTGGCCCTCCCGGTGGTGCGGCCCGGCCTGGCCTTCCTCGGCATCTTCACCTTCATGGGCCAGTGGAACGACTACGCCTGGCCGCTGATCGCCCTGACCGACCCGGGCAACGTGACCCTCCAGGTCGCCCTGTCCCAGCTCAACGGCACCCACGGCACCACCGACTACGGAATGGTCATGACCGGCGCGCTGCTCGCCCTGGTCCCGCTGCTCGTCGTGTTCGCGATCGGCGCCCGTCAGATGATCGGCGACCTCGCGAAGGGAGCGATCAAGTGACCGATCCGCTGCCGGCCCTGCGCCCCTGGGAGGCACCCGAGGTGACCTCCTGGGGACGGCTGCCCATGAACGCCGTCGACCGGCGCTCCGGAGCGAACTCCCTGGACGGCGACTGGCGGTTCCGGTTGCTGCCCGCTCCGGACGCGCCGGTCGGCGGTCCCTGGTCGACGGCGACCGTGCCCGGCGCATGGACCATGCAGGCCGTCGAGGGCACCGAGGGCACCGTCGACCTTCCGCAGTATCTGAACGTCCGTATGCCGTATACAGAATTCCCCCCGCTGTCGCCCGCCGACAATCCGACGGGTGTGTACGAGCGGGAGATCGACGTCCCCGCCGCGTGGGCGGGGCGCCGGGTCGTGCTCCAGGTCGGGGCCGCCGAGAGCGTCCTGCTGGTGCACGTCGACGGGCGGCCCGTCGGCATCTCCAAGGACTCGCATCTGGCGGCCGAGTTCGATCTGTCGGGCGTCGTACGCCCCGGCGGCCGCTCCCTGCTGCGGCTGACGGTCGTCAAGTGGTCGGACGCCTCGCACATCGAGGACCAGGACCAGTGGTGGCACGCCGGGATCACCCGCTCGGTGCTGCTGTACGCCACCGACCGGCTGCGGCTGGCCGATGTCACCGTGCGGGCGGCGCGCGACGGCGAGCTGCGGGTCGACTGCCAGGTCCGGGACTCGGGCGGAGCGCTGCCCGCCGGCTGGTACGTCGACGGGGAACTGGACGGGCTGCCGCTGGCGCAGGACGCGGAGTTCGACCTGGCCAACGCCGAGGACGAGCGCGTCTCCGACTTCCTCGGCGAGGCCCGCCTGCGCGCACGCGTGCCCGAGGTGCGCACCTGGACGGCCGAGACGCCCGAGCTGTACGACCTCACGGTCCGGCTCCACCGCGCCGACGGCACCGTCGCCGACACCTCCCGGCACCGGATCGGCTTCCGCGACGTGGCGATCGTCGGCCGGGATCTGCTGGTCAACGGCGAGCGGGTCTTCATCCGCGGCGTGAACCGGCACGACTTCCACCCCCTGACCGGACGGACCGTGTCGTACGACGACATGCGCGCCGACCTGGTGGTGATGAAGCGTTTCGGCTTCAACGCGATCCGCACCGCGCACTACCCGAACGACCCCGCGCTGTACGACCTCGCCGACGAAATCGGTTTCTACGTCGTCGACGAGGCGGACATCGAGTCCCACGACCACGCCCACGAGATCGCCGACGACCCGCGCTATCTGAACGCCTTCGTCGACCGGGTCTCGCGGATGGTGCTGCGGGACAAGAACCACCCGTCGGTCATCGTCTGGTCGCTGGGCAACGAGTCCGACTACGGCGCCAACCACGACGCCGCCGCGGGCTGGGTGCGCCGGCACGACCCGACCCGGCCGGTGCAGTACGAGGGGGCCGCCAAGCGCGGCTGGGCCGATCCGGACGTCGCCTCCGACATCGCCTGCCCGATGTACGCGCCCCTGGAGGACTGCGTGGCGCACGCGCTGTCCGGACAGCAGACCAAGCCGCTCATCCAGTGCGAGTACTCCCACGCGATGGGCAACAGCAACGGCACGCTGGCCGACCACTGGGCCGCCATCGAGGCCACCCCGGGTCTTCAGGGCGGGTTCATCTGGGAGTTCTGGGACCACGGCATCCTCCAGCGTGTGAACGACGCTAGACCGGTCGGGCGTGGGGGCGCCGGGCTCTATGACAACGCTGTCGCCGCGCCCGGACACCGCTGGGCGTACGGCGGCGACTTCGGCGAGAAGGACCACGACGGCGCGTTCGTCGCGGACGGTGTCGTCTTCCCCGACCGCACTCCGAAACCGGTGATGTACGAGCACCGGGAGCTCGCCGCACCGGTCCGGCTGCACGGCGTCCGGGCGGACGGGGTGACGGTCTCCAACCACCAGCATTTTCGCGGCCTGGAGTGGCTCGCGGGCGAGTGGGAGCTGTCGCTCGCCCACGGCGGGACCCTCACCGCGCCGGCCGAACTTCCGGACCTCGGGCCGGGCGGCACGACCGTGATGCCGCTGCCCTTCGCGTTGCCGGAGGAGGGCGGCGAGGCCTGGCTGACGCTGCGGGTGACGACGGCGCGGGAGCTGCCGTGGGCGCCGCGGGGCACGCCGGTCTGCGCGCCGCAGGTGCGGTTGCGGGAGCCGGCGCCGGTCGACGACCCGGTGGGCACCGGCCGCGTCGCGATCGACGCCGACGGACTCCTCGTCCACCCCCTGCTGGCCGCCGCTCCCACGCTGTCGCTGTGGCGGGCGCCCACCGACAACGACGAGCTGGGCGGGCTGGCGCCGCGCTGGCGGAGGTGGGGCCTGGACCGCCTGGTGCGCCGGCTGGTGTCCGTGCACCACGAGGGCGACGGGGCGACCGTGCTCGCCGAGTACGCCGGCCCCACCGGGGTCGTCCGGCACCGGCAGGTCTTCACGCCGGTGGAAGGCGGCGTCCGGATCGACGAACAGGCGGAGGTGCCCGCGGAGTTCGACGACGTGGCGCGTGTCGGCTCGGTCTTCGAGACGGTGGCGGGACCGGACCGGCTGGACTGGTTCGGGCAGGGCCCCTGGGAGTCGTACCCCGACCGGAGCGCGGGCGCGCCGGTGGGCCATCACCATGCCCGGGTCGACGCGCTTTTCACCCCGTACCTGCGCCCGCAGGAGAGCGGCGGCCTGCACGGTGTACGGCGCTTCACGCTCTCCGCGCCGGACGCCACGGGCTTCTGCGTCACTCTGGACGAGCCGCGGCAGGTCTCCGTCACGCGCTACCGCGCCGAGGACCTGGCGGCCGTCACCCATCACGACGAACTCGTCCCCCGGGCCGGCTGCGTGGTGCACCTCGACGCGGCACACCGCGGCCTCGGCACGGCCTCGTGCGGCCCCGACACCTTCCCCTCCTACCTCGTCGCACCGGGCGTCCACCGCTGGAGCTGGACCCTGCGCGCCCTCTGAACCCCCTTTGCTCTGCAAGCAAGGGACTTACCCACGGAGCACACGTGTGTACTTCGCATGCCCAGGAACAGGGCGAGGCCACGCAGGCCGGTGCCGGCAGGCGCGGTTTCCTCCGGGCCACCGCGCTGCTCGGCGCGGCCGCCACGGCCGGACTCGCGCTGCCGGCCACCGCCGAGGCGGCCTCCGCCCAGTGGCGCCCTGACCCGGAGAGCCGCCGATTCACGCTCGCCGTCATGCCCGACACGCAGTATCTCTTCGACGGCCCGAGCATCGACAGCGCGCCGGTCGAGGCGTCCTTGCGCTACCTCCTCGACCAGGGCAAGCACGAGAACCTCGTGTTCCTGTCGCACCTCGGCGACCTCACCCAGAACGGGGCGAAGGACGAAGTCGCCGCGATCAGCGAGGCGTTCGGACTGCTCGACCGGCGCGGGATCGGCTACAGCGTGCTGGCCGGCAACCACGACGTGCGGTCCTCGACGACCGACCAGCGCGGCGCCACCCCGTACCTGGACGCCTTCGGTCCGCGGCGCTTCCGGGGCAAGCCCACGTTCGGCGGGGCCTCCCCCGACGGCTACAACACCTTCCACCTGTTCCGGGCGGGCGGCCGGGAGTGGATGGTGCTGGCGCTGGACTGGCGGCTGTCGGAGCAGGGGTACGCCTGGGCCGCCGGTGTCCTCGCCCGGCACCCGAGGACACCGGTCGTCCTGACCACGCACGAGCTGGTCGCCGGGGACGACTCCCTGTCGGCGTACGGACAGCAGCTGTGGGACCGGCTGATCGAGCACCACGACCAGATCTTCCTCACCCTCAACGGGCACTACTGGCCCGCCGGTCGGGCGATCCGCGAGAACGCGGCCGGGCACGACGTGCACCTGCACCTGACGAACTATCAGAACCGGTACTTCGGCGGTGCGGCGATGATCCGCCTCTACCGCTTCGACCTCGACCGGAACGTCATCGACGTGGAGACCGTTTCCCCGTGGATCCTCGGCCGGGCCGCGAAAGGGCTCAACGAGCTGGAGCGGCAGGAGAGCGAACTGAGCGCAGACGCGGACCGGTTCACGGTCGGCATCGACTTCGCCGAGCGCTTCGCGGGGTTCGATCCGGTGCCCGCGCGCCCTGCCCGTCCCGTGTCGGAGGTGCTGGTGCGCGACACGGTCGCTTACTGGCGGTTCGACGGCCGCGAGGACGGCACCGCGGTCGGCGGCACCGTCCGTGACCTGTCCGGGCACGGCAACGACCTCGCCCTCGTCACGGTGGGCGGCGGCGCGCTGGCCTGGTCGTCCGACCACCATCCCGACCAGCCCGGCCACGGCAGCCTGGAGTTCCGGGGCCATCGGTCCCCGCTGACGGGCGCCTATCTGCGCACCGTCGACGGCGCCCCGCTCAACTCCGGGACTTTCGCCGACGGTTACACCATCGAGGTGTTCTACCGTCTCCCCGCCGACTGGGACCCCGCGCACCACGCCTGGTCGGGACTGGTCGGCCGGACCGGAACCGGCGGCGCCGCGGGCCGGACGAGCGACGACCCCGACGAGCCGCTCGCCACCCTCTCCCTGTCCGACGACCGGGAACCGCAGTGGGCCGTGCGCCCGCTGAACCAGCAGGGCAGCGCCACCAACTGGGGTCAGGAGACCCCGCTGGAGACCTGGTGGCACCTCGCGGTCGTCAACGACGGCCGGCACACCACGCTGTACGTCGAGGGCTGCCCGGCGGTGCGCAACCCGAAGGCTGCGGCCGTCGGCGTCACCTCCGTCGGGCTGCCGTGGCTGCTCGGCGGCTACGAGTACGGCGGACGGATCGACCAGATCCTGCACGGCCGCCTCGGCGACGTCCGGATCGTCGCGCGGGCGCTGCCCGTCACCTCCTTCATGAACCACTGAGCTCCCTCATGAGCGCCGACCTCCCTCATGAACCACCGACCTTCTCCCCGAGGATCACCGTGACCGAGCAGCAGCTGCCCGCCTGGGCCGATCCGTCCGTCCCGCCCGCCGCTCTCGACACCCAGGGCGTGTCGAGGCGCGGACTTCTGCGCCGCGCCGGCCTGTTCGGCGCCGCGTTCGCCCTCGGCGGGGCCGCCACCCCGGCCGTCGCCGCCGGCGGCCGGGGCCACGGCGGCGAGGACCCGCGTCTCGCCTATCTGGTGGGCGACCACCACGTCCACTCCGTCTACAGCCACGACGCGAAGTACACGTTCTCCCAGCTGGCCGGGGCCGCCGCCCGGTACGGCCTCGACTGGATGGTGTTCAACGAGCACGCCAACTTCGGGCACGCCTCCCACGGCGCCGCGCTGGAGCACGAGGAGATCCTGAAGGCCCGCGCCGCGAACCCGCGCCAGCTGATCTTCCAGGGCCTGGAGTGGTACATCCCGGCCGCCGAGCACGGCACGGTCTTCGCCGCCCCGGGCCCGCACGAGGTCGATCTGCTCACGCGCTTCGAGCTCGCCTACGACGGCAAGCTGCTGGGCTACACCGAGGGAGCCGCCGGTGCGGCCGACACCGCGCGCAACGAGGCGCACGCCGTCAGGGCGATCGAGTGGCTGGCCGAGCAGCGCCGCAGCGGCTACGTCGACGACGTCCTCGTCCTCGCCAACCACCCGCTGCGCCTCGGCATCGACTCCCCGCACGAGCTGCGGGCCTGGCGCGACGCGGCGCCCGAGATCATGATCGGCATGGAGGGCGCGCCGGGCGCCCAGGGCGCGGCGATCCCCGGTTGGCGCGGTGCCACGTCCGTCCGCGGCGAGTACGAGAACAAGCCGTCCGCCCAGTCCTGGGCGGGCTATCCGGCGGACGCCTACGTCACGTACGGCGGCTTCGACTGGGCCACCGCGACCGTCGGCGGCCTGTGGGACTCGATGCTGGCCGAGGGCCGGCTGTTCTCGGTCACCACCAACTCCGACAACCACCGGACCGTCTTCGACACCTGGAAGAACGGCGACTGGCCCGCCGGACAGAACTTCGACAACACCGGCAGGCTGCCCGATCCGGTGAACACCGGCACCCCGCAGGCCGGCAGCGACTTCTGGCCGGGGCAGTTCAGCCGCACCCACGTCGGCGTGACCCGCTACGGCTACCGCGCGGTGATGACGGGCCTGCGCGAGGGCCGGGTCTGGCTGGACCACGGGCATCTGCTCGACGGCCTGGAGGTCCGGCTGCGGCGGGAGCACGGCGGCGGTCGGGGCGTCACGCTCGGCGGCCGGCTCCGGGTGCGCAAGGGCGAGAGGCTCGTCCTGGAGATCACCGTCACCAGCGCGTCCCGCCCCAACCCCCAGGGGATCCTGCCGCAGTTGGCGCACGTGGACGTGATCCGGGGCGCGGTGCGCGGGGTGGTGTCCGACCGCGACACCTGGCGGGCTCCCGACACGAGGGTGGTCCGCACGACGGACGTGAGCGGCCGCAGGGGGACCTACACCCTGCGCGTCCCGGTCGCCGTGGGGGACGAGTCCTGCTACCTCCGGCTGCGCGGCAGCGACGGCAACCGGAACGGAACCGGTTACCTGGGCGCTTCCGTGGACCCGCACGGCCCGATCCCCCACGCGCCGGGCGACGGCGACCCGTGGGCCGACACGTGGTTCTACTCGAACCCGATCTTCGTGGACGTCGTGCGCTGAGGGTCTTCCGCGGGCGCGGGAAACTGCCGGCCGGCCTGCCACAGCGGGCCGGCAGCTGCCCTGGGCCCGGCGAATCGCCGGGCGACCTGCCACGGCCGCCCGCAGGCCCCCGCGACGTCGGCGCAAACGGCGTGCAGACCCACGGCGCCGGCGCCCTCTGCGCGGCGCGCACGGCGCCGCGGAGGACGACCGGCGGGAGAGCGCGAGCAGGGGCACGTACGACCCGGGGTGTCACGCGTAGAAACGCGACAGGCTCTGCAGCACCGCCGCGGGCTTCGCGCCTCCCTCGATCTCGATCGCGCCGTCGACGGTGATCTGCACCCCGCCCGGCACGTCCGCGACCTCGGTCAGCCTGCCCACCAGGCGGATCCGCGAGCCGACCGTGACCGGCGAGGGGAACCGCACCTTGTTCAGGCCGTAGTTGACCTTCGTCGTGACGCCCTGGACGTCCAGCAGCTCGGTGAAGAGCGGGATGAACAGGGAGAGTGTCAGGTACCCGTGGGCGATCGGGACCCCGAAGGGTCCGGCGGCCGCCCGTTCGGGGTCCACGTGGATCCACTGGTGGTCCCCGGTCGCGTCCGCGAACGTGTCGATCCGCTCCTGGGTGACCTCGATCCACTCGCTGGTGCCCAGGTCGCTCCCGGCCAGCTCCTTCAGCTCGTCGAGACCGTTGACGGTGATGCTCATATTTCCGTACCTCACAGGAGAGTTGTTCAGGAGTCGGTGCCGAACCGGGAGCGCACCCGGGACTTCAGGAGCTTTCCGGAGGCGGTGCGCGGCAGTTCGTCCGCCACCACGACCGACTTGGGGATCTTGTACTTGGCGAGCCGCCCGGACAGGGAGGCCAGCACCTCGTCGGGGTCGAGCCAGGCGCCCTCGCGGGGTACGACGACCGCGCGCGGCACCTCGCCCCACTTGTCGTCTGACACGCCGATGACCGCGCACTCCACGATGTCGGGGTGAGCGAGGAGCAGGTCCTCGATCTCGGCGGGGTAGATGTTCTCCCCGCCCGAGATGATCATGTCCTTGATGCGGTCGACGATGTGCACGTAACCGTCCTCGTCGACGCGGGCCGCGTCCCCGCTGCGGAACCAGCCGTCGGCGAAGGAGGCGGCCGTCTCCTCGGGCAGCCCCCAGTAGCCGGGCATGACGTGCGGCCCGCGGACGACGACCTCGCCCGTCTCGCCCACCTCGACGGGGGTGAGGTCGGGGCGCAGGACGCGTACGTCGCTGAAGAAGTGCGGGACGCCGGCCGAGCCCGCCTTGCTGACGGCGTGCTCGGCGTCCAGGAACAGCGTGCCGGGGGACGCCTCGGTCATGCCGTAGCCCTGGAGGAAGGTGAGTCCGCGTTCCTGGTAGGCGGCGATCAGCGGCGTCGACACCGGAGATCCGCCGCAGTTCAGGATGCGCAGGCTGGACAGGTCGGCGTCCGCCCAGCGCGGGTGCCGGGCGATCTGTTCGAACATGGTCGGCACCCCGAACATGAAGGTGATCCGGTGCCGTGCGATCAGGTCGAAGGTGGCCTCCGGGTCGAAGGCCTCGACCAGGACGCAGCGGCCGCCCTTGAGGAGCACCGGCAGGGTCAGCATGTTCAGCCCGGCCGTGTGGAACAACGGCGCGGAGACCAGGGCGCGTTCGTCGGCGGTCAGATCGGTGTCGACGAGGACGTTGACCGCGTTCCAGGTGAGGTTGCCGTGCGTGAGCATGGCGCCCTTGGGACGGCCGGTCGTACCCGAGGTGTACATGACGATGCAGGTGTCGTCGGGGGTGACCGGCGTGTCGATCGGCTCGTCGGTGGCGGCGGCGAGCTCCCTCTCGTATGCGGCGCCGACCTCGAGGTACGTCCGGACGTCCGTGTTCCCGGGCAGTCCGGCGACCAGGCCGCCGTGCGAGGGGCCGTAGACGAGCGCCTTGGCGCCGGAGTCGGCGAGCTGGTAGGCGATCTCGGGTCCGGCGAGGCGGGTGTTGAGGGGGACGAACACCGCGCCGAGGGTGCCGGCGGCGAACAGGGCCTCCAGGTAGGAGGGGTGGTTCGGACCCAGGTAGGCGATGCGGTCGCCGCGCCGGACGCCCCGGGTGCGCAGGGCGTGGGCCAGGCGCGTGGTGCGTGCATACAGTGTGCGGTAGTCCGTCGACCGCTCACCGTGCACCAGGGCGGTGCGGTGCGGGGTCTTGCGGGCCCGGCGTGCGGGCCATGACCCCAGTCCCTCGTTGCGCATCTTCCACGCCCCTTACGGTGTGGTCAGCCCGAGCAGACGGGCGGCGTTCTCCCTGAGGATCTTCGGCTTCACCTCGTCCTTGATCGTCAGCTTGTCGAAGTCGGCGAGCCAGCGGTCGGGGGTGAGGACGGGGAAGTCGGAGCCGAAGAGGACCTTGTCCTGCAGCAGCGTGTTGGCGTACTGCACGAGCTGCGGCGGGAAGTACTTCGGCGACCAGCCGGACAGGTCGATGTGCACGCCCGGCTTGTGCGTGGCGACGGCGAGCGCCTCGTCCTGCCAGGGGAAGGACGGGTGCGCCAGAATGATCTTGAGGTGCGGGAAGTCGGCCGCCACGTCGTCCACGTGCAGCGGGTTGGAGTACTTGAGCCTGATCCCGCCGCCGCCCGGGACCCCGGCGCCGATGCCCGTCTGGCCGGTGTGGAACAGGGCGATGGTCCCCGTCTCCTCGATCACCTCGTACAGGTCGTAGGCCACCGCGCGGTCGTTGGGGAAGAAGCCCTGGATGCTGGGGTGGAACTTGAACCCCTTCACCCCGTACTCCTCGACCAGGCGCCGGGCCTGCTTCACGCCCGCCCTCCCCCGGAAGGGGTCGATGGAGGCGAAGGGGATGAGGACGTCGGCGTTGGCCGCGGCGGCCTCGGCGACCTCCTCGTTCGGGACCGGCGCCGTGCCGGTCGCGGACTCGGCGTCCACCGTGAAGATCACGGCGGCCATCCTCCGCTCCCGGTAGTAGCGGGCCGTCTCCTCCAGGGTCGGCTTCCGCTCGCCCTGGACCTTGAAGTAGGCGGAGGAGGCGTCGTGCAGGTCGTCGTCCAGCGAGGAGTGCCCCTGGGAGGACACCTCGGCATGGGTGTGGACGTCGATCGCGACCAGTTCACCGGCGTTCATGACGGGGGCCGCGGCGGGGGTGGTGGAGGGGCTCATCACGCCTCCGGGAACCGGGGGGCCGGGATGCCGACCGTCTGGAGCTCGGCGCCGACCGAGACGGGGAAGACGTCGGCCAGGGTCTCGGGCGTCCAGCCGCCGTCGGCGTAGGCCGCCCGGATCTCCTGCGGATGCGACCAGAGTGCCACCTTGTCACCGCCGATGCCGATGGCCTGGCCGGTGATGCCCCGGGCGGCCTCGGAGGCCAGGAAGGGCACCAGCGCCGCACAGTCCTCGGGGGTGCCGAAACCCTCCCCCTTGCGCAGGAAGCCGGGAAACGGCTCACCGTTCTTCAGGGCCTCGACGTAGGGGGCGAAGGCGGGGACGGTCTCGGTCATCGCGGTCGCGGCGACCGGGACGATCGCGTTGACGGTGATGCCCGCGCGGCCCAGTTCCATCGACCAGGTGCGGGCGAAGGCGGCGATGCCCGCCTTGGCCGCCGCGTAGTTCGTCTGGCCGAAGTTGCCCCGCTGGCCGGCCGGGGAGCCGACGAGGATCAGCGTGCCGCCCTCGCCCTGCTCGCGCATCCGCACGGCGGCGGCGCGGGCGCAGGTGAAGGTGCCCTTGAGGTGGGTGGCGATCACCGCGTCGAAGTCGTCGTCGGTCATCTTCCACAGCACCCTGTCGCGCAGGATGCCCGCGTTGGTGACCAGGATGTCGAGCCGGCCGAACTCCTCCACGGCACGGTCCACCAGCCGGTCCGCGGCCTCCGTCGTACCGACCGGGACCACTTCGGCGACCGCCCTGCCACCGGCCGCGACGAGGGACTTCACGGCCTGCCCGGCGACCGCCTCGTCGACGTCGTTGACGACCACGGCCGCGCCGCGGGCGACCAGGGCATGGGCGTAGGCGAGGCCGAGGCCCCGGCCGCTGCCGGTGACGACGGCGGCCTTGCCGGTGAGATCGATGCTGGGCACGACGGTGTCCCTTCACATGGGGTGCGCACAGTGCTGTGCGGGGTGCTCACTACGAGATCGAAGCTAAGAGCAATAATTGTTGTCGTCAATAGTTGTTGTCGTCCTACGGGTGCGTCATGCTGGAATCTGTACGTCGCACCACCCCGGAAGGGGACCGAGCCCAGGGAGCCCGCCATCGCCCGCCAGGACAACGCAAGCAACGCCGCCCCGATCGACGCGGACGAACCGTGGATGCGCGGGCTGCACGCGGACACGGGCTATCTGCTGTACCGGCTGGGCCTGCGCTCGGGCCAGTTGTTCAACACGTTCCTCCAGGAGTCGGGAGTGCGGCTGCGTCACTACGCGGTGCTGCGCTTCCTCGCCACCTCCGAGGGGGCCCTCCAGCGGGAGCTGAGCGCACGGCTCGGCTACGACCCCAGCGCGATCGTCGGCCTGGTCGACGACCTGGAGAAGCTGGGCTTCGCCGAGCGCCGCCCGGCGCCGGACGACCGGCGCAGCCGGATCGTCGTGCTCACCGAGGACGGCCGCTCCTTCCTGCGCGGCACCGACGAGGCGGGCCTGCGGGTGACGAACGAACTGCTGGACCCGCTCGGCCCGGCCGACCGCGAGACCCTGCACTCCCTGCTGCGGCGGATCGCCGAGGACGGACTGGCCTGACGCCGTGAGGAGCACCCGATGGGCCGGGGCGATCCCGCGGTGACCGCCCGCTCCGCGCCCGGCCGGCTGCTGGCCGTGCTCGCCGCGTTCGACCACACGCACCCCGCGCTCACCCTGACCGACATCAGCCGCCGCGCCGGTCTGACGCTCACCACCGCGCACCGGCTGGTGAGCGCCCTGACCGAGTGGGGCGCCCTGGAGCGGGACCCGTCCGGCGTGTACCACGTCGGGCTGCGGCTGTGGGAGGTCGCGGCGCTGGCGCCACGCGGCCTGGCACTGCGGCAGGTCGCGCTGCCGTATCTGGAGGACCTGTACGAAGCCACGCACGAGAACGTGCAGTTGGCGGTGCGGGACGGGTCCGAGGTCGTCTACACCGAGTGGCTGTCGGGGCGTTCGGCGGTCGGGGTGCACATCCGGGTGGGCGCCCGCTGGCCGCTGCACGTGACCGGCGTCGGGCTCGCGCTGCTGGCACACAGCGACTTCGCACTCCAGGAGGACTACTGCGCTGGGCCGTTGGCCTCCTACACCGCCCACACCATCACCGATCCCGCGCGGTTGCGCCGGGTACTGGCCGAAGTCCGGCGCTCCGGAGTCGCGGTGAGCAGCCGTCAGGTCACCGACGACGCCCTGTCGGTGGCCGCCCCGGTGCGCGGACCGGACGGTGCGGTGGCGGCCGCCGTGTCGGTCGTCGTCCCGCACGCGGACGCCCAGGTGCCGGTACTGGCGCCGGCCGTACGTCTCGCGGCGCGCGGTATCTCCCGGGCCCTGGGCTGGCAGCCCGACGGCCGGCAGGGCTGAGCCGCCGCGCCGCCGCTGCGGCCACCGGCGCGGGAGAGGCCGGGCCGGCGCCTCAGGGCCGAGGGCCGCGCGGTCGACCGCCGGGCCGACCCGCACGGGGCGGAACTGACCTGCGGGCCTTGCGGACCTGGCCCGCCGACCGGATACGGGCGGTCGTTCCCCGCGGAGGAGAACCGGTTGCCGACTCGGAGATCCCTGCCGGACGGTTCCCGGAGCCGGGGGTCAGGCCGCCGGGACCCCGGAACCGAAGGCCAAGACCTCGGAGCGGCCGGAGTCCCGGCAATCCGCTCCCGGCAACCCGCAGCCCGGCGATCCGCAGCCCGGCGGCCCCACCCTTCCGCAGGCGCCCCCGTCTCTCAGGCCCTCCTCACAGGAATCTCAGGTGGCGACCGGGGGATTCAAAGGATCGCCCCATCTGGAAGGCGCAGGATGCAGGCGCGCAGAAGGACAACTCAGGAAGGCATGCCGTGGGCGTCTCGCACATATCGAACCGGTCCGGACAGCAGCCGGGAGGCTGGTCCCGGCGCGGGATCCTGGGCGTGCTGGGGGCCGTCCCGGCCGTGGCGCTGACCGGGTGCGGTTCCGGATCGGCGGACGCCTCGGAGCACACGACGAACGGGACCGGAACCGGGACGGGGACGTCGGGTTCCGCGTCCACGAAGGCCTCGCCGACCGCCACACAGCCGGTGATCTCGGTCACCCCGGCCGACGGCACCAAGAAGGCGGCCTTCACCAGCCCGGTCGAGGTCACCGTGACCGACGGCACCCTCGCCTCCGTGACCGTGACGGGCAACGACGGCTCGGCTCTCGCGGGCGCGCTCGACGAGACCGGGACCACGTGGACGTCCACCTCCCCTCCCTGCTCCGGGACCAAGTACACGGTCACCGCCCGGGCGGAGGGCGGCGCCGCGCAGACCGCCACCTTCACCACCAGGTCCCCGGGCGAGACCTTCGTCGGCTACTTCACCCCCGAGGCGAACTCCACCTCCGGCGTGGGCATGCCGGTCTCGATCAGCTTCTCGCACGCCGTGACGGACAAGGCGGCCGTGGAGAAGGCGATCACGGTGACGGCCGAGCCCGCCGTGGAGATCGTCGGGCACTGGTTCAGCTCCACCCGGCTGGACTTCCGGCCGAAGACGTACTGGGCGGCCGGGACGACCATCACCCTCGGCCTGCGGTTGAAGGACGTCGAGGGCGCGGATGGTGTCTACGGTATGCAGTCGAAGGACGTCACGTTCCACATCGGCCGCGCGCAGATCAGCACCGTGGACCTGTCCAGCAAGAAGATGGTGGTCGAGCGGGACGGCGCGACCCTGGCCACCTACCCCGTCTCCGGCGGCGACTCCGACCACACCACCTGGTCCGGGATCATGGTCATCAGCGAGCGGTTCAAGGAGACCCGGATGGAGTCCTCCACGGTCGGCCTCGGCGACGAGTACGACATCGCCGACGTCCCGCACGCCCAGCGCCTGACCACCTCCGGCACCTTCATCCACGGCAACTAC
Organism: Streptomyces sp. 3330; assembly: GCF_031456635.1. Taxonomy (NCBI): domain Bacteria; kingdom Bacillati; phylum Actinomycetota; class Actinomycetes; order Kitasatosporales; family Streptomycetaceae; genus Streptomyces; species Streptomyces sp. 3330. Next base: position 130,921 of record NZ_JAVDVA010000007.1, read on the forward strand.
TGGGCCTCGGCCTCGATCTTCGGCAGCCGGAACACCAGCCACGGCTGTGTCGGCCTGCACGACACCAAGGGCGCCGACGACAGCTCCGTCGCGGGCTACGAGTTCTACGAGAGCTCGATGCTCGGGGATGTGGTGATCGTCAAGAACTCGGGCGAGCGGACCGTCGACGCGGCCAACGGACTCAACGGCTGGAACCTCTCCTGGTCGGACTGGACGGCGGGCAGCGCGCTTTAGCACGTTTGCGTGGTTCAACCCATGAACTTCCTTGCCACGTAAGGACTTTCTTTGCTTTAAGTCTTGACGGCCCCCGGCACGGAGAGCACATTGGGCCCACTTTGAGAGCGCTCTCAAACGCTTTCGGAGTCACCCGCGCCCATCACTCCGTACCCGAGAGGCACCTCCCCATGAGTGCAACCTCCGGCATCCCCCGACGGCGACGCGCGCTCGTCGCCGTGCTGAGCACCCTCGGCCTGGCGGCCGCCGCCGCGGCGGCCGTCACCCTGCCCGCGAACGCCTCCGCGCCCACACCCCCGTCCGGCTGGACGCAGGTCTTCCTCGACGACTTCACCGGCGCCGCGGGCACCGGGGTGAACACCTCCAACTGGCAGTACAGCACCGGGACCTCGTACCCGGGCGGCCCCGCCAACTGGGGCACCGGCGAGGTCGAGACGATGACCAACAGCACCGCCAACGTCTCGCTCGACGGCAACGGCAATCTGCGCATCACACCGCTGCGCGACTCCGCGGGCCGCTGGACCTCGGGCCGCATCGAGACCAACCGCACCGACTTCCAGCCCCCGTCCGGCGGCAAGCTGCGGGTGGAGGCCCGCATCCAGATGCCGAACGTGACCGGCACGGCCGCCGAGGGCTACTGGCCCGCGTTCTGGGCGCTCGGCTCGCCCTACCGCGGCAACTACCAGAACTGGCCGGGCGTCGGCGAGTTGGACATCATGGAGAACGTCCAGGGCCTGAACAAGGTCTGGTCGACGATGCACTGCGGCACCAACCCGGGCGGCCCGTGCAACGAGACCACCGGCATCGGCAACTCCGTCGCGTGCCCGAACACCACCTGCCAGTCCGGCTTCCACACGTACAGCATGGAGTGGGACCGCTCGGTGAGCCCCGAGGCGATCCGGTTCTACGTCGACGGCGTCAACTACCACACCGTCACGGCGAACCAGGTCGACGCGACGACGTGGACCAACGCGACGAACCACGGCTACTTCGTGATCCTGAACGTCGCGATGGGCGGCGGCTTCCCGGACGCCTTCGGCGGCGGTCTGGACGGCGACACCCAGCCGGGCCACCCGATGGTGGTCGACTACGTGCAGGTGCTCCAGGCCGCGGGCGGTGGGAGCGGTACCACACCGCCGCCGTCCGGCAGCCGGGACGCCTACGGCACGATCCAGGCCGAGTCGTACGACAGCCACTCCGGCACGATCACCGAGACGACCACCGACACGGGCGGCGGCCAGAACATCGGCGCCCTCGCGAACGGCGACTACGCCGTCTTCAAGGGCGTCACCTTCGGTTCCGGTGCGGCGAAACAGTTCAGCGCGCGGGTCGCCAGCGGGGCGGCCGGCGGGGTCAGCGGACTGGTCGAGGTGCGTCTCGACAGCCGTACCGCCACGCCCGTCGGCAGCTTCGCGGTGGCCAACACCGGTGGCTGGCAGGCGTGGCGGACGGTCCCGGCGAACATCAGCTCCGTCACCGGCACCCACGACGTCTACCTGACCTTCACCAGCGGCCAGCCGGCCGACTTCGTGAACGTCAACTGGTTCACCTTCGGCCACTGACCGACGGCCGCACGGCGCCGGGCGGCCGGCCTCCGCGGACGGGCCGCAGACCCCCGGCCGTCCGCACCCCCGGTCGCCCCCAGCCGTCGGCCGACGCACACCCCGGTCGCCTCAGCGCAGTTCCGCGCGGAAGGCCACCGGGGTGTTTCCCGTGTGCAGCTGGAAGAACTTGGAGAAGTTCGCGGGGTCGGGGAAGCCCACCGCCGCACCGACCCGGCCGATCGGCAGGTCCGTGTGGGCGAGGAGCCGTTTCGCCTCCAGGACGACCCGCTTGTCGATGAAGCCCTTGGGTGTCTCGCCGGTGGCGGCGCGGACCGCGCGGACGAGGGTGCGGCGGGAGTAACCGAGCGCGTCGGCGTAGGCGCTGACGCTGTGGTTGGTGGCGAAGCCCCGCTCCACGGCGTCCCGGAAGAGCGTGAACGTGGTGTCGGCGCGGCCGCGCGCCGCCTCCGCGCTGCTCGCCGCGAGATGCGCCAGCCGCAGCAGGAACGCGGTGAGGGAGTGCCGCAGCACCGCCGTGTGCAGGCTCAGGGGCAGCGTCGCGTCGGCGCCGCCGTCGTCGTACTCCCCGCGCAGATACGTCAGTGCCGCGCGCAGGCCCGCGAGCCGGCGCGCGTCCGGACGGAGCAGCGGCGGCAGGTCGTAGCGGTAGAGCCCCGCGGCCTCCACGGTGGCGCGCGGCAGAAAGCCGGGCTGCATGGTCAGGACCGTTCCGCGGTACTCGCTCGACGTCGAGAAGCGGTGGACCTGGCCGGGGCGGATCCAGAGCACGTCACCGGCCCTCGCCTCGTACTCGGCGAAGTCGATCATGTGGCGGACCGGACCGTCGTCGAAGAGCATCACCACGTGGAAGTCGATGCGGTGCACACGGTCCAGCGGCGCGTCGGTGTGCCAGGTGCGACCGGTGCCCATGGGGCCCACCTGCATGCCGACGCCGCCGACGCTGAGTTCGACGGGGAAGGGGAAGGTCCTGATGCCCTCACCGGCGCCGTCTTGGGTACTTGTGTCCACCATGTCCGTCTCGTGCCGCCCAGTTGCCGCCCCGTGGCGCTCATGTGTCGCCGCCGGGTGTCCCACATTCACCACAGGCTGACACAGGGAGACCTTCCTTCGTAAAAGTCAGACTTTTAGGTTTGAACACAACCGAGCAGATGCCCCGCTCCTATCGAGGATTTCTTGAAGATGAGCACGCAGACTCCTAACGACGTCGAATGGACCGAGCGTGACCGGCGTGCCGTCGACACCGCACGCCTTCTGGCAGCGGATGCCGTGCAGCAGGTGGGCAACGGACACCCGGGAACGGCCATGAGTCTGGCCCCGGTCGCGTACACGATCTTTCAGAAGGTGATGCGACACGACCCCGCGGACCCCGAGTGGACGGGCCGTGACCGCTTCGTGCTGTCCCCCGGCCACACCTCGCTGACCCTCTACACCCAGCTCTTCCTCTCCGGCTACGAGCTGGAGCTGGAGGACCTCAGGAACTTCCGCACGCACGGCTCGAAGACGCCCGGTCATCCCGAGTACGGGCACACCGCCGGTGTCGAGACCACCACCGGACCGCTCGGCCAGGGCGTCGCCAACGCCGTCGGCATGGCGATGGCCGCACGCTTCGAGCGCGGTCTGTTCGACCCCGACGCCCCGCAGGGCGAGTCGCCGTTCGACCACACCGTCTGGGGCATCGTCTCCGACGGCGACCTGGAGGAGGGCGTGTCGGCCGAGGCCTCCTCCCTCGCCGGCCACCAGAAGCTGGGCAACCTCGTCTTCGTCTACGACGACAACCACATCTCCATCGAGGGCGACACCGCCACCGCCTTCTCCGAGGACGTGCTGAAGCGGTACGAGGCCTACGGCTGGCACACCCAGCGCGTCGAGCCGACCGAGGACGGCGACGTGGACGTCCCCGCCCTGTACGCGGCCCTGAGGGCGGCGCAGGCCGAGACGGGGCGCCCCTCGATCATCTCGCTGCGCACGATCATCGCCTGGCCCGCGCCGAACGCCCGGAACACCGAGGCCTCCCACGGCTCGGCCCTCGGCGCGGAGGAGGTCGCCGCCACCAAGCGTCTCCTCGGCTTCGACCCGGAGCGGAGCTTCGAGGTCTCCGACGAGGTCCTCGCGCACACCCGCGCCGCCCTCGACCGGGGCGCCGAGGCCCACGCGGCCTGGGACAAGCAGCTGGAGAAGTGGCGTGGCGCCGAGCCCGCGCGCGCCCGGCTCTTCGACCGGGTCCTCGCGGGTCAGCTGCCCGACGGCTGGGAGGACGCGCTGCCGGTGTTCGAGCCCGGCAAGGCGGTCGCCACCCGTGCCGCGTCCGGCAAGGTCCTCCAGGCGCTCGGCGCGGTCATCCCCGAGCTGTGGGGCGGCTCCGCCGACCTGGCCGGTTCCAACAACACGACGATCGACAAGACGTCGTCGTTCCTGCCCGAGGGCAACCCGCTGCCCGAGGCGAGCCCGTACGGCCGCACGGTCCACTTCGGCATCCGCGAGTTCTCGATGGCCGCGGAGATGAACGGCATCGCCCTGCACGGCAACACCCGCATCTACGGCGGCACCTTCCTGGTGTTCTCCGACTACATGCGCAACGCGGTGCGGCTGTCGGCGCTGATGCAGCTGCCGGTGACGTACGTGTGGACGCACGACTCCATCGGCCTCGGCGAGGACGGCCCGACGCACCAGCCGGTCGAGCACCTGGCCTCGCTGCGCGCCATCCCGGGCCTGAACATCGTCCGCCCGGCCGACGCCAACGAGACGGCGATCGCCTGGGCCGAGATCCTGAAGCGGCACGCCACCCGGCCGGCCCCGCACGGTCTGGCCCTCACCCGTCAGGGCGTGCCGACGTACGCGCCGGACCCGGACGCGGCGAAGGGCGGTTACGTCCTGGCCGAGTCCTCGACGGCGACCCCCGAGGTCGTCCTCGTCGCCACCGGCTCCGAGGTGCACCTCGCCGTCGCCGCGCGCGAGGCGCTGGAGGCCGAGGGAATCGGCGTCCGGGTGGTGTCGATGCCGTCCGTGGAGTGGTTCGAGGAGCAGCCGCGCGAGTACCGCGACCACGTCCTGCCGCCGTCGGTGAAGGCCCGCGTCGCCGTCGAGGCGGGCATCGGCCTCACCTGGCACAGGTACGTCGGGGACGCCGGCCGCATCGTCTCCCTCGAGCACTTCGGCGCCTCCGCCGACGCCCAGACCCTGTTCGCCGCATACGGCTTCACCGCCGAGAACGTCGCCGCCGCGGCCAGGGAATCCCTTGCCGCAGCGCGTGGTTGATCCGACCGCCGGAAAGAAGATGATCGAAGTGACCGAAGCAACCGCAACCGCGGGAGCGCTGGACCGCCTGTCGAGCGAGGGCGTCTCCATCTGGCTGGACGACCTGTCGCGCAAGCGGATCGCGTCCGGCAACCTCGCCGAACTCGTCGAGACGAAGAACGTCGTCGGCGTCACCACCAACCCGTCCATCTTCCAGGCCGCGATCGGCTCCGGTGAGGGGTACGAGGAACAGCTCGCCGACCTGGCGACGCGGGGCGTCACGGTGGACGAGGCCGTGCGGATGATGACGACGGCCGACGTGCGGTCCGCAGCCGATATCCTGCATTCTGTATACACCGCGACGGACGGTCGCGACGGACGGGTCTCCATCGAGGTCGACCCCCGTCTGGCCCATCGCACGGCCGCCACGATCGCCGAGGCCAAGCAGCTCGCCTGGCTCGTCGACCGCCCCAACGTGATGATCAAGATCCCGGCCACCCGGGCCGGCCTCCCGGCGATCACCGAGGTCATCGGCCTCGGCATCAGCGTCAACGTCACGCTGATCTTCTCCCTGGAGCGCTACCGCGAGGTCATGGACGCCTATCTGGCGGGCCTGGAGAAGGCCGCCGCCATGGGCCTGGACCTGTCCACGATCCACTCGGTGGCCTCCTTCTTCGTCTCCCGCGTCGACGCCGAGATCGACAAGCGGCTGACCGTGCTCGGCACCGACGCGGCCCTCGCCCTGAAGGGACGGGCTGCCCTCGCCAACGCGCGGCTGGCCTACGAGGCGTACGAGGAGGCCTTCGCGGGCGACCGCTGGACCGCGCTCGCCGCCGCCGGGGCGAACCGGCAGCGTCCGCTGTGGGCATCCACCGGGGTGAAGGATCCTGCGTACAAGGACACGCTGTATGTGGACGATCTGGTGGCACCGGGCACGGTCAACACCATGCCCGAGGCCACGCTGAACGCCACCGCCGACCACGGTGACATCACCGGTGACACCGTCACCGGCGGCTACGCCCGGGCGCGTGCCGACCTCGCCGCCGTCGAGGAGCTCGGCATCTCCTACGACGAGGTGGTCACCCGGTTGGAGGAAGAGGGTGTCGCGAAGTTCGCGGTGGCGTGGCAGGACCTTCTGGACGCGGTCACGAAGTCGCTGATGAGCAAGGGAGTTGACGCGGAATGAGCACCAGCAGTCTCGGCGCGGCCTGGCAGAATCCCCTGAGGGACGCCCGTGACCGGCGCCTGCCCCGTATCGCGGGCCCCTCCGGCCTCGTCATCTTCGGCGTGACCGGCGACCTGTCCCGCAAGAAGCTCATGCCGGCGGTCTACGACCTCGCCAACCGCGGGCTGCTCCCGCCGGGCTTCTCCCTCGTCGGCTTCGCCCGCCGCGACTGGGAGGACCAGGACTTCGCGCAGGTCGTCCACGACGCCGTGCGCGAGCACTCCCGGACGCCGTTCCGCGAGGAGGTCTGGCAGCAGCTCGCCGAGGGCATGCGCTTCGTGCCCGGCGACTTCGACGACGACACCGCGTTCAAGCAGCTGCGGGACGCCGTCGAGGAGCTGGACTCCTCCCGCGGCACGGGCGGCAACTTCGCCTTCTATCTCTCCGTGCCGCCGAAGTTCTTCCCCAAGGTCGTCGAGCAGCTCAAGAAGCACAACCTGGCGAAGGGTCCGGCGGGATCCTGGCGGCGGGCGGTCATCGAGAAGCCGTTCGGCCACGACCTCGCCAGCGCCCAGGAGCTGAACGCGGTCGTGCACGACGTGTTCGAGCCGGACCAGGTGTTCCGCATCGACCACTACCTGGGCAAGGAGACCGTCCAGAACATCCTGGCGCTCCGCTTCGCCAACACCATGTTCGAGCCGATCTGGAACCGGTCGTACGTCGACCACGTGCAGATCACCATGGCCGAGGACATCGGCATCGGCGGCCGGGCCGGCTACTACGACGGCATCGGCGCCGCCCGCGACGTCATCCAGAACCACCTGCTCCAGCTGATGGCCCTGACCGCCATGGAGGAGCCCGCGGCCTTCGACGCGAACGCGCTGCTCACCGAGAAGCTCAAGGTGCTCAGGGCGGTGAAGCTCCCCGAGGAGCTGGGCAGGCACACCGTGCGCGGGCAGTACGCGGGCGCCTGGCAGGGCGGCCAGAAGGTGCTCGGCTACCTGGAGGAGGAGGGCATCGACCCGGCCTCCACGACGGACACGTACGCCGCCGTGAAGCTGAACGTCGACAACCGCCGCTGGGCCGGCGTGCCGTTCTACCTGCGCACCGGCAAGCGCCTCGGCCGCCGGGTCACCGAGATCGCGGTCGTCTTCCAGCGCGCGCCCCACTCCCCCTTCGACTCCACCGCGACCGAGGAGCTCGGCCAGAACGCCATCGTCATCCGCGTCCAGCCGGACGAGGGCATCACGGTGCGGTTCGGCTCCAAGGTGCCGGGCACCTCGATGGAGATCCGGGACGTCACGATGGACTTCGCCTACGGCGAGTCCTTCACGGAGTCCAGCCCCGAGGCGTACGAGCGTCTCATCCTGGACGTGCTGCTCGGCGACGCCAACCTGTTCCCCCGCCACCAGGAAGTGGAAGAGTCCTGGAAGATCCTCGACCCGATCGAGGAGTACTGGGCACGGCACGGCAAGCCCGCGCAGTACGCCTCGGGCAGCTGGGGACCCGAGGAAGCCGACGAGATGCTCGCACGAGACGGACGGAGCTGGCGCAGGCCATGAAGATCGACCTGACCGACACCACGGCAAGCAAGATCAACAAGGCGTTGGTGCGGGGTCGCCGCGCCATCGGCACACCGGCCGTGGGCATGGTCCTGACGATGGTCATCGTCACGGACGAGGAGAACGCCTACGACTCCATCAAGGCGGCCGAGGAGGCCTCGCACGAGCACCCCTCGCGCACCCTGGTCGTCATCAAGCGGCACGCCCGCAGCCCGCGCGACCGCACCAACGCCCGGCTCGACGCCGAGGTACGGGTGGGCGCCGACGCGGGCACCGGCGAGACGGTCATCCTGCGGACCTACGGCGAGGTGTCCGACCACGCCGACTCCGTCGTCCTGCCGCTGCTGCTGCCGGACGCCCCGGTCGTCGTGTGGTGGCCGGTGGACGCTCCGGTGAACCCCGCCAAGGACCCGCTGGGCGCCCTCGCGCAGCGCAGGATCACCGACATGTACGCCGTCGAGCGGCCCCTGGCGGCCCTGGAGGCGCGCGTGAAGTCCTACGCGCCCGGCGACACCGACCTCGCCTGGACCCGGCTCACCCCGTGGCGCTCGATGCTCGCGGCGGCCCTGGACCAGGCCCAGGTGCCGATCACCTCGGCAGCCGTCGAGAGCGAGGCCGACAACCCCAGCGCCGAGCTGCTCGCGCGCTGGCTGGAGGCACGGCTGAACGTCGTCGTCGACCGGGTCGTGACCGCCGGGCCCGTCGTCACCGCCGTCCGCCTCGGCACCGCGAACGGCGAGATCGCCATCGACCGCCCCGAGGGCCCGCTCGCCACGCTCACCCTGCCCGGCCAGCCCTCGCGCACCCTGGCGCTGAAGGTCCGCGCCACCTCCGAACTCATCGCCGAGGAGCTCAGGCGCCTCGACGCGGACGAGATGTACGCCGTCGCCCTGCGCGGCGAGGGCACCAAGGAGACCTCCTCCCATGTCTGACACGCCCCGACTCGACCAGCGGCCCGAGTGGACCGCGCTGAAGGAACACCGCGCCCGGTGGCAGACGGACCTGCGGGAGCTGTTCGCGGCCGACCCGGAGCGCGCCGAACGGTACGTGGTGCGCGTCGGTGACCTGCGCATCGACTACTCCAAGAACCTCGTCACCGACGAGACGCTCGCGCTGCTGCGCGAACTCGCCGCCGCCACGGACGTGTCCGGGCTGCGCGACGCCATGTTCCGCGGGGACAGGATCAACATCACCGAGGACCGCGCGGTCCTGCACACCGCGCTGCGGGCCCCCACGGGCAGCGTCGTCGAGGTCGACGGCGAGAACGTCGTCCCCCAGGTGCACGCCGTGCTCGGCAGGATGAGCGGCTTCGCCGAGCGCGTGCGCTCCGGTGAGTGGACCGGGCACACCGGCCGCCGGATCCGCAATGTCGTCAACATCGGCATCGGCGGCTCCGACCTGGGCCCCGCGATGGCCTACGAGGCACTGCGGGCCTACACGGACCGCTCGCTGACCTTCCGGTTCGTCTCCAACGTCGACGGCGCCGATCTCCACGAGGCGGTCCACGACCTGGACCCGGCCGAGACGCTGTTCATCGTCGCCTCCAAGACCTTCACCACGATCGAGACGATCACCAACGCCACCTCGGCCCGCAGCTGGCTCCTGAAGGGGCTGGACGGTGACGAGAAGGCCGTGGCGAAGCACTTCGTCGCGCTGTCCACGAACGCCGAGAAGGTCGCCGGCTTCGGCATCGACACGGCCAACATGTTCGAGTTCTGGGACTGGGTGGGCGGTCGATACTCCTTCGACTCGGCGATCGGCCTGTCGCTGATGATCGCCATCGGCCCGGGCCGCTTCCGGGAGCTGCTCGACGGGTTCAGGATCGTCGACGACCACTTCCGCACCGCGCCCGCCGAGTCCAACGCCCCGCTGATCCTGGGCCTGCTGGGCATCTGGTACGGCAACTTCTTCGACGCGCAGTCGCACGCCGTACTCCCCTACAGCCACTACCTGTCGAAGTTCACCGCCTATCTCCAGCAGCTCGACATGGAGTCCAACGGCAAGTCGGTGGACCGCGAGGGCCGGCCCGTGCGCTGGCAGACCGGCCCGGTGGTCTGGGGCACCCCGGGCACCAACGGGCAGCACGCCTACTACCAGTTGATCCACCAGGGCACGAAGCTGATCCCGGCCGACCTCATCGGCTTCGCCCGTCCGCTCGACGAGCTGAGCGGTGAACTCAAGGCGCAGCACGACCTGCTGATGGCCAACCTGTTCGCGCAGGGACAGGCCCTCGCCTTCGGCAAGACCGCCGAGGAGGTCCGGTCGGAGGGGGTGCCGGAGGAGCAGGTGGCGCACCGCACCTTCCAGGGCAACCACCCCACGACCACGATCCTCAGCCCCGAGCTCACCCCGTCGGTGCTCGGCCAGCTCATCGCCCTCTACGAGCACAAGGTGCTCGTGCAGGGCGCCGTGTGGGACATCGACTCCTTCGACCAGTGGGGCGTGGAGCTGGGCAAGGTGCTCGCCAAGCGCGTCGAACCCGCCCTCACCGAGGGCGCCGAGGTGCCCGGACTCGACCCCTCCACCGCCGCTCTCGTCGCCGCCTACCGCGAACTCAGGAAGTAGTGAACTGACATGACATCGATGCAGCTGGGTCTGATCGGCCTCGGCAAGATGGGCGGCAACATGCGCGAGCGCATCCGCCGCGCAGGCCACACCGTCATCGGCTACGACCGCAATCCCGAGGTCTCCGACGTCAGCGGTCTCGCCGAACTCGTCGACAAGCTCGAAGCGCCGCGCACCGTCTGGGTGATGGTCCCGGCCGGCCCGGCCACCCAGTCCGTCATCGACGAGCTCGGCGGCCTGCTGGAGGCCGGCGACACGGTCGTCGACGGCGGCAACTCCCGCTGGACGGACGACGAGAAGCACGCCGAGGAGCTCGGCGCCAAGGGCATCGGCTTCGTCGACGCCGGCGTCTCCGGCGGCGTCTGGGGCCTCCAGAACGGCTACGCCCTGATGGTCGGCGGCGACGCCGAGCACGTCGCCAGGGTGCAGCCGATCTTCGACGCGCTCAAGCCCGAGGGCCCCTACGGCTACGTCCACGCGGGCAAGGTCGGCGCCGGGCACTTCTCCAAGATGGTCCACAACGGCATCGAGTACGCCATGATGCAGGCGTACGCCGAGGGCTGGGAGCTCCTCGAGAAGGTGGACTCCGTGGAGAACGTGCGCGAGGTCTTCCGGTCCTGGCAGGAGGGGACCGTCATCCGGTCCTGGCTGCTCGACCTGGCCGTCAACGCCCTCGACGAGGACGTGCACCTGGACAAGCTGCGCGGTTACGCGGAGGACTCCGGCGAGGGCCGCTGGACGGTCGAGGCCGCCATCGACAACGCCGTGCCGCTGCCCGCCATCACGGCGTCGCTGTTCGCACGGTTCGCCTCCCGCCAGGACGACTCGCCGCAGATGAAGATGATCGCGGCGCTGCGCAACCAGTTCGGCGGCCACGCCGTCGAGTCGGCGAAGAAGTAGGCCCGGCCGTGGGGGATCTGCTGCTGGTCCGCCACGGGGAGACGGAGTGGAGCGTGTCGGGACAGCACACCGGCCTGACCGACCTGCCCCTCACCGAACGCGGTGAGGAACAGGCCAAGTCGCTCGCTCCGCTCCTCTCCGGCCGGGCCTTCTGCCTCGCGCTGACCAGCCCGCTGCACCGGGCGGTCCGAACCGCCGAACTCGCGGGCGTCACCGGGGCCGTTCCCGAACCCGACCTGCACGAATGGGACTACGGCGCCTACGAGGGCATCACCAGCGTCGAGATACACCGCACGCGTCCCGCCTGGGACCTGTGGACGGACGGCGTGCCGCCCGGCCCGGACGGTCGTCCCGGCGAGTCGCCCGAGGAGATCGGCCGGCGTGCCGACCGGGTGCTGTCGCGGGTGGACGCGGCACTGCAGAACCGCGGCGGTGACGCGGTGCTGGTCGCGCACGGACACTTCCTGCGCGTCCTGACCGCCCGCAGGCTGGGACTCCCGCCCGCCGAGGGCCGGTTGTTCCAGCTGGCCACGGGCACGGTCAGCCGTCTGTCGACGGAGCACGGACGGCCCGTGATCGCCGAATGGAACATCCGGCCGTAGCCGGTTGACACCGCTCGGCAAGGCCCGCCAGAGTCGCGGCTGATGGAGATCAACGATCTGACACCGGCCGAACAGCGACTCTGGCGGGCCTTCGCCACAGGTGCGACCGTGGACTTCCGGACCCGGGGCGAGGAGAACGGCCCCGAACGCGCCGTACGGGCGGCCGTGTTGCGGGCCCTGCTCCTCAACGGCCCCCGTGAACCGGGGGAGATAGCGGCTCTCAAGGTCACCGGGGCGCAGGTCACCGGACTCCTCGACCTGCGCCACGCGGTCGTCGACAGCATGATCCGTCTGGTCCGCTGCCGCTTCGACGAGGCCCCGCGACTGGTCGGAGCCCAGCTCAGCTACCTCAGTCTGCGCGACTCCGAGCTGCCCGGTCTGGACGCGTCGCACAGCCGTATCGACGGGGGGCTGCGGCTGACCGGCTGCCGGATCGCCGGCCCGGTGCACCTCAGCAGGGCGCAGATATCGGGCGCGTTGTACCTCGACGGCGCGCGGGTCACCGCGGCGGACCCCACGGAGCCCGTCCTCCAGCTCAACCAGGTCTCCATCGACGACGACCTCTGCGCGCACGGGCTGCGCACCCGGGGCCTGATCCGGCTCGACGGCGCCTCCGTCAGCGGCTCGATCGACCTGGAGGACGCCGAACTGAGCAACCCGGGCGGGCACGTGCTGAACGCGGAGTCCCTGGAGGTGGGGGCCAATCTGCTGGGCCGGCGGCTGCGCGCGCACGGCCGGATCGATCTGCGCGGCTCCCGCGTCCCCGGCCGGGTGGACCTGCTGCGGGCCTCCCTGTCCAACCCGGGCGGCACCGCGCTGCGGGCCAGCAGCTGTGTCCTGGGGGAACTGTGGCTGCGCGAGGGCCCTCCGGTCGAGGGCCGGCTCAATCTGCGGCGCGCGGAGGTGGGGCAGCTCCAGCTGGAGCCGGAGATGCTGCCCGACCAGGTGCGCCTGCTGGACCTCACCTACACCTTCCTCACCCCGCACGAGCCCGCCGAGCGGCGGCTGCCGATGCTGGAGCGCGACGACGGCGCCTTCGACCCGCACGCCTACGAGCAGCTCACGGCCGCCTACCGCCGCACCGGCGACGACCGCGCGGCCCGGGCCGTGCAGCTGGCCAAGCAGCGCCGGCATCGCGGCACCCTGCCCTGGTACGGCCGGGCGTGGGGCCACCTCCAGGACGCGGCGGTCGGCTACGGGTTCCGCCCGCTGCGCGCGGCCGTCTGGCTGCTGTCCCTGCTGGCCGTCGGTTCGATCGCCTACGCCGGGCATCATCCGCCCCCGCTCAAGGCCGGTGAGGCGCCCGGGTTCGACCCGGTCTTCTACACGCTCGACCTGCTCCTGCCCGTGATCTCCTTCGGGCAGGAGAGCGCGTTCGCGCCGAGGGGCTGGTACCAGACGCTCTCGTACGTCCTCATCGTGACCGGCTGGCTCCTGGCCACGACGGTCGTCGCCGGTGTCACCAGGACGGTCAGCCGGCAGTAGGTCAGCGGGCGGCGTGCTGGGCGGCCAGGCGCACCGGCGCGTTGACGGCGCCGTACCCCTGGTAGCCGCCGTCGCGCTGGACGAGCTCGAAGAAGACCCGGCCGACGGTGTGCGTGTAGCAGTGCCGGAAGACGCCGTGCGCGTCCCGGTCGTAGAGGATGCCGAGGTCGCGGTAGGTCTCCAGCTCGCCGTCGGCGAACGCGAAGCGGGCCGCGAGGTCGTCGTAGTAGTTCGCCCCGATGGGCAGCAGGCGACCGCCGGCCTCCGTGAAGCGGCGGGCCGCGGCGACCACGTCGTCGGTGGCCAGCGCGATGTGCCGGGCGTGCGCGGTGTCGTCGCCGGGGGCCGCGCCGACCGTGAGCGGGAGGCGGACGCCGCCGTCGGCGCTGGTGACGGCGCGGCTGCGCAGCAGCCCGTAGGGGTCGGCGACGTCGACGCTCTCCTGGGCTTCGAGGCCGAGCACACCGCGGTGGAAGAGCACCGCCTCGTCGAAGTGGTGCCAGGGCTGGGTGAGCGCCACATGGTCGATGCGGACGGCGTCCGAGGCGGCCGGGTCGTGCGGCACGTCCGCGAAGTCGGCGCGCCAGTTCGGCAGTTCGGGCCGGTCGGTCGCGCACAGGAAGAGTTCCGTGCCGTCGGGGGCGGCGACCGCGTCGAGCGGGGCGTCCCCGGCGGCGCGGCGCCGGGGCAGGACGGGGGCGAGCAGCGCCTCCGCGCGGCGGGCGGCCGCCGCCGGGTCCGGTGACTCCAGGCCGAGCGCGGTGAGGGTGGTGCCGTCGCGCCGGGCCGCCGGACCGGTGTTGACCAGGACACGGGCCTCGCCCTGCTCCCACAGCTCGACCGGTTTGCCGCGGTGGCGGGCGGTGCGGGCGAAGCCGAGGCCGGTGAGGAGGGCGGCGACCGGTTCGGCGTCGTGGGTGACCAGTTCGGCGAAGGCGACCCCGGTGGGGGCGGCCGGAGCGGGCAGCGCCCGGAGGCCGGCCTCCTCCTGCAGGATCAGCAGGGAGCGGCGGGCGTCCACCGCGGTCGGCCCGGCCTCGGCCTGGCGGAAGACGTCGTTGAAGACCTCGAGCGAGAGCGGTCCGTCGTACCCGGTGCGCAGGACGTGCCGCACCAGGCCGGCGACGTCGAAGCCGCCCTGGCCGGGGAAGCAGCGGTGGTGGCGGCTCCACTGCAGGACGTCCATGCCGAGCAGCGGGGCGTCGGCCAGCTGGAGGAAGAAGATCTTCTCGCCGGGGATGTCTTCGATGCGTTCGAGATCCTTCGGACCGGAGCTCCGGGACAGGATGTGGAAGCTGTCCAGGCAGGTGCCGAGGGCGGGATGGCCGGCCGCCTCGACGATGCGCCAGGCGTGGTCGTAGGTGCTGACGTGCCGGCCCCAGGCGAGCGCCTCGTAGGCGACGCGGATGCCGAAGTCCTGGGCCAGATCGGCGAGCTCGCTCAGCTGGGCGGCGGCGAGCGCGTCGTCGTCCGCCGCGAGCGGGGAGACGCTGGAGCAGACCAGGACGGTGTCCGCGCCGAGCCGGTCCATCAGCTCGAACTTGTGCCGGGCGCGGCGCAGGTTGCGGGCGAACTCCTCGGCCGGCACCGCCTCGATGTCCCGCATCGGCTGGTACAGATCGATGCCCAGGCCGAGGTCGGCGCAGCGGGCCCGGATCTCCTCCGGGGCGAGAGGGCTCGCGAGCAGGTCGTTCTCGAAGATCTCGACACCGTCGAAGCCGGCCCGGGCGGCGGCCGTGAGCTTCTCGGTGAGGGATCCGCTGAGGGAGACGGTGGCAATGGACGTACGCACGGTCATGCTCCTTCGAGGACTGTGCCGCGCCCCGTCGGGGGGCACGGGGCCTGACGGCATCCCGCGGCTGCGCCGGTCGCCGGCGGCCGGCCGCGGACGGCCCGCGGCCGTCATGCGGCGTGGCCCGCGGACTGTTCCGCGCCCCGGGCCATCTCCGCGAAGTCGGCCAGCATGCCGGCGCTGTCCGGCTCCCGGCCGGTGAACAGACGGAAGGCGTCGACGGCCTGGAAGACGGCCATGCCGCCCCCGTCCAGCGTGGCGCAGCCGGCCGCGCGCGCGGTGCGCAGCAGCTCGGTCTCCAGCGGGCGGTAGACGACCTCCGCGACCCACAGGCCGGGGCGCAGCAGCCGGGCCGGGAACGGCAGCCCGGGGTGGGCGGCCATCCCGGTGGGCGTGGCGTGCACGACGCCGTCGGCCGTCGCGAGCAGATCGGCCAGCCGGTCCGGTCCCGCGGCGACGGCCCGGCCGGGTCCGAAGTGCCGGTCGAGGGAACCGGCGAGATCGGCGGCCCGGTCGGCGAGCGCGTCCACGACGGTGACCCGGCCCGCCCCCAGCGTGAGGGTGGCGTGCGCGACGGCCGCGCCCGCG
The DNA here is from genome assembly GCF_031456635.1 of Streptomyces sp. 3330. Taxonomy (NCBI): domain Bacteria; kingdom Bacillati; phylum Actinomycetota; class Actinomycetes; order Kitasatosporales; family Streptomycetaceae; genus Streptomyces; species Streptomyces sp. 3330. The sequence continues at coordinate 146,613 of NZ_JAVDVA010000007.1, forward strand.
CCCCCGGCGCCCAGCTGCACCACCCGCTCCAGCGGCACGTCGGGCAGACCGCGTGCGAAGGAGGCGGCGAATCCGGTGACGTCGGTGTTGTGGCCGACGGCCCGGCCGTCCTCGAAGACCACGGTGTTGACCGCGCCGAGCGCCTCGGCCTGCGGGGCGAGCGCGTCGAGGTGCGGAACGACCAGCTGTTTGCACGGGTGGGTGATGTTGAGCCCGTCGAAGCCGAGGTCGCGGGCGGCGCGCACCAGGTCGCCCACCGCCTCGGGGCCGCGACCCAGCACGTCGATGTCGATGAGCCGGTACAGGTACCGCAGGCCCTGCCGGTCGGCCTCGCGCTCGTGCAGCGCCGGGCTGAGGGACGGACCGATACCGGAGCCGATCAGCCCGACGAGATACGAGTCCTTGAAGACGACGGCCACGGCGGACCTCCTGATCGGCTGGCTAATGTACGAACTGGTGAGTTAGTCATAACACCGATGCGGACCCCGAGGGAAGCCCTCTCACGTCACGGGACCGGGGCGGGCTTCTAGAATCGCGGCACTGCACCCACGCCGCCCGAAGGAACCCGGATGACCAGCGTCGACGAACCGGCACGACCCCACGGCAACGGCCGCCTGCGCGACGCCGCCCGGACCCGGGCCGAGATCCTCGACGTGGCGACGCAGGAGTTCGCCCGGGTCGGCTACGCAGGGGCCCGGGTCGACGACATCGCCGCCCGCACCAGCACCACGAAGCGGATGATCTACTACTACTTCGGCGGCAAGGAGCAGCTCTTCACCGCCGTCCTGGAACGGGCGTACGGCGTGATCCGCGAGGCCGAGCAGCAGCTCGACGTGGAGCATCTCGACCCGGTCGCGGCGATCCGCCGGCTGGCGGAGCTGACCTTCGACCACCACGAGCAGCACCCCGACTTCATCCGCCTGGTGAGCATCGAGAACATCCACGAGGCCGAGCACATCGCCGCCTCCGAGAAGCTCGGGCGGATCGGCTCCCCCGCGCTCGACGTGATCGGCCGCATCCTGGCCTCCGGGCGGGAGTCCGGGCTGTTCACGGCCGACGTGGACGCCGTGGACCTGCACGCGATGATCAGCTCGTTCTGCTTCTTCCGGGTCGCCAACCGGCACACGTTCGGCGCCCTGTTCGGCCGCGACCTGGTCGACCCGGCCCAGCGGGAGCACTACCGGGCCATGCTCGGCGACATGGTGATCGCCTATCTGACGGCGGAGCGCGCGGCGGACTGACCCCGGCGGGCCGCCGTCCCGCGGGCCGGTCCGACGCCGGCCGGGGCGCCGGTCCGGCGGCCCGGCCGTGCGGGGCGGGCCCGTCCCGCGGGCGGACGGCGCGGGCCGGTCCGACGCCGGCCCGGCGGCCGATCCCGCGGGACGACGCGGCGCCTCCACGAAAGATCCTCGGGTGCCGCCTATTGACAGCGGAGAAACATCAGCGCAACATCCGTAGCCATCCGCTACTAACTACCCAGTGGGTTAATTAGCCGGGCACGCACCCGGCGCAGCCGCCCCGCACCCCAGGGAACCGGCCCTACTCCCCTTGCCTCACTCCACGTACGTTGGAGTTCCCTCGAAGGAGCACGCCGTGTCCGTCCCCGCCGCACCTCCCGGTCAGCCGAAGAAAGCCGCCATGGCGGCCTGGATCGGCAGCGCGCTGGAGTACTACGACTTCTTCATCTACGGCAGCGCGGCAGCACTGATCTTCCCGAAGGTCTTCTTCGACGAGTCCGACCCCGCCACCGCGACCCTGCTGTCGCTGGCCACCTTCGGCGTCGCCTACGCGGCGCGGCCCGTCGGCGCGCTCTTCCTCGGACACTTCGGCGACCGTGTGGGCCGCAAGAAGATCATGGTCTTCACGCTGATCCTGATGGGCGTGTCGACGTTCCTCATCGGCTGCCTGCCCACTCGCGCGCAGGTCGGCACGCTCGCTCCCGTCCTGCTGGTGCTGTGCCGCGTCCTCCAGGGCATCTCCGCGGCCGGCGAGCAGGCCAGCGCCAACTCCATGACGCTGGAACACGCCCCGGCGGGACGCAGGGGCTTCTTCACCAGTTTCACCCTCAGCGGCACCCAGGGCGGTCAGCTCCTCGCCACGCTCGTCTTCATCCCGATCGCGGCCCTCCCCGAGGAGCAGTTGCTGTCCTGGGGCTGGCGGGTCCCGTTCTGGCTGAGCATCGCGGTCGCCGTCGTCGGCTACGTCATCCGCCGCAAGCTGGAGGAGACCCCGGCCTTCACCGCGCAGCAGGCCACCGGCGAGGTCGTCAAGCTGCCGCTTGCGGTGCTGCTGCGCGACCACTGGGCGGACGTCCTGCGGGTGGTCGCGGGGGCGCTCGTCGCCTCGGTCAGCACCATCTTCACGGTGTGGGCGCTGGCGTACGCGACCAGTGACTCGGTCGGGATGAGCCGCACGTCGATGCTGTGGGTGGGCGCGCTGGCCAACGTGGTGGCGCTGGCGGCCATCCCGGCGTGGGCCGCGCTGTCCGACCGCATCGGACGCCGTCCGGTGTACCTGATCGGCGCGGCGGGCAGCGCGGTGATGATGTCCGCCTACCTGTGGGCGATCTCCACCGGCTCCTACCCGCTGATCCTGCTGCTGGGCATCGCCGCCTTCGGCGTGGTCTACAGCGCCGCGAACGGCGTGTGGCCCTCCTTCTACGGGGAGATGTTCTCCACCCGCGTCCGTCTGTCCGGCATGGCGATCGGCACCCAGATCGGCTTCGCGGTGGCGGGCTTCGCGGTCACCTTCGCCGCGCAGATCGCGGGCCCGGACGGCGACGGCTGGTCCTCGGTGGCCCTGTTCACGGCGGCGCTGTGCGTCCCGCCGGTGATCGCGGCCCTGTCGGCCCGGGAGACGGCGAAGATCCCGACGGAGCAGCTGGGCGAGCGGGACGCCCGGAAGGCCTCGCAGCCGGAAACGGTCACCGTCTGATCCCGTCCCGACCCCCGGGGCCGCGCCCCGGGGCCCTCCGACCGCGTCCTGCTCCCGAGCCCCCGGCCGCCCTCTCGGCGCCGGGGGCTCGTCCGTGCCTGCCGCCGGGCGGGGCCGGGCGGGATCCAGGGGGCAAGGGCGGAGGCGAGGCGGGGTAGCGCACGGGGGTGCGGCTCACCCCCGGGAAGCGCCCCGCTCGACGGCGGCGTCCAGCAGGGGAGCCAGCTCGGTGGCGACCGTCGTCAGCGCCCGCACGTCCCGTTCCGCCCGGGCGATCAGGATCGCGCCCTCCAGGGCACTGATCATGACAGTGGCGAGTGATCCGGCCCGGGCCGCCGGGACGCCCAGGCCGGTCAGGGCCTCGGCCACCGGGCCGGTCCAGGTGGCGAACGCGGCGGCCGCGGCCTCCCGGGTGGCCTCGCCGGAGGCCGCGCAGTCGACGGTCGCGGCGGCGACGGGGCAGCCGGCGGCGAATCCGGACGCCGCGTACTCGTCCGTCCACTGGCGCACCATCGCGGCGAAGAGCCCGGCGGGCGTCGGCTCGCCGGCCTTCGCCGATTCGTCCAGGAACCGGGCCACCCGTCTGCCGGCGTAGCGGCCCGCCCAGCCCACGGCCTCGTTGACGAGCTGCTGCTTGCCGCCGGGAAAGTAGTGCTGGAGCGAACCCCGGGGCGCGCCCGCGTGGACGGCGACCTCCCGCATCCCGGTCGCGCCGACTCCGTCGCGCCGGATGAGCTGGGCCGCGCTGAAGACCATCCGCTCACGGGGTCCGCGTTCGGGCACCGGCATGTTCGGCCTCCTCCCGGCCATGGCACTCGCCGCATCCTATGACCGGTGTCATAGCACCCGCTACTATGACCGCTGTCATAGAGCGTGGGGAGAGGCGGCTGCCATGCGGGTCGGATTCATCGGTCTGGGCGTGATGGGCCGCCCCATGGCGCTGCGGCTGGTCCGCGCCGGGACGCCCCTGGTGGTGTGGAACCGTTCGGCGGCCCCGGCCGAGGCCCTCGGCGCGGCCGGGGCCGAGGTGGCGGCGGACCCCTCCGCGGTGTTCGCCCGCGCCGACGTCGTGATCCTCATGCTGGCCGACGAGCCCGCCGTCGACTCCGTCCTCGGCCGCGGCACCCCCGGCTTCGGCGCGCGGGTGACCGGGCGCGTGGTCGTCACCATGGGCACGACCTCGCCCGCGTACTCGCGCGCGCTGGAAGCGGACGTGCGCGCGGCGGGCGGCGGTTACGTCGAGGCGCCGGTCTCGGGCTCGCGGGTCCCGGCCGAGGAGGGCCGGCTGGTGGCGATGCTCGCGGGCGACGGGGAGGCCGTGGACACCGTACGGCCGCTGCTGGCCCCGATGTGCCACGAGACGTTCCGCTGCGGCCCGGCGCCCGGCGCGCTGCTGATGAAGCTCGCGGTGAACCTGTTCCTGATCACGCAGGTGACCGGCCTCACCGAGGCGTTCCACTTCGCGGAGCGGCAGGGACTGGACCGGCGGCTGTTCCTGGACGTCGTGGCCGCCGGCCCCCTGGCGAGCGGGGTCTCGCGGATGAAGGCCCCCAAGCTGCTGACGGGCGACCTCGCGGTGCAGGCCGCCGCGCTGGACGTCCTGAAGAACAACCGCCTCATCGCCGAGGCCGCACGCGCGTCCGGCCTGGCCTCGCCGCTCCTCGACACCTGCCACGCGCTCTTCGAGGAGACCGTGGCCCTGGGCCACGCGGGCGCGGACATGGTCGCCGTCCTGCACGCCCTGGAGGCCCGGAGCGACACCGCCACCGCCGCCCGTACCGCGGGCACCGAGCCTGTCCGCTGAGCGTCGCCGGCGTCCTCAGCCGTTCTCGGCGCCCCTGGGGATGCCGTAGGCCCGCTCCACCCGGAGGCGCAGCACCAGGCGGCGGTCGCGGACCATGGCGGCACGGTAGTCGTCCCAGTCGGGATGCTCGCCCGCGAGGTCGCGGTAGAGGCGGACGAGTTCCTCCACGGTGGCGTCGTAGGGGTCCTGCGCGACCGGCGAGAGGTCGGCGGCGCCCTCGGCGACCGTGTAGGCGCGGCGGTCGGAGGCCGTGACGTGGTACGACGCCCGGGGGTCGCGCCGCAGGTTGCGGGTCTTGGCGCGGTCGTCCGTGACCGAGATCCGGAGGAGGCCCTCGTCCGGGTAGTAGCGGTGGACGACGTTCGACACCTGGGGGCGGCCGTCGCGCTTGAGGGTGACCAGCACCCCGCCGCGGACCTCGGAGAGCAGTGCGAGCAGCGCGTTCTGCGTCGTGTCCTGAGTCATGTCGGCACAACGGACGGCGCCCCGGGCCGCATTCCCCCGTCCCTCGCTCCGCCTCGGCACCCCCGGCACCCCTCGATCCCGCGACTCCCCGGCACCCCGATCCCTCGATCCGCTCCCTCCGCCCCGATGCGCCCCGATACGCCCCGGATCGACCTCGGATCGGCCCCGGAGGGGCCTCGGATCGCCCGCGGCTCGGCGAGTAGACACTGTCTACGCTGGCCTGGTAGACAGTGTCTATGAGTGATTCCGAAAGGCCGGAACCGGATCTGCGGTCCCGTCTCGTCGACGTCGGCGTGGACCTGGTCTCCCAGGAGGGCGCCGCAGCGCTCACCCTGCGGGAGATCGCGCGCCGGGCCGGCGTCTCGCACGGCGCGCCCCGCCGCTACTTCCCCACGCACCTGGAGCTGCTGTCGGCCATCGCCCACCGCGGCTTCGCCCGGCTGGGCGCCCGGGTGACGACGGCCCTCGGCGACGGCGCCGCCGCTCCCCGCGAGCAGCTGACCGGACTGGCGCGCGTCTACCTGGAGTTCGCGTCGGACAACGCCGGCATGTACGAGCTGATGTTCCGTCACGATCTGCTGGAGAGCGGGCACCTGCGGCTGCGGGACACCAGCCTGCCGCTGTTCGGCGTCCTGGTGGACCTGGTCGGCCGGGTCCGGCCGGGCGAGGACGCCCGGTCGATCGCGGGAGCCCTGTGGGCGAACCTGCACGGCATCGCCCAGCTCTGGCGCTGGGGAAGCCTTCAACTGGCCACGGGGACGGACGACTTCGCACCGCTGCTGCGCACCACGCTGGACGCGCATCTCGGTCCGGAGGCCGGCCGGTGAAGCGTGCCCGCTCCCGCCCCTCCCCGCGCCTCACGCTGGCGTGCAGTGCGGCCGGCGCCATGGTGGTCGCCCTGGACGGAACCGTGCTGACCGTCGCCCAGCCCACCCTGCGCCGCGACCTGGGCGCCTCCTTCAGCCAGGTCCAGTGGACCACCACCGGGTATCTCGTCGCGGTGGCGGGCCTGTTGGTGTTCGCCGGGCGGCTCGGGGACCGCTGGGGGCACCGGCGCGTCTTCGCCCTGGGCATGCTCGGCTTCGGCGCCGTGTCGGCGGGCATCGCGCTGGCGCCGGACATCGGCTGGGTGATCGGGCTGCGGGTCGTGCAGGGGGTGTTCGGAGCGCTGTTGCAGCCGGCCACCCTGGGCATGCTGCGGGCCGCGTACCCGCCCGAACGGCTGCGGACCCCGATCGCCGTGCGCACCGCGTCCATCGGCGTGGCCGCGGCGGCCGGACCGGTGGTGGGCGGGGCGCTGGCCACCGCGTTCGGCTGGCGGTCCGTCTTCCTCCTCACCGTCGTGCCCACGCTGGTGTTCGGCCTGCTCGCCCTCGGCGCCGGGATCCGCCGGGGCCGGGAGGACGGACGGGACCGGGACCTTCCGCGGCCCGCCGACGCCGTCCCGCTCGACCTGCCCGGCGCCCTGCTGCTCGCCGTGGCCCTGGCCTGCCTGGTGCACGCTCTCGTCATCCTCCCCGGCGTGACCTGGTCGGCTCCGGTCGCCCTCCTCGCCGGCGCCGCCTTCGTACGGCACGAGCGCCGCACGAGTTCGCCGCTGCTGCCGCCCGAGGTCATGGGCTCCCGGGCCGTGGGCGGGGCGCTCGGCGTGCTCGTCCTCGCGTCCGCGGCCCTCAACGGCGGTCTGCTGACCTGCGTCTACGTGCTCCAGGACGACCTGGGGCTGACCCCGCTGCACAGCGCGCTGCTGAGCCTTCCGCTGGCCGTGCTGCTGGTGGCCGCCGCACCCGCCTCCGCCGTGCTGCTGCGCCGGTCCGGCGCCCGCGCCACGGTCGCCGGCGGGACGGCCCTCCTCGCCGCCGGTCTGCTCGTCCTCGCGGCGGCGGCTTCGGCGCCGGTCGCTCTCTGCGCCGGGTTCGCGCTGGTGGGCGCCGGGTTCGGCACCGTGATGGTCGCGGCGACCCATGTCGTCGTACGGCAGGCTCCCGCGGAGTCGGCGGGGGTGGCCGGCGGCCTGCAGCAGACCGCGATGAACGTCGGGCCGGTGCTGGGCGTGGCGGCGGCGACCGTGCTCATGGGCCTCGGCGCGGCACGCTCGCCCCTGGTCGCGCTGGCGTGCGTGGCCGCGGCCGCGCTACCGCTCTGCCGCGCGCTGCCGGGCGGTCCGCCCGCGGTCCCGCCCGCCCCGCCGTCCGGCACCCCGGCCGGTGGAAGCGACGCAACGCACACGGATCACGGCGCCGAAAGGGGTCCGCACAGGCGTTCCCTACGCGACCATGAGGTCTGAGGTCGTCCGGGCGGGGTAGGCCGGGACCGCACCTTGAACGAACGCACCGGAGGAAAACCATGGCACTGCTGCGGCAAGAGGTCGACCCGAGCGAGGTCGGGCTGGACGCGAAGGCGCTGGACCGGCTCGATCAGCACGTCGCCCACTTCGTCGACGAGGGGCGCCTGCCCGGGTTCCTCCTGGCCGTCTCCCGCGGCGGCCGGGTCGCCCACCTCACGACGCACGGCCACCGGGACATCGCCGCCGGGCTTCCGGTCGAGGCCGACACCCTCTACCGGATCTACTCGATGACCAAGCCGGTCACCTCCGTCGCCGCGCTGATACTGGTCGAGGAGGGCCTGCTGCGCCTCGACGACCCGGTCGCCGACCACCTCCCGGCCTTCGCGGACCAGCGGGTGTACGTGAGCGGCTCGGGCGCCGACCTCACCACCCGCCCGGTCGGGCAGCCCCTCCTGGTGAAGCATCTGATGACCCACACCGCGGGCCTGACCTTCGCCTTCTACCACTGCCACCCCGTCGACGCCCTGTACCGCGAGGCCGGTCTGGAGTCGGCGGTGCTGCCGGGCTCGGACCTGGCCGGGACGGTGGAGGCGTACGCGCGGCTGCCGCTGCAGTTCGAGCCGGGCACGCAGTGGAACTACTCGGTGGCCACCAACGTCCTGGGCCGGATCATCGAGGTCGTCTCCGGCCGGCCGCTGGACGAGTTCATCGCCGAGCGGATCTTCCGTCCGCTCGCCATGCCGGACGCCGGTTTCCAGGTCACGGACGAGCAGGCCGGCCGGCTGGCCGAGCTGTACAGCGACGCCGACAGCGGGGGGATCGAGCGGATCGCGGGCCTGCCGCTGTTCGGCCGCCCCCGGTTCCTGTCGGGCAGCGGCGGCATGGTGGCGACCGCGTACGACATCCACCGTTTCAGTGAGCTGCTGCGCCGCCGCGGCGAACTCGACGGCGTACGCCTGCTCCGGCCCGAGACGGTCGACCTGATGACCCGCAACCACCTTCCCGGCGGCGCCGACCTGCGCGCCTTCGGCAGCCGACCCGCCCACGACGAGCCCGGCAACGACGGCGTCGGCTTCGGTCTCGGGGTCTCCGTGGTGATCGACCCGAGCCGCACCCAGGCGCCCTCCGGGCTCGGCGCCTACGGCTGGAGCGGCGTCGCCACGACCACGTTCTGGGTCGACCCGGGCCGCGATCTGACCGTCCAGTTCCTGACCCAGCTGCGGCCGAGGAAGTCCCTGAAGCTCTACCCCGAACTCAAGCGGCTGGTCCACGAGGCGATCACCGGCTGACCGGCCCGTCAGCCCTCGACCCGCAACGTGAACTCAAGGCCCTGGTCGGCGAGTTCGCGAAGCCACTCCTCGGAGCGCGGCGCCGTCCCGGCCGCCCGGCTCAGCCCGGGAGGCAGGGAGCCGTCCAGGATGTGCCGGACGCCCAGGGCGAGCGGCCGCGAGACGCAGCGCGCCATCGCGCTCTCCTTCTCGTCGCCCTCCAGGTCCAGGTGGTAACTCCCGGACCAGACGGTGCCGTTGATGTCGTCCCCGGCCCGGCTGCCCGCGCCGCCCGCGTGACCCGTGCCGCCCGCGCCGCTGCCCGGCGCCCGCACGTCCAGCGACACGGCGAGCACCACGCGGTCGCGGTCGGCGTCCGTCGTGGGGTGGGCGGCCGCCAGCTCCCGGGCCAGCGCGGCGACGGCGGCGTCGTCGCCCGTCCTCAGCCGCTCGAAGACCGCGTCCCAGGCCCGCAGCCAGCCCTTCAGACGCAGGGTGCCGCGCACGAAGGTCAGCGGCTTCCAGGCCCGTGGCAGCCCGTACTGCGCGATGAAGGGAACGCTGTCGCGGTTGGGGTAGACCTCGAAGGTCTCGCCGTCGATGAGGTGCTCCCGCGTGGCCTCCCAGGGCCGGTCGACCACGGTCTCGGCGCCGTTCTCCACGTGCCGCGCGGGTGAGCGCAGGGCGTTGAGGACGCCGAGGGGCGCCCAGCTGAAGCGGTACCGGAAGTCGTCGGGCTCGGCCGGGACGCCTCCGCAGTAGGAGGTGAGGCGGTACGAGGCCGCCGTGTCGTCGCCGATCGCCCGCCGGGCGCGGGCCACCAGGCTGTGCGCGAAGAGGTGGTCGACGCCCGGGTCGAGCCCGGCCTCGGTGAGAACGACGAGCCCGGCGCCGGCGGCCGCGGGCACCTGCTCCAGCACCGCGTCGGAGACATAGCTGGAGCAGGCGAAGTGGGCCCGCCGGGTCACGCACGCCGCCAGCAGCGCCGCGTGCTCGGAGGCGGGCAGCATCGACACCACGACGTCCCCGGGCGCCAGCCGCTCGGTGAGCGCGTCGAGGGTGTAGGCGAGCGGCTCGGCCCGTCCGGTCAGCCCCAGCCGGTCGAGGGCCTCGGCCGCCCGCTGCGCCGTGCGGTGCCACAGCCGTACGCCGTCGGCGTGCTCGCACAGGGCGGCCAGGCCGCTGCCGGTGGACAGACCGGCCCCGACCCAGTGGACGGCGCCGGTCGCCGGGACGCGCTCAGGCACGGCCGGACTCCCCTTCCGTGACGCCGAGTTCGCGGGAGGCCCGGCGGAAGCGGTCCAGGCAGCGGTCCCACGGCCCGCCGCCGCCCACGCCGAAGTCCAGCAGCCGGGGCGTCAGATCCGACGAGAAGTCGACGCTGGACTCGCGCGGCAGCAGGGACGGCAGGTTGTCGATGGCGATCAGGTCGAGCGGGGGATCCTTGCGCAGCCGGCGCACGGGGTCCGTCCACTCGGTGGTGCGGTCGTACACCGGCAGGACGTTGAGGGGCGAGCCCACGTCGCAGGTGACGTCGCAGAGGGTGCGCAGCCGGCGGGCCGGGTCGTCGAGGTCCCGCTCGCGGACGAACGGCGGCACCGGGGCCGTGGCGAGGACGCAGTTGACCAGCACGTCGTGGGCCAGCAGGGCGGCACGGTCCAGGTCGCGGGTCTCCGCGAGGTCCCAGCAGGCGGGTTCGGCCCCGGCCGCGGCGAACGCGGCCCGTGCGCCCCGGCCACTGCGTCCCAGGGCGCCGGTGACGAGGGCGGAGAACTCCTCGTCACCGGCCGCCGGGCGCAGCACCTCGTCCAACTCGTCCTTGTCCGTGGGCCGCAGGGGGGCGGTCAGCCGGCCCCGGTGCTGGAGGACCGCCAGGGCCGCGCCCAGGTAGCCCGCCCAGAAGCCGAAGGCGGCGAGGCGACGGCCGTCGTCGTCGACCAGGTACTCCAGATCGAGGAGCGCCCCTCCCCCGGCGGCGAACCGGCGCAACAGGTCGGCGGCGCCCGGCTGCCGCTTGTAGGCGTGCCCGAAGAAGATGTGACGGTGCCTCAGCTCGGGCGGGCGGCCGGGGAGTTCCTTCAGGCCGAGGACGACCGCGTCGGACGGAGCGGACACCCAGGAGCCCGCGGGGACGATCCGGGCGCCGACGCCCTCGTACGCGCGCGCCGGGAAGACGCGCTGCGGGGAGTCCTCGACGGTCAGTTCCACACCTGCCTCGACGAGGCGGCGGGCGTCGTCGGGAACGACGGGGGTGCGCCGTTCGGTGGTGCGGACCTCGTGCCGCAGCCACAGGTGCAGTTCGCTCATACGCGGTTGGCCTCCGGACGCGGGGCGTCGGCCGCGAAGCGGTCGGCGCTCAGGGGGGTGACGTCCACGAAGGGTACGCGGCCCAGGCACAGGTCGCGGACGACCTCGCCGACGGCCGGTCCCTGGAGGAAACCATGGCCGGAAAAGCCTGTCGCATACAGAAAACGGGATACCGAGGACGCCTCGCCGATCAGCGCGTTGTGGTCCGGCGTGACCTCGTACAGCCCCGCCCAGCCACCCGTTCGGCGCAGGTCGAGCAGGGCGGGGGCGCGGCGCTCCATGGCCGCGGCGAGGCGGGGGATCCAGCGGTCGTGGGTGTCGGTGGCGAAGCCCGGCCGCTCGTCGGGGTCGGACATGCCGACCAGCAGCCCGGGGCCCTCGCCGTGGAAGTAGAGGCTGGTGGTGAAGTCGATGGTCATGGGGAGGTCCGGCGGCAGGCCGGGGACCGGTTCGGTGACCGCGATCTGGCGGCGCAGCGGCTGCACCGGCAGCTCCACGCCGGCCATCGCGCCGACGGCCCGGGACCAGGCGCCGGCCGCGCACACCACGGTGTCGGTGGTGACGCGGCCGAGGGTGGTCTGCACGGCGGTGATGGCGGCGCCCTGCCGTTCGATGCCGGTGACCGCGGTGTGCCGCAGGATGCGCGCCCCGTGCCGGCGGGCGGCGGCCGCGTACCCGTGGACGACGGCCTCCGGGGTGCAGTGTCCGTCGTCGGGCGAGAACGCGGCCGCGCGTAACCCGTCGGTGCGGATCAGCGGGGAGAGACGCCCCGCCTCGGCCGGGTCGATCATGCGGCTGGGCACCCCGAGCGCGTTCTGGAGGCGCACGCCCGCCTCGAAGGAGGCGACCTCCTCGGGCGTGGACAGCAGGAAGAGATAGCCGACGCGGTGCAGCCCGATGTCGTAGCCGGTCTCCTCCTCGAACCGCCCGAAGCTCTCCAGGCTGCGCGCGCCGAGCTGGATGTTCAGCTCGTCGGAGAACTGGGCGCGGACCCCGCCGGCGGCTTTCGAGGTCGAGCCCGCGCCGAGTTCGTCGCGCTCCACCAGCAGGACGTCACGGACGCCGGCGGCGGCGAGGTGGTAGGCGATGCTCGTGCCCATCACCCCGCCGCCGATGACGACTACCGAGGCATGCGTGTTCACCCGAGCGGCTCCTTGTCACGGCGGCCCCGGCCCGTACGCCGGGACCGGGGCTGTCGTACGCCGTGGCCGCCGTGATCCCTACCCGTCGGGGCGGCGGTCCCAAGCCCGATCAGGACCAGTGCGCCACCGCGTCCAGATGGGGCAGCCGGTGGTCCAGGCGCTCCCGCTTGGTGCGCAGGTAGGTGATGTTGTTCTCGCACGGCTCGATCAGCAGCGGGACCTCCTCGGCGACCCGGATGCCGTTGTCCACCAGCGCCTCGCGCTTGCGCGGGTTGTTCGACATCAGGCGGACGGAGTCGACGCCCAGGTCGCGCAGGATGTCGGCGGCCACCTTGTAGTCGCGGGCGTCGACCGGGAAGCCGAGCGCGACGTTGGCCTCGACGGTGTCCAGGCCCTCGGCCTGCAACGCCATCGCCCGCAGCTTGCCCAGCAGCCCGATGCCCCGGCCCTCGTGCCCGCGCAGATAGACGACGATCCCGCGGCCCTCGGCGACCACCGCCCGCAGCGCGGAGGCCAGCTGGTCGCCGCACTCGCAGTGCTGGGAGCCGAACGCGTCGCCGGTCAGGCATTCCGAGTGCAGCCGGGTCAGCACGTCCTCGGCGCCGATCTCCCCGTACACCAGGGCGACCTGCTCGTCGCCGCGGTCGTGGTCCATGTAACCGACCGCCTGGAATTTCCCGTACACGGTGGGCAGAGGGGCATTCACCACGCGTTCCACACCGGTGCGCTGCGGGGTCTTCGTGCCGAGTACGCCAATTTTTTCTGTCATGATCTGGTTCCTAAGCAGAGACGAAGGGCCGGGAAGAAATGAGTGGTTCGGAAATACGGTCGGCGGCGTACGGACTGGTGCCGACGGACACGTCCGAAGACGTGAAGACCCGGGGCGCCGGCGTTTCGACACAGGTGGCGGTCCTGCCCGTCGGAAGCTTTGAACAGCACGGACCGTACCTGCCGTTGGCCACCGACACACTGGTCGCGTGCGCCATCGCCCGGGAGATCGCCGGGGCGTACCCGGTGCACCTCCTCCCGCCGGTGACCATCGCCTGCTCGCACGAGCACGCGGCCTGGCCGGGAACCGTCAGCATCTCCTCCGTGACCCTTCACGCGGTGGTACGGGACATAGCGGCGTCGCTGCGCCGCTCGGGCGTCGAGGCCTTGGTGCTGGTCAACGGACACGGCGGGAACTACGTCCTGGGCAACGTCGTCCAGGAGTCCTCCGCCGAAGGTGAGCGGATGGCGCTCTTCCCGGCCCCGGAGGACTGGGAGGCGGCGCTGGAGCGGTCCGGGGTGTCGACCTCGCTGCTCACCGACATGCACGCCGGGGAGATCGAGACCTCGATCCTGCTGCACGCCCACCCCGAACTCGTCCGGCCCGGTCACGAGTCGGCCGATTTCGTCGCGGACGACCGCCGTCATCTGCTCACGCTGGGAATGTCCGCCTATACCGATTCGGGCGTCATCGGCCGTCCTTCCCTGGGGTCCGCGGAAAAGGGGAAGGAACTCCTGGCGAGCCTGGCGGATTCCTTCGGCGCGTATTTCTCCTTGCTCACCACGGGGACTCCGGCGGCGGCCTCGGGAACCGGGACCCGCACCGCCACGACCCGTGGGTCCGACGCCGGCGACGAGCCCGCAGCGGGTGCCGCGCCCTCGTCGTGACCCCGCTCGCCGGGCCGGGGGCCGGCCTCTTCGGCGGACCCGGCCCGCAGCCCCGCGTACCAGCGGGCGACCAGCACGACCGCACCCGGCAGCGCCGCCACGAAACTGAGCACCCCGTACACGACGGCGACCGCGAGGCCGGTGCTCGCGCCGAGCCCGGCGGCGCCGAACGCCCAGGCGGTGACGCCCTCGCGCGGGCCCCAGCCGCCGACGTTCAGCGGCAGGCCCATGGCGAGCAGGGCGAGGACGGCGATCGGCAGCAGTGCGAGGACGGAGGCGTCGGAGCCCACGACCCGCGCGGCGACGACGAACATCCCGAGGTGCCCGGCCAGGACGACCGCGGAGGACACCGCGACGCCCGGCCCGTTGCGCCGTGACAGCAGTCCCTCGCGCGCCTCGGCCAGTCCCGCGCGCAGCCGGCCGCCGCGCCGCGGCGCCGAGGAGTTCATGCGCACGGCGAGGACGACGGCGAGCGCGCCCACGCCGGCCAGCAGGACCAGCGGGGCGAAGTGCCGTACGTCCTGCATCACCGGGGAGGGCAGGGTCAGCAGGACCGTTACGCCTGCGACGGCCAGCACGAGTTGGCCCGCGGTCCGCTCCAGGACCACGGCCCGCACGCCCCGTCCGACGTCACCGGCGCTCTGCCCGTGCCGTACCGCGCGGTGCACGTCGCCCAGGACGCCGCCGGGCAGGGCCGCGTTGAGGAACAGGGCCCGGTAATAGTCGGCGACGGCCGCGCCGAGCGGCAGCCGGATGCGCAGTCCGCGGGCCACCAGCGCCCACCGCCAGGCGCTGAACACCGTGGTGAGCGCGCCGATCCCGAGCCCCGCCAGCAGGGTGGGCCCGTCGATGCGGCGCAGTCCGTCCATGAAGACACCGGTGCCCAGCCGCCACAGCAGTACGCCGAGGATGACGACTCCGGCGACCGTGCCGACGTGCGTGCGGACGGCCCGGCCGGTGAGCAGGGCGCGCAGCCGGGACGGCTTCTTCGTCCGCGGCCCGCTCACGACGGCACCGGTGCGCGCCTCGGACACGGCGGCGCCGGTGCGGGCCGCCGAGGGGCCGCGCGGGGGCCGGCGGGCGACCGCCGCCCTGGCTCCCTCGGCCCAACCGGTCTGCGGCGCGGCCGTCACCCGGGGGCTCACCGTCTCCGCGCTCATCAGACCCCGCCCGTCGGCCGGGCCAGTGCCAGCAGGTCGCTGTGGTGGACGGTGACGTCCAGCTCACCCGCCGCGCAGGCCGCCAGCCGGGCGGCCAGATAGGGCGCCCCGCGCTCGGCCAGCGCGGGGCGCTCCTCCACGGCCGCGCCGACCCAGCCGCGCAGCCACTGGGCGGTCAGGCTCGCGTTCTCGGGGCCGAGCCGCCACGGGCTCGGGTGCACCTTGACGGTCGCGCCGTGGGCGGCGAACGCCTCGCAGGCGACGGCGACCGAGTCGGGGCCGAGGAGACCGCCGCGCCGCTGGTGGTCGTTGAAGGCGGCGGCGATCTCGTCGTCCAGCGGGTCGGGCGCGCTGAATTCGACGCGCCCGGCGACCGAGAGCGTCAGCAGCGCCGGGCAGCCGGCGCCGGCACAGGCCGCGGCGAGCGTCTCGACCTCCTCGCGGGTGAGCACGTCGAGCAGCGCGGACGCGGTGACCAGCGAGGCGCCGAGCAGGGCGTCCGGGGTGAGGCGGGCGACGTCGCCGCGCCGCGTCTCGACGGTGACCCGGCTGCCGTCGGCGCCCGCCCGGGGCGAGGCGACGGCCGCGAAGTGCAGGAGGTAGGGGTCACGGTCGTGCAGGATCCAGTGCTGGGCGCCGTCCAGGCGGGGCGCGAGCCAGCGGCCCATCGAGCCGGTGCCGCACCCCAGGTCGTGGATGGCGAGGCCGCCGCGTCCGGGCAGGTTGGCGAGCCGGATGCGCAGCGGGTCCAGCAGCTCCATCGACCGGGCGGCGGCGTCGGCGGGCTCGCGCAGCTCCAGCCACTCGGGGGCGTAGCGGGGCTGCTCGTCCGGCCCGGCGTCGCGCAGCCGCACGGTCGGGCGCTCGCCGGTCCGGCTCACCGGCCCGGCGCCGGCGATCACGCCGAGCACCGCGTCGTCGGCGCCGGAACCCGCCGGGGCGGCGGAGCCGCCGTCGGGGATCAGGGAATCCACCACGGAACCAGCTTCCTTCCGGCCCGGCTGTGCCGGGATGCCGCCCACCCGTCGTGCCACGTCGGCCGGGGTCGCCGTCGTCTTCCTCATGCCGCCCTCCGGGGTTCGCCGGGAAGCCTGCCCAGGACGCCGGCCAGGCTCTGGGCGGTCGTCGCCCAGCCGTTCAGGGCCGCCCGGCGGCCGCGCGCGGCGGCCTTGAGACGACGTCGTACGTCGGCCTCGCCGAACCAGCCGCGCAGTTCGACCGCGAGGGCGGCCGGGTCCTCCGGCGGGACGAGGATGCCGGGGACGCCGCCGTCGGGGGCACGGCCGACCGCCTCGGGCAGCCCGCCGACGTCCGTCGCGAGGACGGGGATGCCGCGGGCGAGCGCCTCGGTGACGGCCATGCCGTACGTCTCCGCGTAGGAGGTGAGGACCATCAGGTCGGCGGAGGCGTAGGCGGCGTCGAGCTCGGCGCCGGCCTTCGGTCCCGCCAGCTCCAGCCGGTCCTGGAGGCCGTACCGGGCGATCAGGCCGCGCAGATGGGCGACGTACTCCGGGTCCTGCCCGAGTCCGCCCACGCACACGCAGCTCCACGGCAGGTCCCTCGCCGCGGCCAGCGCCTCCACCAGCCGGTGCTGGCCCTTGCGGGGGGTGACGGCGGCCACGCACAGCAGGCGTGACACGCCGTCGGTCCCGGAGGCGAGGGGGGCGATGTCGGCGCCGGGGGCGGCGGCGTGCACGCGCTCGGGGGCGAGACCGTGGTGGGAGACGAGGCGGCGCACCGCCCACTCGCTGGTCGCGACGACGGCCGGGACGGCCCGCAGCACGGCCCGCTCCCTGGCGTCGAGCTCCGCCGCCACCTCGGGCGCGAGGCCCCGCTCGTCGCCGAGCGGCAGGTGGACGAGGACGGCGAGCCGCAGCCGCTCCGCCTCGGGGACGATGATCTCCGGGACCCCGCAGGCCACGAGCCCGTCGAGGAGGACGACCGTGCCGTCCGGGAACTCCCGCAGCGTCCGCGCCAGTTCCGCGCGGGCGGCCGCCTCCGGGCGGGGCCACGCACCGGACACCTGGTGCTTGTGCACCTGCCAGCCGAAGCCGGGCAGATCCAGGCAGAGGCGCCGGTCGTAGGCGTTGCCGCCGCTCGGGTTCGCCGGGTCGTCGACGCCGCCCGGCATCACGAACTGTACGGAGCGCAGGGACATGGGGATGATCCCGCCGATCTTGGGGAGCGCGGCCTGCGCGGGCACGTAGGCCAGCGGGGCCGGGGGCACGGCCGCCTTCTCCAGAGTCACATCGGTCACAGGGCACGCTCGTAACTCGCCCAGGCGACGTGCGACTCGTGCAGGCTGACCGCGATGGCCGCGATACCCCGGGCTCCTTCGCCGAGCGCTCCCTTGTGGATGCGTTCCGCGAGCCGGTCCGCGACGACCTTGGCCAGGAACTCGGTCGAGGTGTTGACCCCGGCGAAGTCGGGCTCGTTGTCGAGATTGCGGTAGTTCAGCTCGCTGACCACGGCGCCGAGCTCCTGCGTGGCCAGCCCGATGTCGACGACGATGTTGTCGTCGTCCAGCTGCTCGCGGCGGAAAGTGGCGTCCACGAGGAACGTCGCTCCGTGCAGGCGCTGCGCGGGTCCGAAGACCTCGCCGCGGAAGCTGTGGGCGATCATGATGTGATCGCGGACGGTGACACTGAACAACGGACGACCCTCCAGGTGCGGCGCCTCTGCTCCCCCGGCCGTTGGCCGCCGGGGGATGCCGTGTAGTACGGCTCTTCGCTTCCCCTTGTTCAGCCCGATCTCACTCTTTTCTCAGGTCAGACCCTCTTGCCCGTACCTGACGCGGTGACACAGGGCCGGAATCTCGCCTGCCGCGAGCTTCGGCATCACCTCCGGCAGCTCCTCGAAAGCGCTGTCTCCGGTGACGAGGGCGTCGAGCGCCGGGTCGGCCAGCAGCTCCAGGGCGAGCGCGAGCCGGTCGGCGTACGTCCGGCCCGCGCGGCCGCCCGGGGAGACGGTGCCGACCTGGCTGCTGCGGATGACGAGCCGCCGCGAGTGGAAGGCCTCGCCGAGCGGGAGGGAGACCTTCCGGTCGCCGTACCAGCTCAGTTCGATGACGGTGCCCTCGGCGGACAGCAGCTCCAGGGAACGGGCGAGGCCCTGCTCGGTGGCGCTGGCGTGCACGACGAGGTCGAGCCCGTCACGGGCGTCCTCGGGGGCGGCGAAGTCGACGCCGAGCGCCTCGGCGACCTTCGCCCGCGCCGGGTCGGCGTCCACCAACTGCACGCGGACGCCGGGGAAACGGGCGAGCAGCGCCGCCACCGAGCAGCCGACCATGCCACCGCCGACCACCGCGATCCGGTCGCCGACCAGCGGCGCCGCGTCCCACAGCGCGTTGACGGCGGTCTCCACGGTGCCGGCGAGGACGGCCCGCGGCGCGGGCACCGGGTCCGGGACGACGGTCACCGCCGCCGCCGGGACGACGTACCGCGTCTGGTGCGGGTAGAGGCAGAAGACCGTGCGCCCGACGAGCGCCGCCGGCCCCTTCTCCACCACCCCGACGTTGAGGTAGCCGTACTTCACGGGCCCCGGGAAGTCGCCCTCCTGGAACGGCGCCCGCATCGCCGCGTGCTGGCTCCGGGGCACCCCGCCGCGGAAGACGAGGGTCTCCGTGCCGCGGCTGACGCCGGACCACAGCGAGCGCACCAGCACCTCGTCCTCGGCCGGGTCGGGAACGACGACCTCGCGGATCTCCCCCTCACCCGGAGAGCTGACCCAGAACGCACGAGCGGTGACAGACATCGGCATCCTCCTGAACGATCGGCAACCGGCCCACGTACCGAGGTGTGCACAGTCCGCGCACAGTACGCGGCACTGATCATCTTTGTCATCTGGCCGGAGGAATGTGCGGTGGCCCTGAACAACACTTACGACGCAAGGCTGGTCCAGCAGGAGACCGCTGTGGGAGCGGGCGTGCAGATCCTGTTGCTGGCTCTGCTCGGCTCGGCGATCGGCCTGGGGCCGGCGGGCTGGGTGACCGGTCTCGTCTTCGCCATCGCCACCTGGGCGGTGCTCTCCCGGGCGCTGCACCGCTCCAGTCTGCGCTCGTTCGGCCCGGCCAACCGGGTCACGCTCGGCCGGGCGACCCTGGTGGGCGGGGTGACCGCGCTGGTCGCGGACTCCTTCGAGAGCACGCCGCCGGTGACGCTGCTGGTCGGCCTGACGGCCGTGGCCCTGATCCTCGACGGCGTGGACGGCAAGGTGGCGCGTCGCACCGGCACCTCGACGGCGCTGGGCGCGCGCTTCGACATGGAGGTCGACGCGTTCCTGATCCTGGTGCTCAGCGTCTACGTCTCGATGGCGCTCGGACCGTGGGTCCTGCTGATCGGCGGCATGCGCTACGTGTTCGTCGCGGCGGCCCGTGTCGCCCCCTGGCTCAACGCCCCGCTCCCGCCGAGCACCGCCCGCAAGACGGTCGCCGCCCTCCAGGGCGTCCTGCTGCTGCTGGCGGGCGCGGACCTGCTGCCGTACGCGGCCAACTTCGCCGTCGTCCTGCTGGCGCTGGGCTCGCTGGTGTGGTCGTTCGGCCGGGACGTGCTGTGGCTGCGGCGCACCTCGCGGATCGCCGCGCAGGCTCCGGCGCCGAAGGTCCTGGAGCTCGTGTAACTCCCTCTCCCATGGGGCAGGGCCCGGACCGGTCGACGGTCCGGGCCCTGCCCCATGGGCTCCCGGCCCGGTCAGGACCCCGCCGACCGCGTCCGACGGACACGCCGGCCGCCGCTCCGGCGTTCACGCTCTGCCTGTTCCTGCACTCCCGGTTCGCACGCAGCCGCGTTCACGCGTCATGCGTTCACGGGTTCGCGGCCTCCCGAGTTCGCGTGCTCCCCGTTCACGTGCTTCCCGTACAGGCGCTCCCGTGTTCACGTCCGCCGGGGAAGGAGCGCGACGGCCGCGGCCGGTACGGCGGCCAGGAGGAGCCAGGGGACGGCCGGGGGCAGCCCGGCGTCCAGGAGGGCGCCGGTGGCCGCGCTGCCGAGCAGCACGATCAGCCCGGAGACCGAGGACAGCGCCCCGGTGTACAGGCCGAGCCGGCCCTCCTCGGCGAGGTCGGGCACCCGGGCGCGGGCGGCGGGCACGACGAGCATCTGACCGAGCGTGAGCAGCACGACGAAGACGGCCGCGGGCAGCAGCCCGGCCGTCCCGGTCCGTCCGGCGGGCCGGGCGGCGGCCACCACGGCGAACCCCGCGGTGACGAGCGCGAGCCCGCCCGTCATGGAGCGGCGCGGCCCGATCCGCTCCCCCGCCCACCGGGTGACCGGCAACTGGGCCACCACCACCAGCAGCGACGACAGCGCGAACAGCCAGGCCAGCGGCGCCTGCGAGGCGGCCGCCCGCTCCACCTCGGCGGGCAGGGCGAGGTAGAGCTGGTTGTAGGCGAGGAGACAGGCGCCGTACGCGCCGCACAGGGCGAGGAAGCGGCGGTTGCGGAGCAACGGGCCCAGCCCGCCGCGCACCTGGACCCAGGAACGGCCGGGGATGTGCTGGGGGAGCAGCCAGGCGTGCCCGGCGAGGACGAGGACGAAGACGCCGGCTCCGGCCAGACACACCGCGCGGAAGTCGACGGCCAGGAGCAGCGCGCCGAGCAGCGGCCCGACGAACGCCCCGGCCTGTCCGGCAACGGTGAACAGCGCGAGCACCCGGCTCCGCGGTCCGCCGCCCGACTCCTCGTGCACGACGGCCTGCCGCGCCACCTCGGACTCGACGGCGGGTGAGAACAGCGCGGCCGCGAACCCGATGAGCAGCACCGCCCCGACGACCGTCCAGGTCTGCCCGGCGTGGCCGAGCCAGCCGAACCCGGCGATGCGCAGGGCGCATCCGGCGAGGACGACGGGCCGGACGCCGTAGCGGTCGGTGAGCGCTCCGCCGACCACGAACATCCCCTGCTGGCTGAAGGTCCGCAGGCCCAGCACGAACCCGACGAGCCAGCCCGCCATACCGACCGCGTCGCCCAGATGCCCGGCGAGGAAGGGCAGGACGGCGAAGAAGCCGATGTTGAAGGCGAGTTGGGTCCAGATCAGCAGGCGCAGCAGGGGCGAGAGCG
Source organism: Streptomyces sp. 3330 (assembly GCF_031456635.1). NCBI lineage: Bacteria > Bacillati > Actinomycetota > Actinomycetes > Kitasatosporales > Streptomycetaceae > Streptomyces > Streptomyces sp. 3330. The sequence goes on from NZ_JAVDVA010000007.1 coordinate 167,688, forward strand.
CGGGCGCCCCCTTCGCGCCGCGGCCCGGGGCGAGGCGGGTCGGCGTCATCCGGCTCCCGCCGACTCCGTTTTCCGGGAGGGCTGTTGGCCGCCGAGCGGGTCCGCCGTACGAGGTCGCCGCGGCCGGGGTCGTCGCGTACCGCCGGCCGCGGTCACCGCCAGTGCGCCGAGCAGGGCGAGGACGGCGGCGGGGGCGAGGACGGCCCAGGGGGCGCGCTCCGCGTAGGGCTGGTTCTCCGCGAGGAGCAGCCCCCATTCGGGGGACGGCGGCTGGGCGCCGAGGCCGAGGAAGCCGAGGGAGGCCAGGGCGAGGGCGATGCCGGGCAGCCGCAGGAGGGCGTGGCGGGCCACGGGCGGGAGGACGGCGGGCAGCAGCTCGCTCCGCAGCAGATACCCGGGGCCGGCGCCGAGGGCGCGGGTGGCGGTCAGATGCAGGGTGGCCCGCTCCTGCTCCAGCAGCGCGGAGGTGTGCGCGGCGAGCGGCGCCCAGGCCACGACGGCCACGGCGAGCACGGGCGTCATGGGCCCGCTGCCCCGGACCGCGGCGACGAGGAGGGCGGCGAGCACCGGCGGTACGGCGTTCACGGTGTCGACGAGCGGCCCCGACAACCGGGGGGCCAGCCCGAGCAGCACCCCGGCCGTCAGGGCGATCGCGCTGATGGCGAGGGCGAGCAGCAGGGTGCCGAGGGCGCCGTACGCGACCCGGGCGAGGACGTCGCGGCCCAGCGCGTCCGTGCCGAACGGGTGAGCGGTGGAGGGGGGCCGGAGGCGGGCCGCGGTGTCGAGGGCGAACGGATCGCGGGGCAGCCCGAGGGAGATGACGACGGTCAGCAGCAGACCGTATGCGAAAGGCAGGATCCTGCGGACCGGCGGCGACGGCCGGTGGAGTGTGTGCAGAGCGCCGTCGCGCAGCGCGGGGCCGATCAGCAGCCGGGCGCCCAGCCGGGCGCCGACGGTGGTGAGGGCCGCGAGGGCGACGAGGGCGAGGGTGCCGGCCTGGAGGACGGGCAGGTCCTGCGCGATGGCGGCCTGCAGGGTGGTCCGGCCGAGCCCGGGGATGTCGAAGATCTGCTCCACGGCGACGGATCCGCCGGTCAGCCCCACGACGAACAGCCCGAGGTTGGGCAGCAGTCCGGGCGCACAGCGGCGCACCGCCTTGCGGGCGACGCTCCGTCCGGACAGTCCGCGCGCGGCGGCGGCCACCGCCCAGGGCTCGGCGAAGGCGGCCGGCAACTGGTCGTCGAGAAGGCGCCCGAGCACCGCACCGGCGGGCAGCCCCAGGGCGAGCGCGGGCAGCACCGTCCACTGCGGGCCGTACCAGCCGAGAGCGGGCAGCCATCCCCACTGCACACCGACGACGGTGGCGAGCACGGAAGCGGTCAGGAACTCGGGCAGCGCTGCGAGCACGGCGGAACCGGAGCCGCCGCCGGGCCGGCCCTCCAGTCGCCGCCGGGCACCGAGGTACAGGGTGCGTGCGCACACTCCGGCGGCGGTGACCAGGGCGACCGTCAACGCCGCCGCCATCAGCAGCATCGACGCGCCGAGGGCATCGAGGACGCCGGGCAGAACATCGGCACCGGAGATCCACGACCGTCCTGCGTCCCCGCGCGTCAACCCGGCCAGCCACTGCCCGAGGAGACGCAACGGCCCAGCCTCCAGGCCTAGTTGGGCTCGCACGTCGGCGAGCACCGCGGGTGTGGCGTCACGGTCGGCGGACCGCGCCTTCAGCACGGTCAGCGCCGGGTCGGTGTGCGACAGCCAGGGCAGCAGCCCGACGCCGCACACCAGCAGCACGGCCAGCACGGCACGCCACAGCGGCGCGCCCAGCCTGCTCAGCATGCCGTCAGCGCCGGGTCCCGGCGCCGACCAGCGTGCGCTCGTACGGGTCGAGCAGCACACCGCTCACCTCGGCGCCGACGCCGGTGATGACGCGCTGATGGACCAGCGGGACGACGGCGTCGGTGCCGAGGATCGCGGCCTCGGCGGCCAGGGCGGCGTCCTGCCGCTCACCGGCGTCGGCCACCGTCTGCGCGGCGGCGACCGCCCGGTCGACGCCCCGGTCGCACAGCAGGGCGAGGTTGTAGCCGCCGTCGCAGGTGAAGTCACTGGCCAGCAGGGAGACGGGGTCGCCGGTGTCGAGGAGACTGTTGCGGGCACCGAGGAAGGCGTCGAACTTCCCCGCGAGCGCGTCGCTCTCCAGCCTCGAGTACTCACGCACCTCCAGCTTCACCTGGAAGCCGGCCTTCTCCAGCTGCTGCTTCAACACCTGTGCGGCTTCCGGAAGTTCGGGACGGTTGTCGTAGGTGGCGAGGGTGAGCGGGGCACCTCCGGGACTACCGGCCGCCGCCCGCCCGGCGGGCGGGACGCGCTTGCCCGCGGCCCAGGTGACGGCGGGGCCGTAGAGGCCGGCGCCGGCATCCGCGTGGCCCTCGTAGACGCCTTCGGCGAGGGCGGAGGCGTCGACGGCCGCGCGCGCGGCAGCCCGCAGGGCCGGGTCCTTGAAGACGCCCGACCTCGCGTTGAGAAGCAGGCTGGTGGTGCGGGTCGTGGCGGTCTCGCGGCGGGTGCCCGCGTCGAGGGTGGCGGCCTGGGCGACGGGTATCGCCTCGGCGAGGTCGACCTGTCCGGTGCGCAGGGCGTTGGCCCGGGCGGTGCCGTCGGCGATGAAGCGCACCTCGACGCCGGAGGCCTGGGCCCGGCCGCCCCAGTAGTCGTCGAAGCGGTCGAGACGGGCGGCGGTGGCGCCGGTGACCTCGGTGAGCGCGAAGGGCCCGGTGCCGGTGCCCACCGGATCGACGGCGCCCTCCTTCCCGTAGGCCTTCGGGGCGAGGACGGCGAGGCCGGGACTCGACAGGCGCAGGGGCAGGACGGGGTCGGGGGCGGCGGCGGTGACGCGTACGCCGGTGTCGCCCTCCGCCTTCGCCGTGAGGGTGACGCCGGAGAGCGCGGCCGGGACCGGCCGGGCCTCGGTGGCGTGCGTCAGGGAGGCGGCGACGGCGGTGGGCGTGACCTCCGTGCCGTCCTGGAAAGCGGCCTCGCGCAGGGTGAACAGCCAGGTGCGGTCGTCCACCCGGCGCCAGGAGGCGGCGAGTGCGGGGGCGGCGGCGCCGTTGGCGTCGAGGGTGGTCAGTCCCTCGGTGACCCCGAGACGGCTGAGGATCGTCGCGTCGGCGCCGTGGGGGGAGAGGTTCTCGGCGGGCGGGAAGGCGAGGGCGACGCGCAGCCGGGAACCCTCGGCGGCGGCGGAGCCCGCGCCGCCGTCGCCACCGGAGGACGCGAAGCATCCGGCGAGCAGCGGGGCGAGGAGGACCGCGGCGAGAAGCCGAGGAGGGCGAGGACGGCGGGGACGGCGGGGCGGACGGGGACGGCGGGGGAAGCGCATGGGGTTACCGGCCTGTGGGACGAGGGCGGGACAACGAAGAGCAGGAGACAGAGCAGGAGACAGAGGAGAAGACAGAGGAGGAGGCCGCGGGGGCTGCGGCGGGGACGGAAAGGGCTGACGGGGAGGGCGAGGCGGAGGAGGCGGCGGGGAGGAGCACGCCGAAGCGCACGCGGCGGGGGCGTCCAGGGGGCGCCGAGTCAGGCGCCGAGCGGGACGCCGAGGGGGGTGTCGAGAGGGACGCCGAGGGGGATGTCGAAGTGCACGATGCCCTGACCGCAGGTCACTCCGTCCCGCTCGTCGTGCACGACGGTGCCGAGAGACCGCCAGAACCCCTCGGCTCCCTCCACGGCCGGGTCCGTGTGCAGATAGACGGCCCGGTAGCCGCCGTCCGCGGCCGCGAAGGCGAGGAGTTCGGCGACCAGCCGCCGGGCGAGACCGCGCCGGCGGTGCTCGCGGCGCACGTAGACGCGGCGCAGCTGCGCAGTCGTGCCGGAGGGGTAGCGCTCGGCGACATGGCGCGGGTTCGGCGGGTGCGCGGGACCCCGGGAGTCCAGGGCCGCGGTGGCGACGACCTCGCCGCCCTCGCCGTCGAGCGCGACCAGGAGAGCGTGGCGGGCCGGGACGAGGTAGGCGGCGACGGGATCGATGATGTCGCCGTGCCAGCGGGGCACGTAGCCGGTACCGAAATCGCGGTAGACGGTGTCGAGCATGACGGCTCGGGCGCCGTCGAGGTCCTCGGGGCCCGCGGGCCTGATGCAGTAGTCACGCACTTGCGCATCATATGCAGTAAGCAGAGCAAGTTGATCACTCGACCACCCCTTCCGGATTTGACAGAGATCACGGTGCGCCCCTAAATCTAGCCACATGACATTCATTTTCAACAAGGGGGTGCTGTGATGCGCGTCGCGTTCGTAGGGAAGGGCGGCAGCGGCAAGACGACGCTGTCGGCCCTGTTCGCCCGGCAGTTGGCGCTGTCCGGCGCACGGGTGCTGGCCGTGGACGGCGACATCAACCAGCATCTGGCCGAGGCCCTGGACCCCACGGCGGGCGCGGCGCCCTTCACGGCGCCGCCCCTGGCCGCGCATCTGGGCGACATCAAGGACCTGCTGCGCGGCACCAACACGCGGATCGCCTCCCGCGAGGCGATGGTCAAGACGACGCCGCCGGGCCGCGGCTCCCGGCTGCTGAGCCTCCTGGGCGACGACGAACTGCACACGCGTCACGTCCAGCGGGTCGGCGGCGTGCCGCTGATGGTGACGGGCGAGTTCGACGAGAGCGACCTGGGGGTGGCCTGCTACCACTCCAAACTGGGCGCGGTGGAGCTGTATCTGAATCACCTGGTGGACGGGCCGGACGACTACCTGGTGATGGACATGACCGCCGGAGCGGACGCCTTCGCCTCCGGCCTCTTCACCCGCTTCGACATGACGTTCCTGGTGGCCGAACCCACCCGCAAGAGCGTCTCCGTCTACCGCCAGTACCGCGACCACGCCCGCGAGTTCGGCATCCCCCTCGCCGTGGTCGGCAACAAGGTGACCGGCGAGGACGACCTGCTCTTCCTCAAGGAGGAGGTGGGCGACGACCTCCTCACCCACCTCGCCCTCTCCCCCTGGGTCCGCTCCGCCGAACGGGGCATTCCACAGGGCGAGTTGGAGGACGCCAACCGCCACGCCCTCACCCTCCTGCGCGAGACGGTCGACGCCCGCGAGCGGAACTGGCCCGCCCTCCACCGCCACGCCGTGGAGATCCACCTCCGCAACGCCCGCGCCTGGGCCGACGCGGCGACCGGCCAGGACCTGGCCGCCCAGGTGGACCCGGAGTTCGTCCCGGGGCCAGCGGCACCGCACTGACCTTCCCCGCGGCCGGCCCGGCGACTCCGTGCCGACCTGCCCCGCGCCGCCTCGCCCCCGCCGTATCACCCCGCCTCGCCCGGGCCCGGAAAGACCCCGAGCACGTCGAGGCGGGCGCGGCCCCGCCCTCGCCCCCTCATCCCGCTCCCCCCGTACCCCGCACCCCCCGAAGGAACAGGACACCCATGTCTCTCGACGTCTCCCCCGAGCTCCTTACCGCGGCCGAGGCCGGCGACATCCGCGAGGAGGACTTCGTGGACACCGTCCGCACGTCCCTCCCCTACGCCTACGGCCTCATCGCCTCCCTCGCCGCCGAACTGCACGCCGGCACGGTCGAGTTCACCGACAACCAGACCCCTCCCGCGTCCGAGCAGGAACGCGGCCAGCTCCTGCGCGCCCTCGCCAGCGACGCCATCCGCGGCAGCCTGGAACGCCACTTCGGCGTGACCCTGGCCTTCCAGAACTGCCACCGGGTGGCGGCCTTCCGCCCGGCGGCACGGGACGGGGCGACGCACACGCGTTTCACGTCGACGCGGGCGCAGGTGCTGAACCAGTCGGCGGAGCTGCGGGACTGCTGACCCACGCCGGCTGCCACACACACCCGACGGGCCGACCCACCGCACAGCGACCGGGTCGGCCCGTCAGCGGTCCGTGAACCCCCTCACGAGCGAGACGAACCGAACGGCGTCGTCCCGCCAGGGAAAGTGGCTCGCTCCCGGCTGCACGACGAGCTCCGCTTTCGGGAACAGTTCCGCGAACTCCCGCATCACGCGCGGCGGAGCCGCCAGGTCCGCCTCCCCCGCCAGGAGCAGGACCGGCGACGGGAAGGCCGCCAGCGCCTCACGGGTGGCGGCCGGGGAGAAGGCGCCCTCGGCCGTGTACACGGCCGCCGCCTCGTGGTTCTTCGCCCGCTCGCCCGCCTCGTCGAAGGCTCGGGCCGTCTCGTCCCAGCGGGCGTGCCAGAAGGGGGCGACGGCGTTCCAGGAATCGGCCGTGGCCCGCCCGGCGGTAACCGCTTCCAGCGCCGCGTACGCGGGAGCGAACCAGGGCTCGTCCCGACGCAGGCGGGCCGTGGCGAGGCGGTCCTCGGCGGTGATCCGGAGGCCGACGGCGTAGACGCTGGGGGTGATGAGCAGGAGGCGGGCCACGCGGTCGGGGTGGCGAGCGGCGTAGAGCACCGCGAGGTTGGCTCCGCCGGAATGGGCGAGCAGGTCCATACGATCGAGGCCGAGGTGCTCACGCAGTGCCTCGACGTCGTCGACCTGACGATCGCATCGGTACGACGACGTGTCCCGCGGAACCGCCGACTCCCCGGTGCCCCGCGGGTCCGGCCCGACCAGCCGGTGGTGAGCCGTGAGCCCGCCCAGGTCGCCCAGATAGGCGGCGGACTGCATGGGCCCGCCGGGCAGACAGACCAGCGGCGGACCGTCCCCCGACGCGTGGTGGGCGAGGCGGGTTCCGTCGTGGGCGGTGAAGGTGACCATGCGGCTGAGCGTTTCAGGGCGGTGAGCGCGGGACAAGCGGTTTCCGCACCGGCGGCCTGCCCCCGTTCGACGCCATGTGCTCGAGTACATGCTGCTGCGGGGCCACGCATCCCGTGGTGCGCAGCCCCGTGGGTCGGGCGCTCTTCGGTGACAGGTTGTCGGCTGCGGCGCTCAGCTCCTCACGGCGGGCGGAACACAGGTGCGCGGGGTGAAGATCCAGACCCCCTTGGCGTACGTGGCTCCGAGGACTCGTCCGCTCTCACGCAACCACGGGTGACGGCTCTGCAGCTCGACGTAGTTGTCGTTGGTCACTGCCACCGCACCCGATTCGTCCGCGATGGCCACGACCAGTGCGTCGCCCTTTCCTTCCGTCCCCGCCGGCGGCTGGAGGATGTCTCCCTTGCTCAGGGCGGCGACCACGGCCGCCTTCTCCTCCTCGGCCACCTTGTGCCGGAAGGTGGCGTCGACGACGACGTGGATGTCCGCCCCGGGGAACTTCTTGGCAAGCGCTGTGCGAGCGTCCAGCAGTTGGGCGAAACTCGGCCGGTCCCCTTCCTCGTACACGCCGGGTCGGCTCGGCGCATGGCCGATCCAGGCGAGGTTGGAGCCGTCGACCACCAGCGTGTGGACGTCGTCGTCCTTCTCCGCTCCACCGACCTGGGAAGACGAAGCAGCGGGACGGGCCCCGTTCTCGCCTCCCTTGCCCCGTAGCAACGGCGAGGAGGCGGGGGTCGCCGTCAGCAGGTCGTCGAGTTCCTTGCGCACCTCCGGGGTCGCCCCACCGGAGCCGAAGCTCTTCACCTCCTCGTCGACCACGACCTCGCCCGTGTGTTCCAGGGTGGCCTTCACATGCAGCAGGCCGTCGGAGTCGTAGGTGTACTCCAGGTCGAAACGTGACTCCTCCCGTACCCGGGGTGTGGGGTAGTTCAGGGTCAACTCGGTGAGCTGGACGTTGTCGGAGTCGGAGAGCTCCTTGTCGGGATCGCCCTCCCAGATCTCCACGGTGAGCTTGCGCTCGTGGTCGCGCTTGGGGGTGTAGCTCTTGCGCTCGCTCCACGGCAGCGGCGAGTTGCGGGGAATGATCTCGCTGAACCTTCTTCGCCCGTCGGCCGCCTTGACGACGGTCCCCAGTGCGTGGCTGTTGGCGACCTGGATGACACCGGGCGTCTCCTTGGCCAGCACGGCTGCCGCGATCGAGGCACCGCGGGCCACGGCTGTCATCGGATCGCACAACTGGGTCGGCACCGGGTCCATCTGCAGGGCCTCGGCGACCGCCGCCCGTACGCTCGGGATCTGGCTGGTGCCGCCGATCATGAGAACGTCGTCCACGTCGAGCGGCGCCATATGAAGATCCCGCAGGCACTCCTCGACCGGGGCCAGGGCTCGGTCGACGAGATCGGTGATCGACTCCTCCAGTTCCTCCTGGAAGATCTCCACCTCCTTGTCGTCCGGCGTCCTGATCCGCACGGAGGGGAGCGAGGACAAAAGGATCTTGCTCCGCTCGATGTCGAGCCGGAACTGACGCTCCTGGGCGGGAGCCCACTGCCGCCGTGCCGGGGCCCTGTCCAGGACGAGCCTCCTGAGCCGTCGGTCGATCTCGAGCCCGCCGAGTTCCGTCACACCGCGCGAGGCTCGCTCCTCGAAGAACCCGTCCTCGTAGTCGAGGACCGTGACGTCGATGGTTCCGCCGCCCCAGTCGAACACCAGGATCTGGGCGTCCTCGCGCATGTCGTGGACGTAGGAGATGGCAGCGGCGGTCGGCTCGTTGAGAAGTGCCTGCACGTCGATGCCGGCGAACCGGGCCGCCGCACGGGTGCGGTACCGAGCCGCTCCTGTGGCGTTCGCGGGGACGGTGATGACGGCCCGGTCGATTTCGGTGAGGTTGTGGCGCGCGCCGTCTCTCATGGCGGTGAACACGCCTGCGGCCGCAGTGGTGGCGGCGAAGCGCCGTCCTTGCACATTCACGTATTCATCGCTCTTGAGGAGCCGCTTGCAGGCCTCTGCGGCTTCTTCCGACCGCAGCTTCGCCTCCCATCCGAAGAGCGGGCCGCTGCGCAGCGAACTCATGCCGACGACCGACGGAAAGAGGAACTCGAAACCCGGCCGCCGCCAGTCGGCGTCGAGGTGGTGTGCGTCGAGCGGCAGCACCTCCACGTCGTCGCCCTGCCACTGCGCCACCACGGAGTTGGTGGTGCCGAAGTCGATACCGGTGGCCGTCACGGCTGGTCCTCCTTCGTCGCGGCGTCCTGCGTTCCGGTGCCGTCGGCGGGCTGGGTGTGCCGGCGGGGCACCCGGCGCAGCTGGCCGGACAGGATGACCTTGCTGGTCGCCTGGTCGATGTATGCGGGCCGCACGACCTCGAACTCCTCTCCCTCACCCTCGACGACGACGAAGTGTTCGCGTTCGTCAGGAGACTCGACGACTCGGACGCCGAGTCCGAGAAGTGCTTTGCGGACTGACACTTGCCACTTGAGTGTGCTCATCCGATTGCCGGACCCACGCGCCTCAAGGTCACACTCCACGAGACGCGCCAGATGTTCTTCTCGAGTCCTGAACGCCTCGAGTACGCCCTGCCTCAAAGCAGCCAGGATTTCACCCTGCTTAGGCCTGCTCTCGATAGGAACGCTCTCCAAGAGCGCCTGCGCACTCTCCGTGAAGCGCTTCAGCACATCAGCCGGGTTCAGCAGTTCGTGAGGTCGATAGGTATGTAGTTCAGGATCGATGGACCTGCCTCTCTCGCCCCGCCGGCGGTTCGGGGAGTCAGGCTGGTTGATCCAATTCCGGGGCTTACTCAATTCGTGGTCCTGTGCTGGTGGTCCGGGCGCCGGGGCGCGTTGAGAAGGGTGGGGAGGAGATCGGCCAGTGCGCGACGCCGCACCGCGGCGACGTCGTCGGGATCGAGAGGTGCCGTCCGCCGCGGGAGCGGCTCGACCGGTGGCACGAGGGTGACGGGCAGGTCATCGGGAAGGCGGAACACATCAGCGTCCAGGGGCAGCACGAAGAAGTCCGACAAATCCTCCTCCTGCTCCGCCTGTTGAATGCGGCGCATGGCGCGGTTCAGCCGGGCGGCCTCCTCCCGGTCGTCCGCGAACTCCCGCCGCAGATCGCGGTACCGCTGTTTCCAGAACGGGGACTGATGGGGCAGTCCCAGCTCCAGATAGGGGTTGGACGGATGGGGCCGGTCGTTGCGCGCCCGGGTGCGCCGTCTTTCGAGAAGGTCTCGGTTGTGTGCCGTCTCGGGACTGTCCTCCCCGATCTGACCGAGGGCGGCGAGCGCCCCGTCGAGGTTCTCGTCCAGAAGTGCCAGGTAGGCGGACATGTTCCAGACCTCCGCCTCCTGCGCCGGATCCCCTTGGTCGTGCTCGACGAGGAGTTCCACCTGGGCACGCGCCCTCCTGAGGTCACCGGCGCAGAGGGAGTCGTAGGCATGTCGCAGAGCCGACAGCGCGTGGAAGGTGCTGCGCCGGGGGTTCACGGCGGCCTTCGGCTCCCACAGCGCCGCCATCAGTCGCCATAGTCCGCGGTCGGCCAGGATGTCCGCGGGCCAGTTGCCGGTGAGGGCGCCGTCCCGGATCTGACGCAGTCTCAACACCAGGTAACGGGGCAGGAGGTACTCCAGCCCCTTGATGGCGCCGGCATCACCTTCCGCGGCCCGTTCGAGCAGACCGTAGACGTCGTCGTCCGTTTCGTCGCCGTTCTCGTCCGCGAGGTCGGCCGCTTCCTCGTCCACCGCGTCGACGTGTTCACCGTCGAGGAAGCGCCGGCGCCGCAGATACTCCTGCCAGCCGAGGGTCTCGGCCGTCTCCGGGTCCACCTGTTCCGGGGCGAGTCTGGCCCGCAGGTAGTCCCGTTCCCGTACGTCGGGCCGGGCCCTCCAGGGCTCGCCCTCCTTCGTGACGACGCCGGCGTCGATCAGGTCGTCGACGATGCCGACCGGCGCCCACGGCAGGATCCGGTCGCACACCGTGGGTGACAGTCCGGCTAGACCGTCATGGCGGAGGGCGTACTGCGCGGCGAAGGCACCCGACGCGTCCTCCGTGGGGGTGGGTCGCATCTCCCGTGACACCGAGGTCGGTTCGGAGCCCATGAGGTGTTCGAGCCGGGTCTGGCCCTGCGGCGTCAGCCAAGGCAGCCCGGCCTCGTGGACGACGGTCATGGCGGTCACGACGTCGTGCGGGTCGCCGTGTCCGAGCAGAGCCCGTACGGCGGAGGGCAACTGGGAGACCGGGTCGCCTTCGAGGCACCGGGCCAGCACCTGCAGCGCCCAGTCGGGCGCGGTCGCGTCACCGGAGCGGGTGTCGCGCAGGTCGGTGAGAAGCCGTTCCACTCGTCGCACCGCGTCGGCGCCGAACACACCCGCCCTGCGCCATCGGCGCAGGGCGAACCCGTCCAGGCCCGCCGTTTGCGGTCCGCCCGCGTCCGGCCGCAGTCGGCGTGCCCGCCGTTGCTCGCGCCACGCCTCGACCAGGTCGGCCCGCTGCGTGGGCGCACTCGGCCCGAGGCCCGTCGCGGGTCTGTCGTCATTCACCATCTGTTCCCACATCGCTCATGCGGCCCCTGACCCGTCGACCGTTGGATAGTCGCCCATCCGTCCGGGCTCTGTACCCCCCGCCTCGACCGGCTCAGAGCGTGCCGCTCTCGTCCGGCTCCTCCGGCCGGATCCGTGCCGCGGCGGGTCCTGCCCACCCCGAGCCGTCCCGCCAGGCCAGACCGACGCTGAACGCCCGGTCGGCGGTGCCGGCGGCCCAGGCCTGAGCCGGTGGCGCCGGGAGTACGACGACCAGGTACTCGGCAGGCCCGTCGGGGTGCAGGCAGGAGGCTTCCAGCAGGTGGAGGGCGGCCTCGCGGATCCGCTCGTACTCCGCGGGATCTTCGGCCAGCACCTCGAAGAGGGTGGTGCCGTCGGGGCCGTGCGTCCACGCGTCGGCGTAGGCGCTGTCGCCCACTTCGTCGAAGCAGTCGTAGAGATCGGCCAGCAGCCGGTGCCGCAAGCCTTCGTGGGCGCGGTGCGAACGAGCCAGGCGCTCGCGTTCGGCGACCGTGCCGGCCAGGTCGGGTCCTCCCGCCGGTGCCGTGACGGCGCCCGGCGCGTCGCCGTCGGTGGTGGTCGTCGACATGTGGTCCCTTTCGTGGGGAACTTCGCCCCGTCCTGTCGGTTCGCCCTCGTGTGCGGGTTGTTCGTCGTGTGCGGGTTGTTCGTCGGCCGGCCGTGCCTCGAACCCGCGGTAGATCTCCGTCGCGGTCCGGCGGACCGTCGTCAGGACACGTCCGTCGGACCGCAGCCACCACTGGCCGTGTTCGCCTTCGACGACCGGGCGCTCCCCCACCCATTCGACGCGGCCGCTCTCCAGGTCGGCAGCGAGGGCCTCCCTGAGCCGCCGGACGAACTCCTCGTCCGCCGAGTGCGCGCACTGGGCGAGACGCTCGAACGTGATGCAGGCCCGAGCGGTGACGTGCAGGTCCGCGACGCTCAGGCCGCGGACGGCGGTGACGTCGGGCAGACGGGGGCCCGCGTCGGCCTCCGGCGCGGTGAGCGCGGATCGCCGTGCGCCGCGCGCCTGATGTCCGACGCGAGAGGGCACTCCCGCCGCCACCTGTGCGAAGCTGCGCTCGGGATGACCCGTCAGGTACGCGGTCACGGCGCGCGCCCGCGCGTCCAGCACCAGCCGGTAGCCCTCCAGGTCCAGGAGCCATCCGTTCTCGGTGCGCCGGTGGCGCCCTCCGGCCAGGAACGGGGCGAGCATCGCGTGGAGTTCGACTGCGGCCTCACCGAGACTGCCCCGATGCCGCACCACGAAGGCTCCGCACGCGGCCGACGTGATGCGGATCTCGGAGACACGTTCCGGTGGCAGTTCCAGTCGCGCCTCGGTCACACCGTCCTCGGGGACCCCGAGGTAGCTCCTGCCCAGGGACGCGGGCTGCGCGGTCCGGAAGCCGCCGCAGCCCGGTTTCCGGCACCATCCGTCCGGCTGCCGCGTCTCGTGGTCGCATCTGGACCCGTCCGCCCGGTAGCGGGTGCACAGCCCGGACCCACCGTGCGGGCTCTTCCTGCGGCCCACCTGGGCCATGAACTGTCTCGGAGTCGGCACGGGGTTTCCCGGCCCTCCGATCCACCGGGGCAGCGGGCGCTGGTGCACCACCGTCAGGGACTGGGTACAGCGGGTCAGCGCCACGTACAGGTGTCGCGGCCCGGTCACGTCGTCCGCGGCGATCGCCGCGGGTTCGACCGCGACGACATGGTCGAATTCGAGGCCTTTGACTTCCTCGGCGGTGAGCACCGCGACGGTCTCGGGATCGGGGACGGCCGCGACCACCGCCTCTTTCCAGCGTGCAGCCTGCGGGACGATCACCGCGGTCGTACGGCCGGCCGCGGCGCCGTCCGGCCCGGAGGCGAGGGCGACCGCGTGCTCGGCGGCCCGCTGTGCCGGGTTGCCGTCCTGGACGACGGCCACGGCGGCACCCGTCCGCCGCACGGAGTCGGGCACGCCGACGCCGGGGGCGCAGTGCGTGCCGAGCGGGCGCACGTAGTCCATGACCTCGCCGGGCACGCGGAACCCGGTCAGCAGTTCGGTCACCCGCCAGCCGTCACGGCCGGTGAGCGTCGTCCCGATCTCCTCCCAGTCCCGGTAGGGAAAGGGGCCGGTGGCCTGGGCGAGATCTCCGAGGACGGTCATGGACCCGCCGGGGCATCGACGGGCGAGGGCTCGCGCCTGCATGGGTGTGAGGTCCTGCGCCTCGTCGACCACCACATGCCCGTACGTCCGCTCGGGGCGCCCCGACAGCAGGAACTCCAGTTCATCGAGGAGGACGAGGTCTTCGAGACTCGGCTCGGCCCCGAACCGCGGGGGTGCGGATCGTGTGCGGCTCGCCTGGTGGGCGACGAGGCCGGCCTGTTCCCCGGGAGTGAGGACGCCGTCGGCGGCGGCGGCCAGCACGGCGGCGCCGGACAGCAGGCGGCGCAGTACGTCGCGTGCCGAGAGCTCGGGTGCGATGCGCCGCATGAGACGGCTGACGGGACGCAGCTGCCGGATGATCTCGAAGTAGTCGCTGTCGGCGGGGCCGGGCAGCAGCCCGACGTAGGCCTGGGTGAGATGCTGCGCGATCCGCCGGAAGCAGCCCTCTCGGCGCACCTCGTAGGGGCCGTCTCCGCGGAGCGTGGCGGCCGCGATGTCGGCGAGTTCCACGACGGGCACCTCGACCTCGCGACGCCGGAGCTCGAAGGAGAACACCGGTCCGCCGACGAGCGCCTCGAGCCGCTCGGCCGTGTCGGTGGTGAGGTTGTCGACGGCGCGCCGCAGGACACGGCTCATCCGCGCGTCGGCCTTGACGACGGCGACGTCGCGCGGATCGCGGTCGGCGGCGCCGCCCGACCACAGCGCGGGCAGGTCGAGCATGGTCACACCGTGGGAGCCGAGTTCCACGAGGGCACTCGCCGCGTACCGCAGAAGTCCGCGGTTGGGCCCGAGCACCAGAACGTCGTCGGCGGTCATGTGCCGGTTGTCGAGGAGCCAGCTCACCCGATGCAGCCCTACGGCCGTCTTGCCGGTGCCGGGTCCGCCCTGGACGACGAGCACCCCGCCGGGCCGCTCCGTCACGAGCAGGAGCTGATCACGCTGGATCGTCTCGACGATGTCGTGCATCGCGCCGTCGCGTCCGCGATCGAGTTCGTCGAGCAGCGGATCATTCCACTCGGGCTCGGCGAGCTGCCCCACGGCCTCTTCGGTCCCGTCGGATTCGTCGGGCTCGTGCAACGCCTCGGGTTGCTGAACCGCGTCGGGCTCGCTCGGCCGACGGGCGTCCCGGAGCCCCTGGGACCCTCGCCCGCTCTCGCTTGCGCGGACGTCGGCACCGTCCCGACCGTGCAGGTCGAAGTAACGCCTGACGACGCGCTCGTCACAGACGATCTGGCGCAACAGCCGCACCCCGCCCGGCTCCTGCTCGCTGGTCAGTCTCCACTGGACGGCGGCCGGGGCGCTCCAGGAGATGACGGCCGGGTTGCGCCCCGCGTCGAACACCGCGCGGCGGCCGATGTAGAACGTCTCGGCGCCGGCCCCTTCGTCGACGTCGGCCCTCATGAACACGAGGGAGTTCCTGCCGAGGTCGAGGCTGTCGAGCTCGCGCCGCCAGGCACGGTTGACGTCGATGGCGTCCTTGCCGCTGGCGGAGGCCGCCACCTCCTTGAGCTCGACGGCCTCACGCCGGGTGTTTTCGAGGCAGCGGTAGGCGTGGTCGACGGCCCGCTGTTCCATGGCAAGGACATCCGCCCGACGTGCACGCTTCGCCATGCTGCCCGATCTGCCCTTCTCCTGCGGTTGTACTGCGCCGTTTCCTGAAAAGACCACGGGTGTCGGCGCTTTCTTCGACTTCACAGACACCTCCGTGGTTGCTGTGACGCTCGTCACTTCACGCAACGCGGGGCGTCAGCCGACCCTCTTCCACTCCTGGCACCGGTTGGTCTTGAAGTACTCCCCCTTGCCGAGGGTCACCCGACCCGACCCCTGCAGGTTGTTGTTGGCGATGATCGAGCCGAACTCGCCACTGGCGTCCTTGGCCCGTTCCCAGTAGCAGCCCAACTCGTCCTCGGGCCCCGCCGTCCGGTACGTCCCCGCCTTGATGTCCTCGCCGACGAGGTACTCGCCCTCGCCCGAGAAGGTGGTCGCGGGACCGACGGGCTCCGCCTTCTCGGGCGGGACGGTGACCATTTCGGTGACCGTGGGGGCGGGCGCCGCCTCGCCCCGCGCCGTCTCGGTGACGGTCACCGTCGGGCGGGGCCCGGCCTCGACGTCGGCGGTGTCACCGGAGGCCGACTCGCCGCCGCCGGCGCCGATTCCGACGCCGACGAACAGGGCGACGGCAGCCGTGACGCCGTACTTGATCCGCTGTCCGCGACGGGACACGGGCTTGAGAGGTACGGGCTGGACCGGCGGCGTCGGACCCCAGTCGCCCTGCGGCCCGCGGCCGTACTGGGGACCCTGGCCGTACTGCGGGCCGTGGTCGCGCTGCGGGTCGGGGGTCGGGTTCGTCATGGCGTGCTCCGTTCGGTGATGCCCGACCCGTGCCGGTGAGGCGGGGCCGAGGCTGCTGGAAAGGTGGGTGCCGTGCGGTGCGGTCTGCGCGCCGGAACGGCGCGACATGAGGACACGCACCCGGCAGTGACGTGCTGGGCGACTGCCTCCCATCGGAAGCATCGAAAGATAAGCACCAGACTGAAAGCACTGTCAATCGCGTTGACAGATTTGACGAGTGCTGTAGGTTGTTGACGTCCGCAGCCGAGCGAGACAGAAGCCAGAGAGCCAGGACCCCCTTCATGTCCCAGCCATCCGCCCAGGTCACCGCCGCCGAGATCTCCCGCATCGCGGGGGTCACGCGCGCCACGGTCAGCAACTGGCGCCGTCGGCACGACGACTTCCCGGCCCCGTCCGGCGGCACGGACAGCAGCCCGCTGTACGACCTGGAGTCGGTGCGTGCCTGGCTCGCCTCGCGCGGGCAGGTGGCCGCGGCGAGCCCCTCGGAGGAGCTGCGGACGACTCTCCGTCTGCATGCGCAGAGCGGCGGAGGCACGTCCGACCTCCTCCTGCTGGTCCTCGCGGCGGCGCGCCGCTCACCGGAGGAACTGACGGCCGCCGCGCTGCTGCCGGACCCGGACCTCGTCAGCCGCGCCGAGCGCGAGGTGGCCACCGTGGCCGACACAGTCCCGGTCGCGGACGCCGTCCGCTTCGAGGCGGTCGGCGCGGCGGTTCTGCGCGCGCTGTACGTGTGTGTACGCGACGAGGGCGGCCAGGCCGCGCTGGGCGTGCTCGCCGAGCGGGAGCTGGAGGACAGCGCCGCGTCCGGCGCGTACCGGACCCCCGAGCCGCTCGCGGACCTGCTGGCCGGTCTGATCCCCGGATCGCCGGTCCGTGTCCTCGACCCGGCCTGCGGCAGCGGCACCCTGCTGGCAGCCGCGGCACGGCGGGGCGCACGCGAGCTTTACGGCCAGGACACGCTCCCCGTGCAGGCCCAGCGCAGCGCCGTGAGCCTGATGCTGACCGCTCCGCGGGCCGAGGTCACCATGCGCGCCGCCGACAGTCTGCGCGCGGACGCCTTCCCCGGCCTCGTCGTCGACGCCGTGCTGTGCAACCCGCCGTTCGGCGTCCGCGACTGGGGTCACGACGAGCTGGCGTACGACCCCCGCTGGGCGTACGGCGTGCCGCCCCGCGCCGAATCGGAACTGGCGTGGGTGCAGCACGCGCTCGCCCACCTGACCCCGGGCGGCCACGCGGTCCTGCTCCTGCCGCCCGCCATGGCCGGCCGCGCGTCGGGCCGTCGCGTACGGGCGGAGCTGGTACGCGGCGGGGCCCTGCGCGCGGTGATCGCACTGCCCGTCGGCGCGTCGGTCCCCCTGCACGTCGGTCTCCAGATCTGGGTGCTGCAACGGCCCGAACCGGGCGGCCCGGAGCGCAAGTCGGTGCTGTTCGTGGACGCGACGGAAACGTCGACGCCGTCGGGCACGGGGGGCGGTGGCACGGCCGGAGCCACCCGCGCGCGGGGCGGCGGCAGCCGGTCCGCCGCGCCGGACTGGGCCGAGCTCACGGCTCGGGTCCTGGGGGTGTGGCGGGCGTTCACGGAGAACCCGGACGCGTTCGAGGGCGAACCGGGGGTCGCGCACGCGGCGGGCGTGGTGGACCTGCTGGACGACGTGGTGGACCTGACCCCGGCACGTCTCGTACGGGCGTCGCGGGCCGAGGTCGATCCGGCGGAACTGTCGGCGGAGGTCGACGCGGCCCGGCGGGACCTCGTCAAGGCCGCGAAGTCGCTCGCGCGGACGGCCGCCCACGAGGAGTGGGGCAGCGCGGGCGCCGCGGCACGCGAATGGCGGACGGCCACGGCGTCCGACCTCTCCCGCGGCGGGGCGCTGACCTTCCTGCGGACGGCGCCGGAGGGTGCGCGGGGCCGCGCGGAGGAGGCGGAGCGGGCGGACCTGGCGGAGGCCGGGGACGCGAACCCGGAGGCTCCCGCCGCGCGCGCCGTCCTCACCGGCTCGGACATCGCGCGCGGGTCGGGCCCTACGGGCGACCCGTCGGAACTGCGCAGCGCCGTGGCGCCCGTGGTCGCCGTCGGGGACGTCGTCGTACGGGCGGTCGCAAACGGGGACGGACCGATGGCGCGGGTCGCGGGCGAGGAGGACGCCGGCGCGCTGCTCGGCCCCCACGTCCACCTCTTCCGGCCGGACCCGGCACGCCTGGACGCCTGGTTCCTCGCCGGGTTCCTGGGCGCGGAGGAGAACATCGCCGGCGCGTCGACGGGCAGCACGGTCCTGACCGTCAGCCCGGGCCGGCTGCGCGTGCCGCTGCTGCCGCTGGAGGAGCAGCGCCGGTACGGAGAGGCGTTCCGGCACGTGCACGCCCTGCGGGCCGAGGCCCGGCGGGCGACGCGCCTGGCGGAGGAGACGGCCCGGCTGCTGGCGGGCGGCCTGACCGGGGGGCAACTGCTTCCCGGGCGGGACGCGGCGGGCCGGGACACGGCAGGGCAGGACGGCGGGGCAGCTCACCCGCACGGGGCCGATTCACGGCATTCGACATACGGCCCTTCATCCACATAGACCACACTTGTCGGCACCCGCGCGGCTCATGCTGCGGCGCGGTGGGGGCGGGACATGCGGGACATCTCGGAAAGGAATTCGGGGATTCAGTTGAACAGCAGTAAGCACACGGAGTTGGCGAACCACGCGTGGTCCGTCGCCGACCTCCTGCGGGGGGACTACAAGCAGTCCGACTACGGCAAGGTCATCCTGCCGTTCACGGTGCTGCGGCGTCTGGAGTGCGTGCTGGAGCCGAAGCGCGAGAAGGTCGCGGAGCTGGCGGCGCAGTACAAGGACAGCGACATCGACCCGGACGGTTTCCTGCGCCGGGCCTCGGGCCACTCCTTCTACAACAAGTCCGCCCTCACGCTGAAGAAGATCGCGGCGGACCCGCAGAACGCGGCGAAGAACCTCCACGTGTACGTGGGCGCGTTCTCGGACAACGCGCGGGGCGTCCTGGAGCGGTTCGAGTTCGCCCAGCAGATCAAGCGGCTCGACAGCGCGGGCCTGCTCTACCAGGTCATCGGGAAGTTCACCGACCTGGACCTGCGCCCCGAGATCGTGCCCAACCACAACATGGGCTACATCTTCGAGGAGCTGATCCGCCGCTTCGCCGAGCAGTCGAACGAGACGGCCGGTGAGCACTTCACTCCGCGCGAGGTCATCAAGCTGATGGTGAACCTCCTCATCGCCCCGGACGGCGACGCGCTCCACGTCCCCGGCGTCATCCGCACGGTCATGGACCCGGCCTGCGGCACGGGCGGCATGCTCTCGGCGGTCGAGGACCACATCAAGGACTACAACGCCGACGCCACGGTCGAGGTGTACGGGCAGGAGCTGAACCCCGAGTCCTGGGCGATCTGCCGGTCCGACCTCATGATCAAGGGCCAGGACCCGGAGAACATCGCCTTCGGTAACTCCTTCTCCGACGACGGCCACGCCCGCAAGTCCTTCGACTACCTGCTGGCCAACCCGCCGTTCGGCGTGGAGTGGAAGAAGGTCAAGGAGGACGTCGAGTTCGAGCACAAGTCGCTCGGCGACTCCGGCCGCTTCGGCGCGGGGCTCCCCCGGATCAACGACGGTTCGCTGCTGTTCCTCCAGCACATGATCTCGAAGATGAAGCCGGTCGACGTGAACGGCGGAGGCGGCTCCCGCATCGCGATCGTCTTCAACGGCTCGCCCCTGTTCACGGGCGCGGCGGGCTCGGGCGAGTCGGAGATCCGCCGCTGGATCCTGGAGAACGACTGGCTGGAGGCCATCGTCGCGCTCCCCGACCAGCTCTTCTACAACACCGGCATCTCCACGTACTTCTGGATCCTGACCAACCGCAAGAATTCCGATCACAAGGGCAAGGTCGTCCTGCTGGACGCCCGCGACCAGTGGCAGAAGATGCGCAAGTCCCTCGGCGACAAGCGCAAGGAACTCGGCAAGGACCACATCGCCACGGTGACCCGGCTGTACGGCGACGCGCTCACCGCCGCCGCCGACCCGGAACACCCGCTCCACGCCAAGGTGAAGGTCTTCGCCAACACCGACTTCGGGTACCAGCGGATCACCGTCGAGCGCCCGCTGAAGCTCCGCTTCGAGGTGACGGAGGAGACGCTGGCCGCGCTGGCCGCGTCCAAGCCGGTGCAGAAGCTGGAGCAGTCCGAGGACTTCGTCGGCGCGGTGCGTACGCTGCTGGGCTCGTCGTGGGGGACGAAGTCCGAGGCGCTGGTGGCGCTGAAGGACGCAGTGGTCGCGGCCGGGCTCCCGTGGCCGGCGGGCGCGCCGTTCGCGAAGGCGGTACGGGAATCGATCGGCGTCCGGCACCCGGAGGGCGAGGTCCAGCGCATCAAGGGCGAGGCCGAGCCGGACTCGGAGCTGCGCGACTACGAGAACGTTCCACTGGGCGAGGACGTCGAGGAATACCTCAAGCGCGAGGTCCACCCCCACGTCCCGGACGCGTGGATCGACCACACCAAGACGAAGGTGGGCTACGAGATCCCGTTCACACGGCACTTCTACGTCTACGAGCCGCCGAGGCCGTTGGCGGAGATCGACGCGGAGTTGAAGGCGCTGGAGGCGGAAATTCAGGGGCTGTTGGGAGAGGTTACGGCATGAATCATAACGCCGCACGTCTCTCCCAGAATTCTCCCGTTTCATGGCCGACGCACTGGCGGTCTGTACCGCTCTGGTCGATGTACCAACGAGTGAAAGACGTTGATCACCCGAAAGAGGACCTGCTCAGCGTTTATCGCGATCACGGCGTCGTTAAACGTGATGACCGCAATGACAACTTCAATAAAGCCGCCCTGGACCGCAGCATCTATCAACTCGTACACCCAGGCTGGCTCGTCGTGAACCGCATGAAGGCATGGCAGGGATCAGTTGGAGTATCCCCCTTCCGGGGAATCGTCTCCGGTCACTATCTCAGCTTTCGCCCTGCCCACCAAGAGAATGACTGCTTCCTAAACTGGCTTTTTCGATCTCGCCCTTACACGGCCGAATACGCCTCACTGTCTCGCGGCGTTCGCCCAGGCCAGGTGGAGATCGACAACGAACGGCTTCGCGCTTTGCGAGTCATGTTGCCCCCTCTGGAAGAACAGCACCGAATCGCCAACTTCCTCAATGCAGAAGTTGCCAGAATCGATCGCCTGATCGCCAAGAAGCGGCTTCTGATCGACCTTCTCAACGAACGGATCGACAGCAGGGTGCTAGGACACGTGGGCGCCAGCACCTTGGCGAGGGCCGAGGGCACGCCAACTATGCCGATCCGCAGAATTCTAAGCAGGGTGGCAAGGCCTCCCCGTCAGGGACAAGACACGATCACCGCCTATCGCAATGGTCAGGTAACCGTGCGGAGTTCCAGGCGGGCCGAGGGCTACACACTTTCCGCTTCCACCGAACCTCAAGGCCAACTTGTACGGATCGGTGACGTGGTCGTACACGGACTGGACGGATTCGCAGGCGCAATCGGCACATCGGAAGCCCAAGGAAATTGCAGTCCCGTCTATCATGTATGTACTCCCCGCAATGGGGAGGACCCCCGCTTCCTGGGTCGCCTTCTTCGACTACTGGCCCTACAGGGATATCTGGGAAGCTTCGCGATCAGCACGCGCGAGAGAGCAGTCGATCTTCGCAATTGGGATCTCTTTGGCCGTATTCCAATTCCCGTCATTCCTTTGAGTGAACAGCACGAGATCAGCCGCTGGATAAGCGAGGTCACTCCTTTGAGGGAAACAATTGAGCGCTCCACCACTCTCGCCACGGAACGCCGTCAAGCCCTCATCACCGCCGCCGTAACCGGCCAGTTCGACGTGTCCACTGCCAGCGGGCGCAACGTCACCGAAGGAGTCTCCGTATGAGCCCCGTGCACGACGAGTCCGCCTTCGGGGATGCCATCGTCGCCGCGCTCTGTGAGCGGGGGTGGCGTGAGAGGGATCGTACGAAGTACCGGGCCGATCTCGGTCTCGACATGGACGAGCTGTTCGACTTCATCCGCGAGACCCAGCTCGACGAGTGGAACGACCTCCTCAGCATCTACGGCGGCAACAAGAGCGAGGCCGAACGCGGATTCGCCCAGCGTCTCGACCGGGCCATCGCCGACGACGGGCTGCTGCACGTCCTGCGGAACGGGGTCAAGGATCGCGGGATCCTCCTCCGCGTCGCCTACTTCAGGCCGAATCTGGTCGCCGCCGAGAACGTCCTCGACGACTACCGGGCCAACCGCCTCACCGTGGTCCGGGAACTTGCCTACGCCACCAAGCAGGCCGACTGGGGCCACGAACTTGACCTGGCCCTGTTCCTGAACGGCATCCCGGTCGCCACGGCCGAGTTGAAGAACCCGCTGACCGGACAGGGCGTCGAGCACGCGAAGGAGCAGTACCGGACGGACCGCGACCCGACCGAGCTGATCTTCACGCGCCGGGTCATCGCGAACTTCGCCGTCGACCCGGACCTGGTGTTCGTCACGACCCAACTGCGGGGCAAGAGCACGAGGTTCCTGCCGTTCAACACCGGCTCGAACGGCCCCGGCCAGCCCGGCGGCGCGGGCAACCCCGCGCCCACGACGTTCGGGACGTACGCCACCTCCTACCTGTGGGAACAGGTCTGGCACCCCGAGAACTGGCTCGACCTCCTCCACCGCTTCGCGCACCAGCAGAAGCACAAGACGCCCGGCGGCGGCACCACCAAGTCGACGATCTTCCCCCGCTACCACCAGTGGGACGTGGTCCGGAAGCTCACCGCCCACGCGTCCACGCGGGGCACCGGCCACAACTACCTGGTCATGGCGTCCGCCGGCTCCGGCAAGTCGAACACCATCGGCTGGCTGGCCCACCGCCTGAGCGACCTGCACGCCCGCACCGACCCGCACTCCCTCGAACCCGAAGCCCTCGCCAGTGGCCGCATCAAGCCGGGTGAGCCCGTCTTCGACAAGGTCATCGTCATCACGGACCGCCGCAACCTGGACGCCCAACTCCGGGAGACCGTCGGCAGCTTCTCGCAGACCGACGGCCTGGTCGTGAAGGTCGACGAGAAGCACGGCGCGAAGAGCGAGCAGCTCGCACGTGCCCTCTCGCGGGACACCGGCAAGATCGTGACCGTCACCCTGCACTCGTTCCCGGCGCTGCTGGACTACATCAAGCGGAACCCGACCGAGATCAAGGGCACGCGCTTCGCGATCGTCATCGACGAGGCGCACTCCTCGCAGTCCGGGGACGCGGCCACGGCCGTCAAGTCCGCGCTGCGGGAACTCGGTCTGGACTCCGACTCGGAGGACGAGGGCGCGACGACCGTCACGCTCGGGGACAAGCTCAAGGGGAAGGCGGTGGAGCGGTCCCGGGCCACGAACCTCTCCTACTTCGCCTTCACCGCCACGCCCAAGGCGAAGACCCTCGAACTCTTCGGCACCGAGAGCACGGAGAACGGCAAGGCGGTCTACCGCCCCTTCCACACGTACTCCATGCGCCAGGCCATCGAGGAAGGCTTCATCCTCGATCCGCTGCGCAACTACGTCACGTACGCCACGTACTGGAAGCTGGTGAACCAGAACCCGGACGAGAAGGAGGTAGACCCCTCCAAGGCCAACAGCCTGCTCGCCCGGTTCGCGCTCACGCACGAGCACACCGTGTCCCAGCACGCGATGGTGATCGTCGAGCACTTCGTGACGCACACCCGTGGCCGACTCGGCGGCCGGGCCAAGTCCATGGTGGTCACCGCGTCCCGGCAGTCGGCCGCGCAGATGGCGCGAGCGATCAAGAGCTACATCAAGGACCGTGACTACGACACCAAGTACCCCGACCTGGGCGTACTCGTCGCCTTCTCCGGTTCCCTCACGATCGACGACGAGGAGACCACCGAGACCAAGGAGAACGGCGGTCTGTCGGAAGGCGCGCTGCCGAAGGCGTTCGCCTACACCCGCGCCGACGACAAGGCCGTGAAGGCCGGCGGCAAGGGACAGCAGGAGTACAAGATCCTGGTCGTCGCGGAGAAGTACCAGACCGGCTTCGACCAGCCGCTCCTCACGACGATGTACGTCAACAAGACGCTCACCGGCATCTCCGCCGTGCAGACCCTGTCTCGCCTCAACCGCACCGCCGAACGCAAGTCCCAGGCCGACCTGGCCGTCCTGGACTTCGTCAACGAGGCCGAGGACATCCAGGAGGCCTTCCGCCCGTACTTCGAGGAGGCGACGACCCTCCCGTCCGACCCGAACCTCCTCTACACGGCCCAGAGCCGCGTCATGTCCGCGCCGGTCATCTCCGAACAGGACATGGACGAGTTCGCCGCCGCGTACTTCGCGGCCAAGGAGAAGGCGGCCGGCTCACAGGCCAAGTGGGAGAAGCTGCACGCCGAGCTGTACCGGCTCCTGTCCCCGGCCGTCACCCGCTTCACCAAGCTGATGGACAGCGAGGAGGAGGACGAGGTCGAGACCGCGGAGGAGTTCCGCGCCAACCTCAACGACTACGTCCGCAAGTACGGCTTCCTGGCGCAGATCGTGCCCTACCAGGACCCCGACCTGGAGCGCCTGCACCTCTACGGGCGCTACCTCCTCAACCGCCTCCCCCGCAACGCCGACGGCGGCGTCGACATAGGCGAAGTCGACCTGAGTCACCTGCGCGTGGCGAAGACCGGCGAGCACGACGTGTCCCTCAACCCGGAGGGCTCGGCCGAGCTGAAAGGCTTCGGCGACGGCACCGGCGGTGCGAAGGACGCCGAGAAGTCGCTTCTCTCCGAGCTGATCGACAAGTTCAACGCCAAGTTCGGCACGGAGTTCACTGAGGCCGACGTCCTTCCGGCCTTCAACGCCACGAAGGAGGACCCGAAGGTCCGGGCCGCCGCCGTCGTCAACGACGAGGACAACTTCGCCGTCGTCTTCGACAAGAAGTTCAACGAGTACATGATGGATCATGTGTCCACCATCGACACGCTCGGCAAGCGCTACTTCGGCGCCGACCGCAGCTTCAAGTCCAACCTGGACCGGAGCGCGCGGCGGGCCGCCTGGCGGATGATCCGCAGCGAAGAGGGTCTGGACGACGTCTGACGCGTTCGGGGCCCGGCGTCGTGCCGGGCCCCGAACGTCGTACGTCCCTCAGCGGCCGACGGCCAGCCGCACGAACCCGGCCCAGGCGTCAACGCCGACGGCGAGCACCGATCCCTCGACCTGCTTCGAATCCCGCACCAGCACGGTTCGTGAAGCTGCGGCGACCTCGAGGCACTCGCCGCCGTTCCCTGTGCTGTAGCTGCTCTTGAACCAAGCGGCTTCGGGTACAGCCGCCTTGATGCGCTGCACGCTCATGCCTCTCCCATCAGTTGCTCGATGAACGCCGAAGACTCGCTCGGCGTCAGGGCCTGTGATCGGAGGATGCCATAGCGGGCTTCGAGCGTCCGTACGTACGCAGGATCGGTGTACAGGCGGCTGTCGTCCTGAATCTCCGCGTACGCGATGCGCTCCCCCTTGTTGGTGTCGATCAGCGTGAACGGGCCACCCAGTGCGGCATGGTCCTCCCGTCCGAAGGGCATCACCTGCACCTCAACGTTCCGGGAATGGCCGGTGAGAAGGATATGTTCCAGCGCCCCCTGCATGATCTTGCGACCGCCGATCGGCCTCCGTAGTACCGCCTCTTCGATCACGAAGCTCATCAATGGTGCCGGACGCCGGTTGAAGATTTCCTGACGGGCCAGCCTCGCTTCCAAGCGCTGCTCGATCACCGCGTCTTCGAGCAGTGGCCGCTGCATCTGGAATACCGCTCGGGCGTACTCCTGCGACTGAAGCAACCCCGGCACGGCATACACCGCATACAGGTTCAGGGCCGCAGCCTTTGCCTCCAGCCCCGCCGCGTCCCGGAAGAACGCCGGATACTGAGCCCGCCCCACTTCTTCCTTCAGGGCCCTCAACACGCCCCCGGCGTTCAGCACTTCGTCCGCGCGGTCGATGAACCGGGCCTGCGGGATCCGCCGCCCCTGCTCGATCGACGCCACCGTGTCCGCCGCGTACCCGACCCGGCTGCCGAACTCGGCGCGCTCCAGCCCGGCCCGCATCCGCAGCAGCTTCAACTGCCGCCCGAACGCGGTCACGACGCCGCTCCCCGGGTCGTCCTCCGGCCGCTGCTGCCGCTGTCCGTCTTCCTCGTCCCGCATGGTCACCGTCCTGCCGCCTCTCCCCCGCGTACCGCCACGTACAGCGCACGATCCGGCCCCGTACGAAGGGCCGGAGTCAGCGCGTCACCACTGGTCACGCTACGCCACGAGAGGCCACCGTGAGTACATGACCGCAACACAACCACCCCTCACGACGCACCGGTTCGCCATGCGCTTCAGCTCCACCCCGCGCGGCGCGCGCCTCGCCCGACGAATGTGCGGGCACCGGCTCGACGCCTGGGGGATCCCGTACGGCAGTGCCGCGCACGACGCCCTCGTCCTCGTCGTGGCGGAGCTGTGCGCGAACGCCGTACTGCACGGGCACGTCGCCGGACGGGACTTCCACGTCCTGCTCGGCGCGGCCCCGGCCACCGGCACCGTACGGATCGAGGTCAGCGACACCCGCGGCGAACGCCTCCCCCGGATCCGCGCCACCGCACCGGACGACGGCGGGCGCGGCCTGCTCCTCGTCGAGGCGCTCGCCGACCGCTGGGGCTGCACGCCCCGCGTGGACGGGCCCGGCAAGACGGTGTGGGCGGAATGCGTCGTGCCTGGCGGGAACCGGTAGCCCGGCTGGACTCGGGAATCCCGCAGGCGCGAAACTGACCCCCTGACCACAGCGGACGCTCACGGGGGGCGGGGGACGGGTGCCGGAAGAACCGATCGCCGGGCGGTACGAGCTGCTCGAACAGTTCGGCCACGGCGGCATGGGGGACGTGTGGCGCGGCTATGACGCCGTGCTGGACCGGCCCGTCGCCGTGAAACGCATCCGGCCCCAGTCGGTGACGTCACCGCACCTGGCGGAGGAGTTCGAGAAGCGGTTCCGGCGGGAGGCGCGGATCACGGCGCGGATCCAGCACCCGGGCGTTCCGCAGGTGTACGACGCGGTGCTCGACGAGACGTACGAGCAGCTGTACCTCGTCATGGAGCTGGTGGACGGGGTGCCGCTGCCCGCCTACATCCATCCGGAGCGCCTCCTGCCCGTCAGCTGGGCGGTGGCCGTGGCGGCGCAGGTGGCGACCGTGCTGTCGTACGCGCACGACGTGCCGGTGGTGCACCGGGACCTGAAGCCGGGCAACATCCTCGTCGCGCGGGACGGGACGGTGAAGGTCCTGGACTTCGGCATCGCCGCCATCCTGCGCTCGGACGTCACCAAGCTGACCGCGACCGGCAGTCCCATCGGCACGTACCAGTACATGGCGCCGGAGCAGGTGCGCGGCGCGCGGGTCACACCGCACACCGACCTGTACGCCCTCGGGTGCGTCCTGCACGAGCTGCTGTGCGGGCGGACGCTGTTCAGCGGGGACAGTGAGTGGCAGCTGATGACGCAGCACGTCCAGGCGGCGCCCACGCCCCTGCGGCAGCTGCGCGCCGACGTGCCGTCCGCGCTGGAGGACCTGGTCCTGCACCTGCTGCGCAAGGCTCCCGAAGCGCGCCCCGGGGACGTGCAGGAGGTGTACGAGCGGCTGCGGCCCTTCCTGCCCGCGCCCGGTGAGCCGTCCCTGGCGGAGGAGGCCGGGCCCGCCGGTGCTCCGGACCCGACCGGGATCTTCCGCCGCCCGTACGCGCCCCGCGCGCGGGCCGGCGCGGGAGCGACCGCCCGCACCGGCTCGGCGCAGGCGCCGGGCGCCGTCGCGCCCGCGCCGCTTCCCGAAGCGCTGCGCGACCAGGTGCGGGAGGTGCACGCCCACTACGCCGCTCTCATGGAGGAGGAGCGGTACTCGCAGGCCGCGGAGGTGGTCGGCGAGCTGATCGAGTCGGCGGCGCGCTCCCTGGGCTCCGAGAACAAGGTGGTGCTCGGGCTGCGCAGGCGGCGGGCCTTCAGCTGGCAACTGGCGGGCGACTACCGGGCGGCGCTGCCCGAGTTCGAGGCGCTCGCCGAGGCCTACGGCAGGATCAGCGGCCCATCCAGCGAGTCCGCTCTCGACAGCCGGGCGCAGGCGGCCCGCTGCCGGGGCGAACTCGGCCAGGTGACCGAGGCGTTGGCCGGTCTGCAGGACGTCCTGGAGCTGGTGCGGGCCATCGGCGGCGACATGAGCGAGGACGCCGTGGAACTGCGCCGGGACATCGGCATGCTGCTGCTCGCGCAGGGCCGGACGGCGGACGCATTTCACGTCCTGGACCCGCTGCACTCCGACCTGTGCATGGTCCTCGGCCCGGGCGACGAACTGACCGCCGAGGTGGCCGAGACCCTGGCGGTGATCCGTCTGGATCTCGACGACGGCCCGGCCGGCTCCCCTAACTGACCTGGCCTTCCTCATCAACGCAGCCCGCCCGGCCCTTAGGATCCGCCCATGCCGCAGCTCGCCTTCGACATCGCGTTCTTCGCCGAACTCCCCAAGCTCCAGCCCCCGGTCAGGAAGGGCGTGCTGGACGCCTGGGAGAAGTTCAGCCGGCTCACCCTCGACCAGCTCTTCAGGGATCCGGGGCTGAAGCTGGAGAGCCTGACGCACGCGCAGGACAAGCAGATCCGGACGATCCGCATCGACCAGTTCTGGCGCGGTGTCGTCCTCGCGCCGCCCTCCGGGGACACCTTCGTCCTGCTGCGGGTCATGCAGCACGACAAGGCGATCGCCTGGGCGAAGAAGCAGAAGTCCAGCATCAACGAGGTGACGCGGGCGGTCGAGATCCGGGACGCGGCGACCCTGGACGAGCTGACGCCGGCGTACGAACGGGTGGCGCAGACCTCGCCGAAGGAGCGGCTGTTCGCGAAGTTCTCCGACGGCGACCTGGCCGCCCTCGGCATCGACGCCGAGACGCTGCGGCAGGCCCGCTCGCTCGTCGACAAGGAGCAGCTGGAGATCTTCGCGCCGCTGCTGCCCCAGGACCAGCGGGAGGTGCTCCAGTACCTCGCGGAGGGCTGCACGGTCGAGGAGGTCTGGCAGGACATCGTCGCGCCGGCCCTCCAGGCGTCGTCGCAGCCGGTGGACACCCAGGACTACGAGACGGCGATCCGGCACAGCCGGGCGCGCATCGCGCTGGTCACGGCCTCCGAGGAGCTGCGGGACATCCTCGAGAAGCCCTTCGCGGCCTGGCGGGTGTTCCTCCACCCCTCGCAGCGCAAGGTCGCCTACCGGGCGTCCTACTCGGGGCCCGCCCAGGTCACCGGCGGACCGGGCACCGGCAAGACGGTGGTGGCCCTGCACCGGGTCAGGCACCTGCTCGGGCACCTGCGCGACGGGGACCGCATCCTGCTCACGACGTACACCAACGCGCTCGTCGACGCCCTCCGCTCCAGCCTGGAGTCCCTGCTGGAAGACCCGGAGCTGCGCGCGCGGGTGGACATCTCGACGGTGGACGGCTTCGCGAACCGTGTCGTAGCCGAGGCTCCGAATGCGGTTGCCCTGCGGCCGCTGATGCACAACGAGGAGGAGAGCCGCTGGGGCAAGGCCGCCAAGGCCACGGGCTTTACCGGCAGCGCGCAGTTCCTCGCCCAGGAGTACCGGCACGTCATCCTGGCCCAGGGCATCAGGACCCTGGCCGCGTACGAGGCGGCGGACCGGCGCGGCCGCGGGAGCCGGCTGGTGGCGTCCGAGCGGCCCCTGGTGTGGGAGACCGTCGAGCGGTTCACGGCCGACCTGGCCGCGGACGGGGCCCGCACCTGGCTCCAGACATGCGCGGAGGCGGCCCGGCTGCTGGAGGAGAAAGGCCCGCTGTACCGGCACGTGGTGGTGGACGAGGCGCAGGACCTGCACCCGGCGCAGTGGCGTCTCCTGCGCGCGGCCGCTCCCGCCCGCCCGGACGACCTGTTCATCGCGGGCGACCCGCATCAGCGCATCTACGACGCGAAGGTCTCGCTGAAGTCGCTCGGCATCAAGGTGACCGGGCGGTCGGTGAAGCTGCGCAAGAACTACCGCAGCACGCAGGAGATCCTGCGCTGGTCCACCGCCCTGCTCGTCGGCCGCCCGATCGCCGAGCTGGAGGACGCGAACCGCACCGACACGCTGCTCGGCTACCGTTCCGCCCTGCACGGCGACGGGCCCGTCGTGCACGCGGCGGCGACCGAGGACGCCGAACTGGACGCGCTCGTCGCCCAGGTGCGGGCGTGGAAGGACGCGGGCGTGGGCGCCGGGGAGATCGGGGTCAGCACCCGCTTCAACAAGACGTGCGCGAAGGCGGTGGCCCGTCTGAAGGACGCCGGCATCCCCGCCGCGCCGCTGCGGGCCGTCGGAGCCTCGGCCGACGCGGAAGCCGTCCGGGTCGGGACCATGCACTCGTTCAAGGGGCTCGAGTTCCGCTGCGTCGCCGTGGTCGGCGTCAGTGAGGATGCTGTGCCCTTCTCGAAGGCGGTCACTCCTGCTGACGTGGACCCCAAGCAGCACGAGGAGGACATGATGTCGGAACGCTGCTTGCTGTTCGTCGCCTGCACGAGAGCCCGTGACAGCCTGTACGTGTCCTGGTCCGGTGAGCCCAGCCCGTTCCTGACCGAGGCGGGCGTCTGAGGCGGAGGGCTCGCCGCGGACGGTTACGGCGAGGCGGATCACGAAGGGCGTCATCGGCATCGACGCCACGCTCAGCACGTCCGCCTCGAACGAAGCCTGCCCGACCGTGACGTTCATGCGGACGTGGTGCACGGCGTCGAGCCGTAGACTCCAGCAGTGAGCGCCGACGACGTCTGAACGTTGCGCGCCCTCGCGGGGAGGAGATCGCATGCAGGACCCTTCGGACTCGACGGAGACCGCCGAGCCTGAGGAGAACGGCCGGAGCATTACCGCCGATTCACCTGTTGTGGACGATCCGACGTCCAACTCGGATATCGACTCGACGACGGCGTCGACGGTCCTGGTGGAGGTGCTTCCAGGGGTGGCTGTCGTCGCCGGTGAGGTCCCGCCGGAGCTGAAGCCCGACCTGATCGACTTCGGGATCGTGCCGGCTGTCGACCGCAAGCAGATCTCAGCGATCCTCGCCTCGATCGGGAACGCGGCGACCGTGGTCGGAAATCTCGGAAACGCGTTCGCCGGCGTGCAGGGGCTCTACAGGATCGACGCCACGTCACGAGCCCTGCTGAACAGCGGCGCGACGCTCGCCGTCAAGGATGGCGGGAACCTCGGAGCGGTGATGGTTCCTGGCCGCATCGTGCGTCAGGTCCGCCTCTACTCCGTGAACACGGTGAGCAAGGCGCAGACCGCGGCCTCGATCGGGCCGGCGCTGGCCATGGTCGCCCTTCAGATGATGCTGAGTGAGGTCTCAGGCCTCGTCAGGACCAACCTCGCGGTGACGAACCAGGTCCTCAGCTCCATCCGCAAGGATCAGTGGGCCGAACTGACGGGGCTCGTCGCCGTCATCGATCGCGCGGTCGGCCAAGCGCGAGAGATCGAATCGGTCCCGACGTCCTTGTGGGAGGACGTCGCGGGCAGTGGAGCGCTGCTGCAGAAGCAGCTTGAGCTCTACCAGGGCAACGTCCGCGACCACGTCAGGCAGATCGGTCGCGTCGACGTGCGCAGCCACCGTGAGTATCTGCAGGCGAACGCCGAGGCGATCGCCTTCGACGCCAACGCCCTGCTGTCCTCCCTCAAGGCATGGACCGGGTATCACGCGCTGCGCGCCGCGAGGGCGAGAGCCGCTGGACGCGAAGACGCCGCGGAGGCGCAGTACGCCGAGGTCATTGCGCGTGACACCCGCGCGGAGTTCGACTCCGCTCTCGCCGAGTCGACGAGTCTCGTCGACGCGCTGACGCGGGAGCTGCGGATCACGGCCGAGCTTCCCGGACCCGACGCGTGGCCGCTGCCGGGGAAGCGGAAGGACGTAAAGGCAGCCCGCGAAATCTCCGCCCGCCTTCTGGAGGCGATCGGGCCTCTTGCCGATGCTCTCCATCCGCCGACCCCTCCGCTCGAGGCTCCGGGCGTCGTCTGCGCACCCGAGTCGCTGGATCTCGAGCCGCATCTTCGCATCCTGCGATGGTTCTTCGAGGACGGTGAGGCTCTGCGTGTCCTCGGCTTCCCCGACCAGCTCGATGCCCTCGGTCCCCTCTCGGCGATCGTCGGCGGAGCGAAGGAGAAGTTGGCGGCAGCAAGGGACAAGGCCGCGGCCAGGACACTGGTCGCCGTCACGGATCGCCGCATCATCACGGCCAAGACGAACGCATTCCTCGAGCAAGCCGAGATCCGTCAGAACATCCCGATCGACCAAGTGCGATACGTCCGAGCAACGACCACACAGGACAGAAGCGCGCGTTTGGCGATCGACCTCATCACGCGCGACGAGAACATTCGGTGGCTCTTCCCCGCTGACATGGACAACACCCAAGTGGGCGCGCTCGCCGCCGTGCTTGCCGAGTCGATGGCGATCCCGGACGTTGAACGCGAGGAGCTTCAACGGCGGTGCCACGCCCCACTCGAGGCGGGCGAGAAGAAGAACAGCACTGGCCCGAGCTCCACGGAGTCGACTGGATCCGAAGCCGTGACCAGCGATGCCGGATAGGCCTCGAGACTGCCCTGAGCCAGTCGATCTCAGGTGTTCAGCAGGCCACCAGGCGTCCCGCGGCCCCGTGGAGACAGCCCCCGAGCTCCTCTGCTGCAGAGGTGAAGAAGGGTGCTCCTGAACTGCAGGGATGCGCGTGCTGACGTCGTATCCGCTGCATGAACAGGTGCACCTTTCTGGTGGTGAGCGCGCCGGGTTGATATCGGCGGCTGTCTGTGGCCGCCAGCGGGACAGAACACGGCGGCCACGCCGGGGTGAAACTGCCGCACGCGGTCGCGGACCGGCCGCGCGGTCCGGCTGGTGGCGGCCCACCAGCGGACCGCGACCTGACCCGACCACGAGGCATCGAGCCTAGGCCGCTTGCACCGCCCCTTCCCGGTGGCTGCGGATGATCTCCGCGTAGTGCCGTCCCGTGCCCTTGATCGTGCGGGCCTGGGTGCGGTAGTCGACGTGGACCAGGCCGAAGCGCTTGTCGTAGCCGTACGCCCACTCGAAGTTGTCCAGCAGGGACCAGGCGAAGTAGCCGGCCAGCGGAGCGCCCTTGCGGGCGGCGGAGGCGCAGGCGGCGAGGTGACCCGTCAGGTAGGCCTGGCGTTCGGGGTCGTCGACGGTGCCGTCCGGGCGGACGACGTCGGGGTAGGCGGAACCGTTCTCCGTGACGTACAGCCGTCGCGCGCCGTACTCGTCGGTGAGGCGCAGCAGCAGGGTCTCGATGCCGCTCGGGTCGACCTCCCAGTCCATGCCGGTGCGCGGGACGCCGCCCCGGCGGACGGAACGGGCGTGCGGGGCGGGCCCGTCGGGGTCGTCGCTCACCGTGGCCGGGAAGTAGTAGTTCAGGCCCAGCCAGTCCAGCGGAGCGGCGATCGTCGCCAGGTCACCCGGCTGCTCCGGGAGTTCGACTCCGTACACCTCGCGCATGTCGGCCGGGAAGCCCCGGCCGTGCACCGGGTCGAGCCACCAGCGGTTGGTGTGACCGTCCATGCGGTGGGCGGCGGCCACGTCCTCGGGACGGTCGGTGGCGGGGTGGACGGTGGAGAGGTTGTTGACGATGCCGATCTCGGCGCGCGGGACCGCCGCCCGGATGGCCTGGACGGCGAGTCCGTGCCCGAGGAGCAGGTGGTAGGAGGCGCGGACCGCCGCCGTCAGGTCCGTCAGGCCGGGGGCCATCGTGCCTTCGAGGTGGCCGATCCAGGCCGAGCACAGGGGTTCGTTCAGGGTGGCCCAGTGGGTGACGCGGTCGCCCAGCCGCTCGGCCACCACCGACGCGTAGGCGGCGAAGTGCTCCGCGGTCTCCCGCTCGGGCCAGCCGCCGCGGTCCTGGAGCACCTGCGGAAGGTCCCAGTGGTAGAGGGTGACGGACGGGGTGATGCCCGCCTCCAGCAGACCGTCGATCAACCGGTCGTAGAAGCCCAGACCCTCGGGGTTCGCGGGACCGTCGCCGCCCGGCATCACCCGGGGCCACGCGATCGACAAACGATAGGCGTTGGCGCCGAGTTGACGCATCAGGCCGATGTCGTCGCGCCAGCGGTGGTAGTGGTCGCAGGCGACGTCGCCGTGGTCGTCGCCCGCGATCTTTCCGGGAGTGTGCGAGAAGGTGTCCCAGATCGACGGCGAACGGCCGTCCTCCGCCACGGCGCCCTCGATCTGGTACGCCGAGGTGGCGGTTCCCCACAGGAAGTCCCGGGGCAGGGCGGCAAAGTCGATGGTCACTGAAGTCCTCTCGGAATCGGGGTGGTTGCTCACTTCACGGCTCCGGCCGTCAGTCCGGCGACGAGATAGCGCTGGAGCAGCAGGAAGCCGGCCACCACCGGCACGCTGACGACCAGCGAGGCGGCC
Source organism: Streptomyces sp. 3330 (assembly GCF_031456635.1). Taxonomy (NCBI): domain Bacteria; kingdom Bacillati; phylum Actinomycetota; class Actinomycetes; order Kitasatosporales; family Streptomycetaceae; genus Streptomyces; species Streptomyces sp. 3330. Next base: position 201,843 of record NZ_JAVDVA010000007.1, read on the forward strand.
ATGATCTGGTTCCAGTAGACGTCGTTGAGGGTGGAGTAGCCCTGGAGTCCGACGGCGAGCGTGCGGGTGGTGTCGTTGGTCATGACGGAGGCGAACAGGACCTCGCCCCAGGCGGTCATGAAGGCGTAGACGGCGACCGCCACGATGCCGGGGATCGCGGCCGGCACGACGATCCGGAAGAGCGCGCCGAGCGGGCCGCAGCCGTCCACCAGCGCCGCCTCGTCGAGGTCGCGCGGCACCGAGTCGAAGTAGCCGATCAGCATCCAGATGGAGAAGGGCAGGGAGAAGGTCAGATAGGTCAGGATCAGGCCGCCGCGCGAGCCGAACAGCGCGATGCCGGTGGCGTTGCCGATGTTGACGTAGAGCAGGAACAGCGGGAGGAGGAAGAGGATCCCGGGGAACATCTGCGTCGACAGCACGGTGACGGTGAAAACCCGTTTCCCACGGAAGTCGTAACGGCTCACCGCATAGGCGCTGAACACGGCGATCACCACGGAGCAGACGGTCGCCGCGCCCGCCACGACCAGCGAGTTCACGAAGTACCTGGCCAGCGGGACCGTGGACCAGATGTCGATGTACGGGCGGATCGTCAGGCCGCTGGGCAGCCAGCGGAACTTCCCCGTGACGTCCGCGAGGGGCTTCAGGGAGCTGGAGACCATCACGTAGACCGGCAGCAGCACGAATCCGGTGAGCACGGTGAGGAAGATCCGCCGGGACCACAGGAACGACCGCGGTGGTGCCATGGGGGAACTAGCGCGCATGGGAAGCCCTCCGCCCGCGCGAGGTGACGGCCAGGTAGACGCCCGTCACGGCCAGCAGGAAGAGCAGCAGCAGGACCGACATCGCCGAGCCCGTGCCGAAGTTCCAGGTCACGAAGGAGGCTTGGTAGATGTGGACGGAGATGAGGTCCGCGGCCTCCGGGGCGGCCCTGCCGAACAGGACGAACGGTGTGTTGAAGTCGTTGAACGTCCACAGGAACAGGACGAGGACCAGGACCTGGTTGACCGGCCCCAGGGACGGCAGGGTGATCCGGCGGATCTGCTGCCAGATGCCCGCGCCGTCCAGTGCGGCCGCCTCGTACAGCTCACCGGGGATGTTCTGCAGGCCGGCCATCACGATGAGGAAGGCGAACGGCCAGCCCTTCCACACCGACACGGTCAGCAACGCGTAGAAACTGTTGTCGCCGATCAGCCAGAAGGACGGCTTGTCGGTGAGGTGCAGCTGGTCGTGCAGGACATGGTTCACCAGGCCGTTGTCGTGCTGGAACATGAAGACCCAGGTGATCACGGCCGCGTAGACCGGCAGGGCGTACGGGATCAGGAAGAGCGCCCGCAGCAGCCCCCGGCCCCGGAAGGCGTCCTGCATGAAGATCGCCGCCGCGGTGCCGATGAGCCAGCACAGGCCCACCGAGAGCAGGGTGAAGCCGACGGTGACGAGGAAGGAGTGCAGCAGGGCCTCGCCTACGGGGGCGTCGAAGTCCACCGACACCCGGTAGTTGTCGAAGCCCGACCACGGAGCGGTGCCCCAGTCGCGGATGTAGAACTGCGTGAGCTCCTTGAAGCTCATCACGATGCCGATCACCATCGGCACGAGGTGCACGAGCAGTTCGAGGACGAGAGCGGGCAGGAGCAGCAGGTAGGGCAGTCCGATGCGGCGGATCCGGCCGGGACGCGGGCCCGGGGCCCGGCCGGATCCGGGGTCTGTGCGAGGCTTCTCGACCTCGACGGTGGTGGTCATCCGGCTCACTTCGCGGGCATCTGCTGCTGGGCCTTGGCGAGCTTGGCCTTCACCGACTCGGTGGTCACCGGGCGGCCGGCGGCCGCGTCGGCGAACAGCTCCTTGACGGCCGTGCCGATCGCCGTCTCGAACTGCGACTCGTCGGCGACCTGCGGCAGCGCGGCGGCGCTCTTGGCGAGGGTGTCCTTCAGGACGGCGTTCGCGGCGGAGTTGAACCCGGCGTCCGACTGGGCGGAGGCGACGGGCGGGATGGTGCTGTAGGCCTTGTTGAGGACCTTCTGCTCCTCGTCGCCCGTCATGAACTTCACGAACTCCGTGGCGCCGTCGAGGTTGTCGGTGTTCTTGAAGACCGCCAGGTTGATGCCCGCGACCATCGAGTTGACCTGGGCGCCGGTGCCGGGGGCGCCGGACTGCACGGGCACCGGGGCGATGCCGTACGTGTCCTCGCTCATGCCCTGGGACTTGAGGTTGGCGGACGCGGACTGCCACAGCAGCATCGCGGTCTTGCCCTTGGCGAAGTCGCTCACGGACTGGTTCTGCGCGTACTCGGCGTTGCCCTGCGGAATGGCCTTGTCCTTGGCCATCAGGTCGACGTACTGCTTGACCGCCGTGACCGCGCCGTCGGACGTGAAGTCGGGCTTTCCGTCGGCGGTGAAGAAGTCGGCGCCGTGCTGCTTGGCGAAGACGAAGACGTGATGGACGTTCTCCGAGACGTTCGCGCCCTCGGCGCCCAGGACCTGCTTGCCCTTCGCCTGGATCTTCTTGCCGTCGGCCACCAGCTCGGCCCATGTGGCCGGGGGCTGGGCTATGCCGGCGTCGGCGAAGATCTGCTTGTTGTAGTAGAGCGCGTAGGCCATCGAGTAGAGCGGCACCGCGGCCGGGTCCTTGCCCTGCGCCCCGGTCGAGCCGAGCGCGGACTCGACGAAGCGGTCTCTGCCGCCGATCTTCGCGAAGTTCGCCTCGTCCCAGGGCAGCAGCGCGCCCGTGGCCTGGAGCGAGGCCGACCAGGTGTTGCCGATGTTGAGGACGTCGGGGCCCTGGCCGGACGTGGTCGCCGTGAGGATCCGGTTGAGCAGGTCCGACCAGGGGACGACCTCGAGCTTCACCTTGATCCCGGTCTGCTTCTCGAACTTGTCGAGTTCGGGCTGGAGGACCTTCTTGTCCACCTCGATGCTCGCGCCCTGGTTCGAGGCCCAGTACGTCAGGGTCTTCGGCGAGTCGTTGGAGCCTTCGCCGTCTGTCGAGGTGCCGCCGCCACAAGCCGTGGCCGCGAGGGCGAGTGACATGACGACGGCGCCTGTGGCCGCGGCTCGGATGGTGCGCATGGGTCGGCTCCCGGTGTCATCAGGACTTAATTTAGGACGTGAGTTAAACCTCGGAAGCGGGCCACGTCAAGAGGTGCGGCACAGTCCGGGGAACTCCGGTCCCACCACTTGACGCACCTGTTCGGGTAGTTGAAGCATTCAGCGCTGAGAGAGCGCTCTCACCTCAGCGACCGTTCACTTCCTTAAATCAGCCGTTCCCCCGGAGCGGCCTGGACCGAGGAGAGCCGCCCATGCCCCACACTCCGCCCCCGGAGACGCCCGCCGTGCGCCGCAGAGCAGTCCTCGCGGCAGCCGCCACGGCCGCGGCAACCCCCGCCCTCGCCGGACTCTCCACCGCTCCGGCCTCCGCCGCCCCGCGCGCAAAACGTGCGCGCGCCCTTCCCGGCGGTGGCGACCTCGGCCCGAACGTCCTCGTCTTCGACCCGTCGACCCCTGACATCCAGGCCCGGCTGGACACCGTGTTCCGGCAGCAGGAGTCGGCCCAGTTCGGCCCCGGACGCTACGCGTTGCTGTTCCGTCCCGGCACCTACCACGGCCTCAACGCCCAACTCGGCTTCTACACCTCGATCGCCGGGCTCGGCCTCTCCCCCGACGACACGACCATCAACGGGGACGTGACCGTCGACGCGGGCTGGTTCGGCGGCAACGCCACGCAGAACTTCTGGCGTTCGGCGGAGAACCTCGCGCTCGTCCCGGTCAGCGGCACCAACCGGTGGGCGGTCGCCCAGGCCGCCCCCTTCCGCCGGATGCACGTCCGCGGCGGCCTCAACCTCGCCCCGTCCGGCTACGGTTGGGCGAGCGGAGGCTACATCGCCGACAGCCGTGTCGAGGGCGAGATCGGCCCGTACTCGCAGCAGCAGTGGTACACCCGGGACAGCGCGATCGGCAGCTGGCTCAACGGCGTGTGGAACATGGTGTTCTCGGGGGTCGAGGGCGCCCCCGCCCAGAGCTTCCCCGACCCGCCGTACACCACGCTCGCCACGACCCCGGTCTCGCGTGAGAAGCCGTTCCTGTACGTCGACAAGGGCGGGGCCTTCCGCGTCTTCCTGCCCGCCAAGCGCACCGACGCGCGCGGGGTCTCCTGGGGCAGCGGCACACCGCGCGGCAGCTCACTGCCCCTCTCGCGGTTCTACGTCGCCAAGCCGGGCGTCTCCGCCGCCACGCTCAACCAGGCGCTCGCCCAAGGCCTGAACCTCCTGCTGACGCCCGGGATCTACCACCTGGACCGGCCGGTCCAGGTGAACCGCGCCGACACCGTCGTGCTGGGCCTCGGCTACGCCACCCTGATCCCGGACAACGGCGTCAGCGCGCTGAAGGTGGCCGACGTCGACGGCGTCCGGCTGGCGGGCTTCCTCGTCGACGCCGGACCGGTCAACTCCCCGGTCCTGCTGGAAGTCGGTCCGCGGGGCGCCTCGCGCGACCACTCCGCCAACCCCACCACCGTCCAGGACGTCTTCGTCCGGATCGGCGGGGCGGGCGCCGGCAAGGCCACCACCAGCATGGTGATCAACAGCCGTCACACGATCGTCGACCACACCTGGGTCTGGCGCGCCGACCACGGCGAGGGCGTCGGCTGGGAGACCAACCGCGCCGACTACGGCGTCGTCGTCAACGGCCACGACGTGCTGGCCACGGGGCTGTTCGTGGAGCACTTCAACAAGTACGACGTGCAGTGGAACGGCCAGCGCGGCCGCACGATCTTCTTCCAGAACGAGAAGGCCTACGACGCGCCGAACCAGGCGGCGATCCAGAACGGGTCGGTGAAGGGGTACGCCGCCTACAAGGTCGGCGCCGGGGTCACCACGCACGAGGGCTGGGGTCTGGGCAGCTACTGCTACTACAACGTCGATCCGACGATCGTCCAGCACCACGGCTTCGCCGCCCCGGACGCACCGGGGGTGAAGTTCCACGGCCTGCTGGTGGTCTCGCTGGGCGGCCAGGGGCAGTACGAGCACGTCATCAACGATCTCGGGGCGCCGACCTCCGGCACGTCGACCGTCCCGTCGACCGTGGTCGCGTACCCCTGATCCGTCACCGCGGCGGCGGCGCCGACGGGCGGCGGCCCGCGCCGCACACGGCGCGGTGACGACCGGAGCCCCCGGTTCGTGCCACGGACACCAGGTGTCCGTGGCACGAACCGGCAGGGTGACCCGCGCCCCCGGCGCCCCCGGGACGGCGTGGACCTACCGCGTCGTCGCCGCCGGGGCCGGGGCGTACCCCGTCGGCCGGGCCGTGAAGGTGCCGCGGCCCTGGGTCCGGCTGCGCAGCCGGGTCGCGTAGCCGAACAGTTCGGCCAGCGGCACGGTAGCGGTGACCACCGCCGAACCGCCGCGCACGGCCGAGTCGGTGACCCGCCCGCGCCGCGCCGCCAGATCGCCGAGCACCCCGCCGACGGCGTCCTCGGGCACGGTCACCGTGACCTCGACGACCGGCTCCAGCACGACCATCGCACAGCCCCGCAGGGCTTCCCGCAGCCCGAGCCGGCCGGCCGTGCGGAAGGCCGTCTCGGACGAGTCCTTCACATGGGTCGCCCCGTCGGTCAGGGTGACCCGCAGCCCGGTGACCGGATGCCCGCCCACCGGCCCCTCGGCGAGAGCGTCCCGGCAGCCGGCCTCGACCGCGCGGACGTACTCCTGCGGCACCCGTCCGCCGACGACGGTCGAACGGAACGTGAAACCGGTTTCGGCGGCACCTTCCGCCTCAGCCGCGCCGACCGGCTCGACGTCGAGCACGATCTGCGCGAACTGCCCGGCCCCACCGTCCTGTTTGACATGCCGGAAGACCAGGCCGGAGACCCCGCGGGCGACCGTCTCGCGATAGGTCACCCTCGGACGCCCCACGTTCACCTCCAGACCGAGGCTGCGCCGGATCTTCTCCACCGCGACCTCCAGGTGCAGTTCCCCCATGCCCGACAGCACCGTCTGACCGGTCTCCGGGTCGGTCCGGACGACCAGCGAGGGGTCCTCCTCGGCCAGCCGGGCGAGCGCCGAGACCAGCCGGTCGGCGTCGGTGCTCGCCCGCGCCTCGACCGCCACGGAGACGACCGGGTCGGCGACCCCGGGCGGTTCGAGAACGACCGGGGCCCCCGGCGCGCTCAGCGTCGAACCCGCACGGGCCGACTTGAGCCCGATCACGGCCACGATGTCCCCGGCGACCGCGCGTTCCAGCTGGGCATGCCGGTCGGCCTGCACCCGCAGGATCCGGCCGATCCGCTCGACGCGCCGCGTACCGGACTCCCACACCGCGTCTCCTTTCTCGATCGTGCCCGAGTACACCCGCAGATAGGTGAGCCGTCCCGTGGGGGTGGCGGCGACCTTGAACGCGAGGGCCGCGAACGGTGCGGCGGGGTCGGCGGGTCGTCGTTCGCCTACGGCGTCCTGCATACCGTCGGCAGTCGCGGGCGCCGGGTCTGTGGTTTCGTGCAGACCGTGGACGGTGGCGTGCCTACCGTCGGCGGCATATCGCATACCGTCGCCGTCACCGTGCGGCGCGCCGACGGCAGATTGCATACCGCCGACCGCGTCCCGCATACCGCCCACGGCATGTCGCATACCGTCGGCGCCACCAGGCACACCGCATACCGGCGGCACGTCCGACGGCGACGGCAGATACGCGACGACGGCGTCGAGCAGCGGTTCGATGCCGCGATTGCGGTAGGCCGAACCGCACAGCACGACCACCGCGTCGCCCGCGCGGGTGAGCTCGCGCAGGGCGCCGGAGAGGGTCGCGGCCGAGAGCGTCTCCCGGTCGCAGAACTCCTCCAGCGCGGCCGGGTGCCGCTCCGCCACGGCCTCCTCCAGCAGCCGGCGCCGGCGCAGCGCCTCGTCGCGGAGGCCCTCCGGCACGACGTCCTCGACGGCTGCCTCGCCGCCGTCGATCCAGGTCAGCGCCCGCATGCGCAGCAGGTCGACGACGCCGGTGAAGCCGTCCTCCGCGCCGATCGGCAGTTGCACGACCAGCGGGACGGGGTGCAGCCGTTCCCGGATCGACGCCACCGCGGCGTCGAGGTCGGCGCCCACCCGGTCGAGCTTGTTGACGAACGCGATCCTCGGTACGCCGTGCCGGTCGGCCTGCCTCCACACGGACTCGCTCTGCGGCTCCACGCCCGCGACCGCGTCGAACACCGCCACCGCTCCGTCGAGCACCCGCAGGGACCGCTCCACCTCGTCGGCGAAGTCGACATGCCCGGGGGTGTCGATCAGGTTGATGCGGTGACCGTCCCAGTCGCAGCTGACGGCCGCGGCGAAGATGGTGATCCCGCGGTCGCGCTCCTGGGGGTCGAAGTCGGTGATGGTCGTGCCGTCGTGGACCTCGCCGCGCTTGTGCGTGGTCCCGGTGGCATACAGGATCCGCTCCGTGACGGTGGTCTTGCCTGCGTCGACGTGGGCGAGGATGCCCAGGTTGCGCACGGCGGAGAGAGGACGGTCGAGGTGGTTGCGCACGGCCCTTGGCCTTTCGGGGTGTTTCCGAGATACGGGCAGCGCGATTTCCGGACGTACGCGGGGCACGGGGTGGACGTGCCGATGCGCCAACGCGCTGACGTGCCGTCAGAAACGGCACGTCAGCGGCACATCGGTGTGCTCGGACGCTCGTCAGGACATCCGGTGCCGGCCGCGCAGCGAGCACCGGACAGACGAAGACACGAGGATCACCTCGTAGCGGGAGCGGGGAGCGACGACAGCGGTGTGGTCACGCATGGCCGGGCTCCCCTCGTTCGTCTCGGTACCGCGCCGCCCGTGTCGTGGGCCGCGCTCGGTGCTGGCGAGTGTAGGGGCGAACGGGCCCTCTCCGCACGTGATTTGTCGCGCCGTTCCGCCGCCTTCCCGGCTCCGCTCCACCCCCGTCCGACCGACGGGGGGTGCCGGGAGCACGCCCCGTCGATCAGAGTGCCGTGGCCCGCGCAGCCGGGTAGAACCGCCTCCGCACCCGGCGCAGCCACGCGTCGGCGGCCGTCTCGTCGGGCTGTTCCGGCAGCACGCTGCGCGTCTCGGCGAACGCCTCCTCGAAACCGCGCAGCAACGGCAGCGCGGCCGCGGGATCGGCCGCGACCCGCTCGCCGAACGCGTGGTAGCTCTCGGGATCGTCGACCCGGATCGTCAACCGCCCGGTGGCGTACAGCTCGAAGCCCTGGGTGCACAGCCGCTTGAGGTGACGGGCGTGCTTGGCGCTGCGTCTGCGGGTCTCGGCGGCGTGCGGGCCCTCGCTGCGGCTCTGCAGCTTCCGGAACTGCTGCGTGGCGTAGCCCAGATAGGCGTCCTTGACCCGGCGTGCGCTCAGCAAGGTCCCCCGGAGGCCTATGAGTTCCTCGCCGAGCGGGGAGCGCACCTCGTACAGCTCGTCCGGCAGCCAGACGAGTTCCATCACCGTCGGGTTGCCGCCGAGGGCGAGCCGGCACCACTTCGCGGCCTCGTGCAGGGTGCGGTCGGGTGCCGTGCTGACGTGCGACTCCTTCGGCTGGTGCAGGCCGTGCAGGTCCTCGGTGGGGGCGGCGAACATGCCGAGGCGGTCCACGTCGGAGCCCTCGTGGGCGAGCCCGTAGGCGGTCGAGCCGACGATTCCGGACAGCAGGATGTTGGTGACGGTCACAGGTGCCCCCGGTCGTTCCCCGATGGTGATCACCTGCCCCCGTGGCCGGGCGGCAGGACCGCCATGATGCCCCGGCTCCGGCCCGGCCCACCGCGCATTTTCCAGGGCGTGCGGTCCGCTCCGCCCGGTCCCGGCCCTCCGCCCCGCCCCGCCCGCCGCTTCACCCGTACGGATCAGTGCGCTGGTAGAGCGGCCCGGCCGGTGGTGCCGTGTAGGGGCAGAGCCAGCACCGCACGAGCCCACAGGGTGCCCGGGAAGCACCCAGGTCGACGAGAGGAAACCCTCGGGAACCCGCCCGGGGCGCGCGCCCACGCGGGGACCGGCCCCGCCCCGCCCCGTCCCCGAACCGTCCTCAGGAGGTATCCGTGACCAGCCCTCGCCTGTCGTCCCGCCCGTCCACCCCGCCGCGTCCCGCCGGGCCGCCCGGTCCGGCCGGTCCGACGCGTCCCGGCCGTCCGACGCGGGTGCTGGCCGTCGCCCTGGCCGTCGGAACGCTGCTCGCGACCGCGGCCTGCTCCGACGACGGGGACGACAGCGCGTCGGCCGACAGCAGCACCACGGCCTCCGCGACCCCGTCCGCCGGACAAGGGACCGCCTCCGCGTCCCCCACGGTCACCCCGCTCACCTCGGCCGGCGCGCAGACGGCGCTGATCACAGCGGGCGACCTCGAGGACAACTGGACGCAGGTGAAGACGGCGGCCAGCTGGCGCGACCGGATGCTCATCGGCACGGTGGACGCCGCCCAGTTCCTCACCGGCAAGACGCAGGCCGCCGACTGCCAGCGACTGCTCGACGGGCTCTACGACGAAGACCTCCTGGGCGCCCCGCCCGGCCCGTCGGCTCTCACCGGCTTCACCGAGGGCGAGTCCCGGCTGCTCTACCAGGTCGCCGCCTACAAGCCGGCCAGCCTTGACCAGTCGTTCGACTGGCTCAAGACGCTGCCGACCGCGTGCGACCAGTTCAACGCGGTCGGCTCCGACGGCTCCACCCGCACCGTTCAGGTCGTCACGGCCTCCCTGCCCAAGGCGGGCGACACGCGGCAGGGCCTCACCGTGACCGTGGCGGGCCCCTCCGGCGGGACCCCGGTCACCCTCACCATGGACGTAGCCGTCGTACGGGTCGGGGACGACGCGATCACGGTCACCAACGGCGGCACCGACGGAGCGGACCACGACAGCACCGAGGCCGCCGTCACCCACGGCACCACCCGGCTCAAGGACGTACAGGAGGGGCGGACCCCGGCGTCCGAGCCGAGCGAGTTCGACTGAGCACGCCGGTCCGGCCGGAGCCGAGCGAGTTCGACCGAGCACGCCGGTCCGGCCGAGCGCCACCCCGCTCCGGCCGGGTCTCGCCGGATCCCAATCCCGCCTTCTTCCTCACCTCAGAACCATGTGACATATTACTGCCGTGACCAAGCGACCGAGTGGTGACGTCGTGGTCGTCGGCGCCGGCATGGTGGGCGCCGCCTGCGCGCTGTACGCGGCCCGTTGCGGACTGGACGTGATCCTGGTCGACCGGGGTCCGGTGGCCGGCGGCACGACCGGGGCGGGAGAGGGCAACCTCCTCGTGTCCGACAAGGAGCCCGGCCCCGAGCTCCGACTGGCCCTGCTGTCGGCCCGCTTGTGGGGTGAGCTGGCCCAAGAACTGGGCGCGGCCGTCGAGTACGAGCCCAAGGGCGGCCTCGTCGCCGCCTCCACGCCGGAGTCGCTCGCCGCCCTGACGGACCTGGCGGCCGGGCAGCGCGCGGCCGGGGTGAAGGCAAGCAACATCCGGGCAGATCAACTCCAGGAACTGGAACCGTACTTGGCACCCGGCCTGGCGGGCGGGGTGCTGTACCCCCAGGACGCCCAGGTGATGCCGACCCTCGCCGCGGCCCACCTCGTACGGGCGTCGGGTGCGCGCCTGGAGACGGGTCGCACGGTGACACGGATCCTGCGCGAGCCCGCGGGCGCCGTACGGGGCGTACGGACCGACCGGGGGGACATCCTGGCGCCGGCCGTGGTGAACGCGGCCGGGACCTGGGGGGCCGAGGTCGCCGCACGGGCGGGGGTCCGGCTGCCCGTGCTCCCCCGCCGGGGCTTCGTCCTGGTCACCGAGCCGCTGCCGCGCCGGGTGCGGCACAAGGTGTACGCGGCCGACTACGTGGCCGACGTGGCGAGCGACTCGGCCGCCCTGCAGACCTCACCGGTCGTCGAGGGGACCGCCGCCGGGCCCGTGCTCATCGGCGCGAGCCGCGAACGGGTGGGATTCGACCGGTCGTTCGCCCTGCCCGTCGTCCGCGCTCTCGCGGCGGGCGCGACACGCCTGTTCCCGTTCCTGGAGCATGTACGGGCGATGCGCGCCTACCTCGGTTTCCGCCCCTACCTGCCCGACCACCTGCCCGCCGTCGGGCCCGACCCACGCGTGCCCGGGCTGTTCCACGCCTGCGGACACGAGGGCGCGGGCATCGGCCTCGCGACCGGCACCGGCCACCTGATCGCGCAGACACTCACCGGCCGACACCCGGAGCTGGACCTGACACCGTTCCGCCCCGACCGCTTCGACCGCCCCGACCGCTTCCCCGAGGAGGCCGCGCCATGGACCCCCTGAAGCTGACCCGGGCCCGCCCCGGCGCCCCGTTCACCGTGCACTTCGACGGCAGGGCGATCCAGGCGTTGCCCGGTCAGACGATCGCCGCCGCACTGTGGGCGTCCGGCGTCACGGCCTGGCGCACCACGCGGGGCGAGGGGCGGGCGCGCGGGGTCTTCTGCGGGATCGGCGTGTGCTTCGACTGCCTGGTGACCGTCGACGGCCGCCCCGGCCGACGGGCCTGCCTGGTGACGGCCGTGCCGGGCGCGGACGTCCGTACGCAGGTGGGGACGGGGCACGAGGACGCGGGCAGCGGGGAATCGGCTCACGAGGAAGCAGCGGGCAGCGAGGAATCGGGTCACGAGGAATCGGGTCACGAGGAGGCAGCGGGCCGTGATGACTGAGCGTCGCCCGGTGCTGGCGGTGATCGGCGCGGGACCCGCCGGCGTCGCCGCCGCCCTGGCGGCCGCTGAGCGGGACGTGCGGGTGGCCCTGATCGACTCCGCCGCCGAGGCGGGCGGGCAGTTCTACCGGCAGCCCGCTCCAGGACTCGGCGCGCTGCGCCCCCGCGCCCTCCATCACCGGTGGCGCACCTGGGAGCGGCTGCGTGCCGGTCTCGACGCCCACCTCGCCACCGGACGGATCACGCACCTGAGCGATCGTCATGTGTGGTGCGTGGAAACCGGATCCGGAGGCTTCCTCGTGCACGCGCTGACCGGTCCGGAGCAGGAGGAGTCCGTCACGGTCCGCGCCGACGGGGTGGTGCTGGCGACCGGCGGCTACGAGAAGGTCCTGCCGTTCCCGGGCTGGACACTGCCCGGCGTGGTCACGGCGGGAGGCGCCCAGGCGCTGCTGAAGGGCGGGCTCGTCCTGCCCGGCCGTGCCGCGGTCGTGGCCGGCACGGGACCTCTGCTGCTTCCCGTGGCCACCGGCCTCGCCACCGCGGGCGCCCGGGTCGTCGCCCTGGTGGAGTCGGCCGGCCCGAGGGACTTCGCGCGCCTGGCGCGGACCTGGTCCGGCACCCCCGCGAAGCTCGCCGAGGGCGCCGCCCATACAGGCCGACTCCTGCGTCATCGTGTGTCGGTGATGGCCCGTCACGCCGTTCTGGAGGCACACGGCGCCGAGCGTCTGGAGTCCGTCACCGTCGCCGCACTGGACTCCGCGGGCAGGCCGAGGCCCGGCACGCAGCGAAGCGTCGTCTGCGACACCCTCGCCGTGGGGCACGGCCTGCTGCCGCACACCGATCTCGCGGACGGACTCGGCTGCCGCCTCGACGGACCGGGCGTGCGCGTCGACGACGAGCAGCGCACCGACGTCCCCGGCGTCTGGGCCGCCGGGGAGACCACGGGGACCGGCGGCTCGGCGCTGTCGCTGGCCGAGGGGCACATCGCCGGACGGTCGGCGGCCGCCAGGCTGACGGGCGCGGTGCCCGACCCGCGGGAATGGGCCCCCGCCGCGCGCGCCCGCACCCGGCTGCGGTCGTCCTTCGCGGCACTGGACGCCGCGTACGCCGCCCGGCCCGTCCGGTGGACGGAACAGGTCACGGACGAGACGGTCGTGTGCCGCTGCGAGGAGGTCACCGCCGGTGCGGTCCGCGAGGCCGTCGGCGCACTCGGCGCGGGTGACCTGCGCACCGTGAAACTGCTGACCCGGGCCGGGATGGGCTGGTGCCAGGGCCGCGTGTGCGAACCCGGAGTGGCCGGCGTCGCGGGCTGCGCACCCACTCCGGCACGACGCCTGCTGGCCCGTCCTGTGCCTCTGGGCGTACTGGCCGCCCCGCCCGATCCCCTCGACCCCATCGGCCCCATCGGCCCCACTGACGGCATCGACGGCATCGACGGCAGCGATCGGCAGTGATATGTCACACATCACGAATGGAGGGCCCGACCGCATGGCCACCACCCCCGCCTCTCCCCCTTCTCCCGGCGCCTCCCCGCGCCGACCTTGGCGTGGCGTCCTCGTCGCCACCGCGCTCCCCCTCCGCGAGGACCTCTCCGTCGACTACGACCGGTACGCCGAGCACTGCGCCTGGCTCGTGGCGAACGGCTGCGACGGCGTCGTGCCCAACGGCTCCCTGGGCGAGTACCAGGTGCTCACCCCCGAGGAACGCGCCCGGGTGGTGGAGACCGCGGTGGCCGCGATCGGCGGTGAGCGCGTGATGCCCGGCGTCGCCGCGTACGGCTCGGCGGAGGCCCGGCGTTGGACCGAGCAGGCGGCCGGGGCGGGCTGCGCGGCCGTGATGCTGCTCCCGCCCAACGCCTACCGCGCGGACGAGCGTGCCGTCGTGGCCCACTACGCGGAAGTCGCCGCGGCGGGTCTGCCGGTCGTGGCGTACAACAACCCGATCGACACCAAGGTCGACCTCGTCCCCGAGCTGCTGGCCCGGCTGCACGGCGAGGGCCACATCCACGGCGTCAAGGAGTTCTCGGGGGACGTCCGCCGCGCCTACCGGATCGCCGAACTCGCCCCGGAACTAGACTTGTTGATCGGCGCTGACGATGTACTGCTGGAGCTGGCGGTGGCGGGCGCCAAGGGCTGGGTGGCCGGTTACCCCAACGCCCTGCCGACATCGTGCGTGGAGCTGTACCGGGCCGCCGTCGCCGGTGATCTCACCGCCGCGCTTCCCCTCTACCGCCGGCTGCACCCACTGCTGCGCTGGGACTCACGGGTGGAGTTCGTCCAGGCGATCAAGCTCTCGATGGACGTCGTGGGACGCCACGGCGGCGGCTGCCGCCCGCCACGGGTCCCCCTGCTGCCGGAACAGGAAGCGGTCGTCCGCGCGGCCACCGAGAAGGCCGTCGCGGCCGGTTCGGCGTGACGGCGGAACCACTCGTCCGCGAGGCCGGCGGCTCAACTTCCCGAGCAAGGAGGACCCTTCGTGCGCAGCAAGCTCGTCCTGCACGCCGTCGACTCGCACACCGAGGGCATGCCCACCCGGGTGATCACCGGTGGGGTCGGCACCGTTCCCGGCGCGACGATGAACGAACGACGGCTCCACTTCCGTGAACACCGCGACGACATCAAGCAGTTGCTGATGAACGAGCCGCGCGGTCACGCCGCCATGAGCGGCGCGATCCTCCAGCCGTCCACCCGACCGGACTGTGACTGGGGCGTCGTCTACATCGAGGTCTCGGGCTATCTGCCGATGTGCGGGCACGGCACGATCGGGGTGGCGACGGTGCTCGTCGAGACGGGCATGGTCGAGGTCGTCGAACCGGTCACCACCATCCGCCTGGACACCCCGGCCGGGCCCGTCGTCGCCGAGGTGGCGGTCGAGGACGGCGCGGCCACCTCCGTGACCTTGCGCAACGTCCCCTCCTTCGCCGTCGCCCTGGACCGCACGGCCACGCTGCCCGACGGCCGTACCGTGACGTACGACCTGGCGTACGGCGGCAACTTCTACGCGATCCTGCCGCTGGAGGAGTTCGGGCTGCCCTTCGACCGCGCACGCAAGGACGACATCCTGCGCGCCGGCCTGTCACTCATGGAGGTGATCAACGCCGAGCAGGAGCCCGTGCACCCCGAAGACCCCTCCATCCGCGGGTGTCACCACGTCCACCTGTACGCACCCGGCGCCACCGCCCGTCATTCCCGGCACGCGATGGCCATCCACCCCGGCTGGTTCGACCGCTCCCCCTGCGGTACGGGGACGAGCGCCCGGATGGCGCAGCTGCACGCGCGGGGCGAACTGCCGTTGCACACCGAGTTCGTCAACGAGTCCTTCATCGGCACCCGCTTCACGGGCCGGCTCCTCGGCACGACCGAGGTCGCCGGCCGCCCGGCCGTCCTGCCTAGCTTCACCGGCCGTGCCTGGATCACGGGTACGGCCCAGTACCTTCTGGACCCGACGGACCCGTTCCCGGCGGGGTTCGTGCTCTGACACCACCACTGCCGGACCTGCCACCACCGCCGTACGTCCCGGACCATGACGCACCTCCCACCGCCGCCCGCAGGCCAGCGCCGCCCTCAGACCAGCGCCGCCCGCAGACCAGCGCTCCCGCGCCGTCGCGACGGACGGACCGACGTCGTGGCCGTCGGCGTCTCGCCCCGGTCGTCGTCGCCGGCCGGGGTGAGACGTGACATGGCACAGTGCACTGGTTCAGAGTGACATGGCACCGTCCGCACCGAGGAGACCCACCATGGCCGCCGCCCGGCGCACCAGCAGCCAGACCCCCGCCGCATCCTCCGCATCCAGCACGTCCGGCGCACCAGGCGCACGCAGCACCCCCGCCGCACAGGTATCAGCACCATCACCAGCAGCGGAGGCGGCAGCGGCAGCGGCAGCGGCAGCGCCCCGAGCGACGCATGCGGCACAGGATGCGGCTCCCCCGTCCGCGCCCGCGCTCCCCGTGCTCGGCGGTCGGCGGAGCAGCTACCGCGAGCGGGTCGCCGATGCCCTGCGGGCCGCGCTGATCGCGGGTGAGCTGCTGCCCGGCGAGGTGTACTCGGCGCCCGCCCTGGCCGCCCGATTCGGCGTCTCGGCGACACCCGTACGCGAGGCGATGCTCGACCTGGCGAAGGAGGGCCTGGTCGACGCCGTCCCGAACAAGGGGTTCCGGGTCACCGAGGTCTCCGACCGGCAGTTGGACGAGTACACGCACGTCCGCGCCCTCATCGAGATCCCCACGGTGGTGGCGCTGGCGACGACCGCCGACCCGGTGTCCCTGGAGGCGTTGCGGCCGGCCGCCCGGGAGATCGTCGCCGCGGCGGTGGCGGGCGACCTCATCGCGTACGTCGAGGCCGACACCCGCTTCCACCTGGGCCTGCTCGCGCTGGCGGGCAACGCCCATCTCGTCGAGGTCGTCCGCGAACTGCGCGGCCGGGCACGTCTGTACGGTCTGACCGCGCTGTCCGCCTCGGGCCGTCTGCTGGCCTCCGCGGACGAGCACCTGGAGTTGCTGGACGCCCTGCTGTCCCGCGACGAGCGGGCCGTGCGGGCGGTCATGACGCGCCATCTGGGGCACGTGCGGGGACTGTGGGCCTCGGCTCGCGAGTAGCGACTCGCCCCGGAGTGGGCGGCTCGCCCCACGACCTCCCCTCTACCCGTCCCCTCTCCTCGCGCCACCTCTGCCCCGGGATCACGCCTGTGATCCTTGTCGCTGGTGTGCGGCGCGTGGAGGGAGTACCGAACGGGCATCTACTTGCCCGTGCGAAAGGATGGTGTCGATTCCGTGGGGGAACGTGTGAGCCTGTGTCTGATCGGTGCGGGTCTGTCCGGGCTGGCCGCGGCACACGCCCTGAAGTCCGAGGGCCTCGACTTCGTCTGCCTCGAGAAGGCGTCCGACGTCGGCGGGCTCTGGCGGCAGCCGGGGGCCGGTGAACGCGGTCCGGGCTACCTGTCGCTCCACCTCAACACCAACAAGCAGCTGACCGGTTACGCCGCCCGTCCGATGCCGGCCGAATATCCCGTCTATCCGCGGCACAGCCAACTCGCGGACTATCTGCGCTCGTTCGCCGAGTGGGCCGGCCTGCTGGACCACATCGAGCTGGAGACGACCGTCGAGTCGGTGCGCCGGGCGCCCGACGGCTCCTGGACGGTCGTCAGCCGGGATGCGCAAGGCACGTGCACGACAAGGGACTTCACCCATGTGATCGTCGCGTCGGGGCACAACACCGAGCCGGTCCTGCCCCCTGCCCCACCGGGTTCCGAGACCTTCAAAGGAACGATTCTCCACGCGCTGGACTACCGCGACGGCAGCGATTACGCGGGGCAGCGTGTCGTGGTCGTGGGACTCGGCGCCTCGGCGGTGGACATCGCCGCCGACCTCTCCCGGTACGCCGCGCAGACCGTCCTCTCCGTGCGACGGGGCCTGCACATCCTGCCCAAGCAGCTCTTCGGCATGCCCTTGGACGATGTCGCCGAGGCGCCGTGGTGGACAGCCATGTCCCTGGCGGAGCAGCGCCGGTTCATCGAGCAGTCCCTGCTCGTCGCCCGCGGGAAGCTCTCGGACTACGGCCTGCCCGAGCCGGACCACCCGATCTTCGCCTCGGCCGTGACCATCTCCGACGAGATCCTCAGCCGGATACGCCACGGCGGGGTCGTCCCCAAGCCCGCGATCGACTTCGTCGACGAGGGCCGGGTGGTCTTCACCGACGGCACGTCCGTGCCCGCCGACGCGATCGTCCACTGCACCGGGTACCGGATGGCGCATCCCTTCCTGCCGCCGGGCTGCCCGATCGGCCCGCAGGGCTCGGTGGAGCTGTACAAGCGGGTGGTCGCGCCCGACCACCCCGGTCTGCACTTCATCGGCCTGGTCCGCCCGCACGGCTCGGTCACCCGTCTCGTGGAGGCCCAGGCACGCTGGGTCGCCCGGCTCGTGGCCGGCAAGGCGGTCCTGCCGGAGCCGGATGTCATGCGCAAGGAGATCGCCGCCTATCTGGGCGGCATCGCCGGCCAGTACGGCCGGTCGCAGGGTGCGTCGATCCAGGTCGACGTGGCGCCTTACCTGGAGGAGCTGCGCAACGAGTGACGCCCGGTCGGCGACGCCGGCGGCCGGGCACCGGATCCCGTGCGGTGCGCCGAGAGGCCGCCCGGGCGGTCTGGGCGGCTCACGTGGGTACTGCTCGTGGGGCGAGGGGAGCGGTTCGACGACGTCGGCGTACGGCTCCCCCCGAGGTGGTGTTCCGGGGCGGTGTTCCGGAGTGCTGTCGTACCGCCGATTCCGCGGGGGCCGCTGTGCCACGGGGCCGTTAGTTCAGCGGGTGCTGTTCCACGGGCCGAGGTTCAGCGGGCGCTGTTCGACAGATGCCGTTCTACGGGGTTCCCGGGGACCCGTGGGCGGTACCGATCCGCCGAGCCCGCGGCGACCGCCGTTCGGTCACAGCCTCGGCGGAGAGAGTGACGGCGGGCAGGGGTGCGGTGGGCAGCGGGTCGGCAGGAGGTGCCACCGCCGGCGGGCGGACCTCGTACGCCTCCGAGGAGAGATAGGTCATGACCCGCGGCGGACGGCCCCGCTGATGGGCCAGGCCGAGATAGGCGACCAGTCCCACACCGTCCTCGGGCCGCCGCAGCGTGACGGCGGCCGAGGCGCGCAGCACCGGTGCCGGGTCGATGCCGTGGTGGCCGAGCAGCGACTTCGCCCGGTCCAGGGCCTCGCCGTCGTGCCGGGCGTAGTCCCGCACCGGGATGTAGAGGGTGAATCCGCTCGGCTCACCGCTGCCCGGGTCGGTGAAGGCGTGGCAGCTCTGGACGGGGCGGCGCGCGAGCCGCGGTTCCCCTCCTCCCCCGGCCCCCTTCCCCGCTCCGGCGCCGCCGCCCGCGCCTCCTCCGACGCCGACCCCTTCGGCATCGGTGCCGGCATCGGGGCCGGGCCCGGTCACGATGCGGAAGAACTCCTCGATCTCCGCGCGGCCCGGGCCGCCGTCCATGCGGGACAGCGTGCTCGCCCGCGCGGCCGACAGGTCGTGGTGCGCGAGGTAGACCTTGACCCGTGGCTCCGCCCAGTCCCCAAGGTCCAGGGCGAAGAACAGGTGACGGTCGCCTTCGGGCAGCGCGTCGAACGCCTCCCGGTAGCCGAGTCGTTTCAGGGCTTTCCGTACGGTTTTCGCGGCACGTCTCTCCCCGGAGGCCGCGGGGTTCAGATAGGCCTTGACCTTGGGGACTCCACCGGGACGGAGTTCCAGCGCGCACCACAGCGCCAGGGGGCCCGCGGGTGAGGACGGGAAGAAGAGATCCGCGAGATCGTCGAGCCGGTCGGTGGTGAAGCCCCAGCGCTTCCCCATCCCGCGCAGCACCCGCAGGCCGGTGCGGCCGCCTTCGCCCAGGTCACCGGTGCCGGATCCGGGCTCCAGCAGCACCCGCAGGGTCGGCGCCGCGCCCGGTTCGCAGGAGAGGGAGAACTCCACCGGGGTGTGGTCGTCGGACAGGAAGCTGTGGCTGGGCGGCGGCAGGTCCAGGGGCCGCTGGGCGACGTCGCCCAGGGCCTCGAGGAGTGTGCGCGCGTAGAACTCGGAGTCGTCCCCGGGCAACCCCGCGATCTCACCCAGGCTCAGCAGCTGATGTGCCACGTGGCCACCGAGCGTCCCCGGGCGCGCGGCATGCGGGGCACCCCGAAGCTCGTGACCGGCGGCGGTCATCGGGGCTCTCCCGCGGGAACGATGCGGGCAAGAAGATACCCGCCGGGGGAGGCGGGTATCAGGGGGTGCACGACGGGCGGATGTTGTATGAAAACGGCGTCGGTGGATATGTGGTCCACGACACCTCCTCTGATGTGTGAGCAACACGGAATGCCGCGTTCCTCACTACCCCTGAGGTTGAATCGTCATGCAGTGGTGTGGAGTTGACGGGTGTTGTGTGAATCACCTCGTCAGCCAGTTGAGGAACTGGCTCCATACGCCTCCGCGTTCACCCCTGCCACCCGTCGGGGTCGGCTGCTGACGCGTGGGGGCTTCAGGATGCGCCGGGGCGGGCCTCTGCACGATCCGCACCGGGGTGAACTTGGCGGGCAGCGCGGTGAGACCCCGGTTGAAGGGGCCCGGTCGCCAGGTCAGGCTCTCCGACGGTACGGCGAGCTCGACGTCCGGAAGCTTGTTGAGCAGGTTCTCGATGGCCGTCACGGTGATCTGCCGGGCCGGCTCCTTGGACGGGCAGGCGTGCGGGCCCGCGCTCCACGCCAGATGGGCGCGGTTGCTGCCCGCCTTGCGGGCCGCCGTCAGCGCCGGACCGGTGTTGGCCGCGGCGAAGCTGACCAGGACCAGGTCACCGGCATGGAGCTTCTGACCGGCGAACTCCATGTCGGAGGCCGGGTAGTGCGGCGCGAGGTTCTGCATGGGCGGGTTCTCCCACAGCGTGTCGTCGATCGCCTCGTCGATCAGACCGCCCTGGTGGGCGTACGCGTCGTGGGTGAGCAGCCGGTGCAGGGTGTTGCCTATCAGGTTGCGCAGCGGCTCGTTGCCCGCCACCAGCAGAAGGGCGATCTGGTGGACCAGTTCCTCGTCGGTGAGCTTGGCCTGGTGTTCCATCAGCCACGAGGGGACGTCGTCGCCCGGCTTCGCGCGCTTGAGGGCGACCAGTTCGCCGATGGCGCCGAACATCACGCCGACCGCCTGCTCGGCGTTCACGCCGTCGAACATGCCGGTGATGCCGAACACGACACGGTCGCCGATGTCGGCGGTGCAGCCGAAGAGCTCGTTGAACACGAAGAGCGGCAGCTGCTTGGCGTAGTCGCCGAGCAGATCGGCCGAGCCCCGCGAACCGAACTGGGAGAGAAGGTAGTTGGAGACCTGCTCGGTGGTCCGGCTGAGCTTGCGGGAGTCGACGCGCGCCATGCTGTCGGTGATCGCCTGACGCAGCCTCAGGTGGTCCGCGCCGTCGGTGAACATGGCGTTGGGCCGGTACGACAGCAGGGGCACGACCGGGCTGTCCGGGGAGACCCGGCCTTCGTTGAGGTCACGCCAGCGGCGCGCGTCCTTGCGGAACGCGCCGGAGTCCTGCAGCAGTTGCAGGGCGAAGGCGTAGTCCGTGATGAGGGTGGCCTCGACTCCCGGAGCGAGTTCGACCGGCGCGGTCGGCCCGAAGTGACGCAGGTAGGTGTAGTAGGCCTGCGGGTCGGCGGCGAACTCCATGCCGTGCAGGGGCACTCGGCCGCCGGCCTGATGCGCCGGGCACCCGGGCGGGGGCACGGGTGCGGTGGGTTGGTCCATGTCTGCTCCTAGTGTGCACGGTCCTGGAGATGGCGGACGAGGGTGATCAGCGCTTCGGCCGACGACCGCTCGTCCCGCGCGTCGCAGGTGACGACGGGGGTGTCGTCGAGGAGATCCAGGGCGTCGCGCAGCGCCGTCTCGTCCCGCAGGGGGGTGCCGTCGAAGTGGTTGACGGCGATGGCGTAGTCGAGTCCGTACTGCTCGATGAGGTCGATCACCGCGAAGGAGTCCGCGAGCCGCTCGGGGTCCACGAGCACCAGCGCGCCGAGCGCGCCACGCGCCATGTCCTCCCACATCTGCACGAAACGCTGCTGACCCGGCGTTCCGAACAGGTACAGCACGACACGGTCGCTGATGGTCAGACGGCCGAAGTCCATGGCGACCGTGGTCGTGGTCTTGCCCTGGACTCCTTTGAGGTCGTCGACCGACTCGGCTGCCCGCGTCATCGTCTCCTCGGTGGTCAGCGGCTCGATCTCGGAGATCGCCCCGATGAACGTGGTCTTGCCGACCGCGAAGTGACCCACGACGAGGATCTTCACCGCCGTCTGCGTCGCCCCGTCACGGACGTAGGCCTGCTCATCCAAACTTGGCCCTGAGACCATTCAGCACCTCCTCCAGGATGTCCCGGTCGGCGAGGGGAGCCCGCTGGACCGGCGGGCGCGTGATGAGGTAGCCGCCTTCGGTGAGGGCGGCGAGGAGGATCTTCACCACGCCCAGGGGCAGTTGGGTGTGCCCGGCGATCTCGGCGACCGAGAGGTAGCCGGCCGAGCACAGGTCCAGCAGGTTCTGTTCCTCGGGGGACAGGCGCGTCGGCCGCTGCTCGTGATCGGCGGCGGCCGTGACCAGGGTGATGAGGGAGAGCTGCCCCTCGTCGGGCAGCCCGCGCCCCTTGGTAATGACGTACGGACGCACTAACTCCGGCGTCTGCGGCTCCAGTTCGTCGAAGCCGTTCATGACCGCGCGCCGAGGTTCTCGCGCGGCGGTGTCGTCAGCGCCTTGCCGAGCTGCCCGACGAGCTGCTGCATCCGGAAGGTGATGTCCGCCATGTCGACGTCCGGCGAGGCGGAGACACCCAGATAGGCGCCTTCACCGGCGGAGATCAGAAAGACCCAGCCCCCGTCGAACTCGACCAGCGTCTGCCGCCACCCCATCTGCGGGTCCTCGCAGAAGAACGCGAGCGAGCGGCTCAGCGACTGCACCCCGCTCATCGCGGCGGCCACCCGGTCCGCGTCGTCCTTGTCGAAGTCCTGCGTCCGTGCCATCAACAGGCCGTCCGCGGAGATGAGGACTGCATGCAGGGCCCCAGGTATCTCCAAGGCACTGTCAAGCATCCATGACAGATCGTCGTTCACGAGACCTCATGCCCTTCGCTGCCAGCACCACGGGTGCTGCTCGACTTTTCCACGGGACTCGCAGGCGTGGCCCGGCCCGACTGGGTGCCCCGCTGGAAGGCGCCCATGATCGCCGCCGTCTCGGCGCCCGAGCGGGCGGGAGTGGACGCGGACGCGCTGCCGGGCACGATGGCCATGGGCCGCTTGCGACGCCGCTTCGGCAGGCCGTCGGCGGTGGTGGTGCCGGTGGAAAGCCCGCCTTCCGGGCCGCCGCGGGCCGGGGCGGCGACGGTGGGAACGACCGGAGCCGGTTCCTTCTGCTCGGGCGCGTTGGTGAGCAGGTCGTGCGGCAGGAGGAGCACCGCCCGGACGCCTCCGTAGGGAGAGGTGGAGTCCACCGACACCTCGAAGCCGAAGCGCTCGCTGAGCACGCCGATCACCGCGAATCCGAACTGCGGCGGGTTGCCCAGCGCGGAAACACCCGAGACGCGCTGGCTCGACAGCAGTTTGTCGGCACGGGCGCGCTCTTCGTCGTTCATACCGACACCGGCGTCGTCGACGACGATGCAAATACCCTTGGGCACGGTACGGATGTTGATTTCGACGACCGTGTCCGGGCTGGAATAGCTCGTCGCGTTGTCGAGCAGTTCGGCGAGGGCCAGCGCGACCGGTTCGACCGCACGGCTCGTGATGCCGAAATCGACCTGCGAGAGGATTTCGACCCGCCGGTAATGGCGAACCCTGCCCTGCGCGCTGCGTACCACGTCGTACACGGACGCGACATCACGCGCGCGTCCCAGCCAGCCGTCGCAGAGAACGGCGATGGACTGGGCCCGCCGACCGAACTGCGAGTTCGTGTGGTCGATCTCCAGGAGGTCCTGGAGAATTACCGACTCGCCATATTTGGTCTGCAGCCGGGAAACAATCAACTGCTGTTCCGCGGCAAGGCCCTGAAGGGTCCGCATCGCGGACTTCAGGACCGTTTTCGTAGCCTCTTCGGCTCGTTCCTGAGCTGCCTCGACGGATTGCGCGTACTCGTTCTCCAACGCGGAGTAGTGAGACTTGAGCCCCGCGATCTCCTGCCGCAAGGCGCGCGCCGCCCTGCGCTGGCGAACGATGAGGGCGACTGCGACGAGTACGGCCACAAGGAGAGCCCAGAGTACCGGGTTCTGTATGTAATGCGTCATAAGACTCTCTTCAGGCGACTGACGGCCAGTTGCTGAATTCCCGTCAATGCGGGTGGACCGGCGGACCGCCCGCATCGACGGGGTGACCGCCCGGACTGTCCCCGTAGTCGGAGATGTCGTCTTGCACCCATCCGCCCGCTCTACAAGCGAGCGTGATCGTATCACCACAAGATGGAGTCACAGACCGTCAATATGCGGACCGAGGTGAACATTGACGGATCGTCAGCGACACCTGGGAGCAACGGCGGAGTGGCCGGGAAGTGGCCCCACGAGCGGGCCGGCACACAGCGAGGCAGGACAACCGATAAACGGGCTTCCGCGACATTCCGGAGGCAAGGGATACGGAAACAACAAAACCCGCATCCGGCGCGACGCCGAGTGCGGGTAATTGACCGTTCACCGAGCGAGATTCGCTCGGTACGGAGAGTGAGAGTGTCCGAGGGGGGACTTGAACCCCCACGCCCGATAAAGGGCACTAGCACCTCAAGCTAGCGCGTCTGCCATTCCGCCACCCGGACCAGGTGTTGCCGCTGCGTGCGTTCTCCCCGCGGCGACAGGGACAACAATACCAAGCTTTCGGAGTGGGTCTCACCTGCATATCCGCTGGCCGAACGGGTCGCGGGACCGAAACGCGAAGCCCTCACACCGGGTGACCGGGTGGTCACTTCCCCGTCGGCTGCTCGTCGACCAGCATCCGCAGCGCCCGCAGCAACGCGGTCGCCGCCTGCTCGTCCAGCGGGGCGAGGAACCGGCGCTCCGCGGCCCGCCGCGCCGCCTCGGCCCGCTCCAGGCAGGCCAGGCCCGCGTCGGTGAGCCGGACGATGTTCCGGCGGCGGTCCCGAGGACTGCGCCGCCGCTGCACCAGCCCGTGGTCCTCCAGCCCGTCGACGAGGGCCACCATCGTGGTGCGGTCGACGCCGAGCCGCCCCGCCACCTCGGCCTGCGACAGCCTTTCCTCACCGGCGACCACCACCAGGACCGCCAGCTCGCGGCCGTCGACCCCGTACGGCACGAGCGCCTCCGCGGACTTCCTGGCCAGCCTCGCCTGCGCGTGCCGGAGGAGGTGGCCGAGCCGGCCGTCCTGGGACCCGGCCTCCGCTTCCCGATCACTCACCATGGCCCGAGCGTAGCGATCCGTACCCCTCACTGATCGTCTGCCGCCCTGACGATCAGCCTGACGAGCGAGGCCTCCGGGGCCGACGTGACCGGCCGTGTCCGGGCCTGTCCGGACCTGAGCGGACGCGACCGGGCCGCCCTCGGAGCGGCGGACGGATCACCGGCCGGGGCTGCGACGACGCCTCCGCGGCGAGCGGACCGTCCGGCAGGTGGGCAGGTCCTCGGCTGGTCCGGCCCGCTAAGGGTCCGGCGGGCGGTCGGGCCCGCCGGACGGTCAGGGCATCAGCCGGTAGTCCGGGAAGTTGCCGGGCAGCCGCTCCCCCGTCGGCCCCTGGGTCACCGCGCGCACCAGCAGCTCCCCGCCGACGAACGCGCCCCGCCAGGACGCGCCGCATCCGCCGAAGAGCTCGTCGCGGTCGCCGCGGGAGCGGGCCGTGCCGTGGCCCACCTTGAACGCGCGGATCTGCGGGGCGAGACGGTCGTAGGTGCTCCGGTCGTCGGTCGACAGCGTGGCGACGAGTGCGCCGTTGGACGCGTTCATGGCGGCGAGCAGCTCCGCCTCGGTGTCGACCAGGACGATGGTGTCGACCGGGCCGAACGGCTCCGCGTGGTGCAGCGGCGAGGACGGCGGTGGTCCGAGGAGCGTGACGGGCTGGACGTACGCCGAGGTGTCCTGGCCGGGCAGGAAGCGGGCGTCGGCCGGTCGGCCGCGGTGCAGCGGGACGGCGCCCCGGTCGATGGCCTCGGCGATCCGGTCGTGCAGTTCCTCGGCCTTGGCCGCGTTGATCACGGGCCCGAAGTCCAGCCGGGGATACGGGTCGTCGCACTTCTCCACGGCCAGCGGATGCCCGACAGTCAGCGTGCGCACCGCCGGGAGGTATGCCGCCAGGAACTCGTCGAACAGCGCGCGCTGGACGACGAAGCGCGGATACGCCGTGCAGCGTTGTTTGCCGTAGTCGAAGAGCTTGGGCACCGCCGCGGCGAGGGTCTGCCAGTCCGAATAGTTCCAGATGCCCCAAGTGTTGAGTCCTTCCTGCTCGAGTACGTGCCGCTTGCCGAGGTCGGCGACGGCCGTGGCCACCGCGGCGCCGGTGTCGCGGCCGCCGACGAAGGAGACACAGCCGATCTCGGGCGCCCGGACCAGCGCCGGCGACAGCTCGCCGCCGCTGCCGCTGACGAGGGTGATCGGGACGCCTTCGCGCGCGGCGAGCGCACAGGCCAGCGTCAGACAGGCGACGCCGCCGTCGGTCGGGGTCTTGGCGATGACCGCGTTGCCTGCCAGTGCCTGTACCAGCACGGCGTGAACGAGCACGCTCATCGGGTAGTTCCAGCTCGCGATGTTCGACACCGGGCCGTCCAGCGGTGCCCGCCCGTCCAGCATGGGTTCGATGCCGTCGACGTACCAGCGCACGCCGTCGACGGCCCGGTCGACATCGGCCTGCGCGAGACGCCAGGGCTTGCCGATCTCCCAGACGAGGAGCAGGGCGAGGAGTTCGCGGTGTTCGGCCAGGGCGTCGAGGGTGGCCGCGATACGGGCGCGCCGCTCCCCCAGCGGGACGTGCCGCCAGGCGCGGTGCTGGTCCAGGCCCGCGCGTACGGCCCGGTGGGCGGTGACCCCGTCCAGCCGGGGCGGCCCGGCGATCGGAGCGCCGTCGACGGGGCCGGTGGCCGGCAGCGTCCGGCCGTCGGCCTGCCAGGAGGCGTTCCAGAGGTTGAGGACCCGGTCGTCGCGGAAGGCCTCGGGGGCGGCGGCGAGACACCGCCGCCAGGTGTCGTTCCAGGACGTGCCGGATTTGAGGGTGAGGGTGGTCGTCATGGGGATGCTCCGCTCTCGGTGCACAGTCGGGGGCGGGGTGGCGCATGGCCACGGAGCACGCCGGCGGGACGCGGCGGCTCCGGCGGATATGCCGGTGACGGCACGTCACCTTCTAGGCGGGCGGCGTCCCTTCACCCAGTACGGCGAGGACGAGACGGGCGGTCTCCGTCGGCGTGGCGCCCACCCGCACGCCCGCCGCCTCCAGCGCCGCCTTCTTCGCCCGCGCGGTCCCCGCGGAGCCGGAGACGATCGCGCCCGCGTGTCCCATGGTCTTGCCCTCGGGCGCGGTGAAGCCGGCGATGTAGCCGACGACGGGTTTGGTGACGTGCTCGCGGATGTAGGCGGCCGCTCGTTCCTCCGCGTCGCCGCCGATCTCACCTATGAGGACGACGAGTTCGGTGTCGGAATCCTCCTCGAAGGCGGCCAGGCAGTCGATGTGGCTGGTGCCGACGACCGGGTCGCCGCCGATGCCGACGCAGGTGGAGAAGCCGATGTCGCGCAGCTCGTGCATGAGTTGGTAGGTGAGGGTGCCGGACTTGGAGACCAGGCCGATGCGCCCCGGCTTGGTGATGTCGGCCGGGATGATGCCCGCATGGGACTGGCCGGGGGTGATCAGGCCGGGGCAGTTGGGGCCGATGACGCGTGTTCCGCGTGCCGCCGCGAACGCGGTGAAGGCGACGGAGTCGTGCACCGGGATGCCCTCGGTGATGACGACGGCGAGGCCGATCCCGGCGTCCGCCGCCTCGATGACAGCTGCTTTGGCGAAGGCGGGCGGCACGAAGACGACGGTGACATCGGCGCCGGTCGACTGCATGCCGTCGACGACCGACCCGAAGACGGGCACCGCACGGTCGTCGAAGTCGACGGACCGGCCCGCTCTGCGCGGGTTGACCCCGCCGACGACGTTCGTGCCGGCCGCGAGCATCCGCCGGGTGTGCTTCATGCCCTCGGCGCCGGTCATGCCCTGGACGAGGACCTTGCTCTCCTTGGTGAGGTAGATGGCCATGGCGTCGTCTCCTCAGACTGCGGTGGCGAGTTCGGCGGCACGGCGGGCGGCGCCGTCCATGGTGGTGGCCTGCTGGACCAGCGGATGCCGGAGGGTGTCGAGGATCGCGCGCCCCCGGGCCGCGTTGTTCCCGTCGAGCCGGACGACGAGCGGTTTGGTCAGCCGTACGGTGTCCAGGGCGCGCACGATGCCCTCGGCGACCGCGTCACACGCGGTGATGCCGCCGAAGACGTTGACGAGAACCGACTTCACGGCGGGGTCGGAGAGGACGACCGACAGTCCGTCCGCCATGATCCCGGCGGACGCGCCGCCGCCGATGTCGAGGAAGTCGGCCGGGCGGGCGCCGCAGCCGGCGACGACGTCGAGGGTCGCCATGACGAGTCCGGCGCCGTTGCCGATGACGCCGACCTCGCCGTCCAGTTTGACGTAGGTGAGGCCCTTGGCCGCGGCCGCCGCCTCCAGCGGGTCACCGTGCGCGGTGGCCTCCGCGCCCCGACGTGACTGCCGGAAGGACGCGTTGTCGTCCAGGGTGACCTTGCCGTCGAGGGCGAGGATCTGCCCCTGCCGGGTGCGGACGAGCGGGTTGACCTCGACGAGGAGGGCGTCCTCCCGGACCAGCACCTGCCACAGCCGCACGAGGACGTCCGCGGTCCGCGCGGGCAGTCCGGCCGCGGCGGCGATCTCGCCGGCCTTCGCCGAAGTGACGCCCCGCGCCGGATCGACGGGGATGCGGGCGACCGCCTCGGGCCGGGTGGCCGCGACCTCCTCGATCTCCATGCCCCCCTCGGCCGAGGCGATGGCGAGGAAGCGGCCGGCCGCGCGGTCCAGCACATAGGAGACGTAGAACTCCGCCTCGATGTCCACGGGTTGGGCGAGCATCACCGTGGCGACCGTGTGCCCCTTGATGTCCATGCCGAGCATCTGCCGGGCCGTCAGTTCGGCAGCGGCCGGATCGGCGGCTCGCCTGACGCCCCCCGCCTTGCCCCGGCCGCCCGTCTTGACCTGGGCCTTCACCACCACCCGCCCACCGAGGCGACGGGCGATCTCGCGCGCCTCCTTGGGCGAGTCGGTGATCTCGGCCCTGGGGACCAGGATGCCGTGTTCCGCGAAGAGTTCCCTTGCCTGGTGCTCGTACAGGTCCATCTCGGCTCCCGTCTGTGAAGTCGAATCCGAAGTGGGCCGCGCCTGCGCGAGGCCCGACTCCGATGACCGAAAGTGCCGCACGCCCCCTGGACACCACCCATCGGATGCGGGATAACAAGCTTCATACAGTATTCGTCGACTGTATGCAATGTACCGCGAGAGCCTTCCACCCCCCTACGAAGGGACGGGACTTCGCCATGCCCGACGACACCCAGGACGTGATCTCCGGTGGTCATCTCGTTGCCAAGGCACTCAAGGCAGAGGGGGTCGACCGCATCTACACCCTGTGCGGCGGCCACATCATCGACATCTACGACGGCTGCGTCGACGAGGGCATAGAAGTCGTCGACGTACGCCACGAACAGGTCGCCGCCCACGCCGCCGACGGCTACGCGCGCATCACCGGCAAGCCCGGCTGCGCCGTCGTCACGGCGGGACCCGGCACCACCGACGCCGTCACCGGCGTCGCCAACGCCTTCCGCGCGGAGTCCCCGATGCTGCTGATCGGCGGTCAGGGCGCGCTCGCCCAGCACAAGATGGGTTCGCTCCAGGACCTGCCGCACGTCGACATGATGACGCCGATCACCAAGTTCGCCGCGACCGTTCCGGACACCGCGCGCGCCGCGGACATGGTCTCGATGGCGTTCCGTGAGTGCTACCACGGCGCGCCCGGCCCCGCCTTCCTGGAGATCCCGCGCGACGTCCTCGACGCCAAGGTGCCGGTGGCGAAGGCCCGGGTGCCGCGGCCCGGCGCCTATCGCGCCTCGACCCGCTCGGCCGGAGACCCCGAGGCCGTCGAGAAGCTCGCCGACCTGCTCGTGCACGCCGAGAAGCCCGCGATCCTGCTGGGCAGCCAGGTGTGGACGACCCGGGGCACCGCAGCCGCCATCGAGCTGGTGCGCGCCCTGGACATCCCCGCCTACATGAACGGCGCCGGCCGCGGCACCCTGCCTCCCGGCGACCCGCACCACTTCCAGCTGTCCCGCCGCTACGCCTTCTCCAACGCCGACGTCATCGTGATCGTCGGCACGCCCTTCGACTTCCGCATGGGGTACGGCAAGCGGCTGTCGCCGGACGCGACGGTCGTCCAGATCGACCTCGACTACCGCACCGTCGGCAAGAACCGCGACATCGACCTCGGGATCGTCGGCGACGCCGGACTCGTGCTGAAGTCGGTGGCCGAGGCCGCCTCCGGGCGGATCGACGGGGGTGCGTCCCGGCGCAAGGAGTGGCTGGACGAGCTGCGCGCGGCCGAGCAGAGCGCGATCGACAAGCGGCTGCCGCACCTGCGCTCGGACGCCTCCCCCATCCACCCCTACCGCCTGGTCGGCGAGATCAACGACTTCCTCACCGAGGACTCGATCTACATCGGCGACGGCGGCGACATCGTCACCTTCTCCGGTCAGGTCGTCCAGCCCAAGGCGCCCGGCCACTGGATGGACCCCGGGCCGCTGGGCACCCTCGGCGTCGGCGTCCCCTTCGTGCTGGCGGCCAAGCAGGCGCGGCCCGACAAGGAGGTCGTCGCCCTCTTCGGCGACGGCGCGTTCTCGCTCACCGGCTGGGACTTCGAGACCCTCGTGCGCTACGACCTCCCCTTCGTCGGCATCGTCGGCAACAACTCCTCCATGAACCAGATCCGTTACGGCCAGGCCGCCAAGTACGGCCCCGAACGCGAGCGGGTCGGCAACACCCTCGGCGACGTCCACTACGACGAGTTCGCCCGGATGCTGGGCGGCCACGGCGAGGAGGTGCGCGACCCCGCCGACATCGGCCCCGCGCTGCGGCGCGCCCGGGAGTCCGGGAAGCCCTCGCTGATCAACGTCTGGGTGGACCCCGACGCCTACGCCCCCGGAACGATGAACCAGACGATGTACAAGTGAGGTGCCCCCGATGACCCCCATGACCCCGATGACAGGAACGGCCGGCAAGGCTCTCGAAGGCATCCGCGTCCTCGACATGACGCACGTCCAGTCGGGCCCGTCCGCGACCCAGCTGCTCGCCTGGCTCGGCGCGGACGTCGTCAAACTGGAGGCGCCGTCGGGTGACATCACCCGCAAGCAGCTGCGCGACCTCCCGGACGTCGACTCCCTCTACTTCACGATGCTCAACTGCAACAAGCGGAGCATCACCCTCAACACCAAGACCGAACGCGGCAAGGAGATCCTCACCGAACTGATCCGGCGCTCCGACGTCATGGTCGAGAACTTCGGTCCGGGCGCGGTCGACCGCATGGGGTTCGCCTGGGACCGCATCCAGGAGATCAATCCGCGGATCGTCTATGCCTCCATCAAGGGGTTCGGGGACGGCCCGTACACCGGCTTCAAGGCGTACGAGGTCGTCGCGCAGGCCATGGGCGGGTCGATGGCGACCACCGGTTTCGAGGACGGGCCGCCGCTGGCGACGGGGGCCCAGATCGGGGACTCGGGGACGGGTGTGCACGCCGTGGCGGGGATCCTCGCGGCGCTGTACCAGCGCGGGAACACCGGGCGCGGGCAGCGGGTCAACGTGGCCATGCAGCACGCCGTGCTCAACCTGTGCCGGGTGAAACTGCGGGACCAGCAACGCCTGGCACACGGACCGCTCGCCGAATATCCCAACGACGACTTCGGCGACGAGGTTCCCCGGTCCGGCAACGCGTCCGGCGGCGGCCAGCCCGGCTGGGCCGTCAAGTGCGCGCCCGGCGGCCCCAACGACTACGTGTACGTCATCGTGCAGCCCGTCGGCTGGCAGCCGCTCAGTGAGCTGATCGGCCGGCCCGAGCTGGCCGACGACCCCGAGTGGGCGACGCCCGAGGCCCGGCTGCCCAAGCTCGGCAAGATGTTCCAGCTGATCGAGGAATGGTCCTCGACGCTTCCCAAGTGGGAGGTGCTGGAGCGGCTCAACACCCACAACATCCCCTGCGGGCCGATCCTGTCCACCAAGGAGATCATCGAGGACGAGTCGCTCGTCGCCAACGAGATGGTGGTGCGCGTCGCGCACCCGCGGCGCGGCGAGTACGTGACCGTGGGCAGCCCCCTCAAGCTCTCCGACTCCCCCGTCGAGGTGACCGGCTCACCGCTGCTCGGCGAGCACAACGAAGAGGTGTACGTCGGCGAACTCGGCCTCGGGGACGAGGAGCTGCGCCTGCTCAAGTCGACCGGGGTGATCTGACGTGATGGCCGAGGACCGGATGCTCAGGGTGCGCGCGCTGCTCGACGCGGTGCGGGCCGAGGGGCGGACCGCGCTGACCGCGCCCGAGGGCAAGGTGATCGCGGACGCGTACGGGATCGCCGTGCCCGGCGAGGAACTGGCGAGGGACGTCGACGAGGCCGTCGCGTACGCCGCGCGCTTCGCGGGCCCCGTGGTGATGAAGATCGTCTCGCCGGACATCCTGCACAAGACCGACGCCGGCGGTGTGATCGTCGGGGTGGAGGGCGCGTCGGACGTGCGGGCGGCGTTCCACCGGATCGTCGGGAACGCGCGCGCGTACGACGCGGACGCCAGGGTCGAGGGCGTGCAGATCCAGGAACTGCTGCCGAAGGGCCAGGAGGTCATCGTCGGGGCGGTCACGGATCCGACGTTCGGCAAGGTCGTGGCGTTCGGACTCGGCGGAGTGCTCGTCGAGGTGCTCAAGGACGTCACCTTCCGGCTGGCCCCGGTGGACGCCGACGAGGCGCTGTCCATGCTGGACTCGATCCGGGCCGCGGAGGTCCTGCGGGGTGTGCGCGGGCAGGCGGGAGTGGACCGGTGGGCCGTCGCCGAGCAGATCCGCCGGGTGTCCCGGCTGGTCGCGGACTTCCCCGAGATCGCCGAGGTGGACCTCAACCCGGTGATCGCCACGGCCGAGGGCGCGATCGCGGCGGACATCCGCGTGATCCTGTCCGACACACCCGTCACGGCGCGCCGGCGCTACACGCGCGCGGAGATCCTCACCTCGATGCGCCGTCTGATGCAGCCGGCGTCCGTCGCCGTGATCGGTGCCTCCGACGAGCAGGGCAAGATCGGCAACTCGGTGATGCGCAACCTCGTCGACGGCGGCTTCGCCGGGGACATCCATCCGGTGAATCCCCGGGCCGATGACATCGTGGGCCGCAAGGCGTACAAGAGTGTCACCGACGTTCCCGGAGAGGTGGATGTGGCGGTCTTCGCGATACCCGCCAAGTTCGTGGCCTCGGCGCTGGAGGAGGTGGGGCGCAAGAACATCCCGAACGCCGTGCTGATCCCCTCCGGGTTCGCGGAGACCGGGGAACACGCGCTCCAGGACGAGCTCGTGGCGATCGCCGAGCGGTACGGCATCCGGCTGCTCGGGCCCAACATCTACGGCTACTACTCGACCTGGCAGGACCTGTGCGCCACGTTCTGCACGCCGTACGACGTCAAGGGCGGGGTCGCGCTCACCTCGCAGTCCGGTGGCATCGGGATGGCCATCCTGGGCTTCGCGCGCACCACGAAGACGGGTGTGTCGGCGATCGTCGGGCTCGGCAACAAGTCGGACCTGGACGAGGACGACCTGCTGACCTGGTTCAGCGAGGACCCGCACACCGACTGCATCGCGATGCATCTGGAGGACCTCAAGGACGGCCGCGCGTTCGTCGAGGCCGCGCGGGCGACCGTGCCGAAGAAGCCGGTCGTCGTCCTCAAGGCGGGGCGTACGGCGGCCGGCGCGAGGGCGGCGGGCTCGCACACGGGGGCGCTCGCGGGCGACGACGCCGTCTACGACGACATCCTGCGGCAGGCGGGCGTCATCAGGGCGCCGGGGCTGAACGAGATGCTGGAGTACGCGCGCGCGTTGCCGGTGCTGCCCACCCCCGCGGGCGACAACGTCGTGATCATCACGGGGGCGGGCGGCAGCGGGGTGCTGCTGTCGGACGCCGTGACCGACAACGGCCTGACCCTGATGGAGATCCCGCCGGACCTGGACACGGCGTTCCGCGCGTTCATCCCGCCCTTCGGCGCGGCGGGCAACCCGATCGACATCACCGGCGGCGAGCCGCCGTCGACGTACGAGGCGACGATCCGGCTGGGGCTGGAGGACCCGCGGATCCACGCGCTGGTGCTCGGCTACTGGCACACGATCGTCACTCCCCCGATGGTCTTCGCGGAGCTCACCGCGCGCGTGGTGGGCGAGTTCCGCGAACGCGGCGTGCGCAAGCCCGTCGTGGCGTCGCTCGCCGGGGACGTGGAGGTCGAGGAGGCCTGCCAGTACCTGTACGAACGGGGCGTCGTGGCCTACCCGTACACGACCGAGCGGCCGGTCGCGGTGCTCGGCGCCAAGTACCGGTGGGCGCGTGCGGCGGGGCTGTTGGGGGGCGGTTCATGACCTGACCCAGGCGCGGGGCCGGCCGACGGTGCGCGTCGGCCGGCCCCGGGACCCGAGCGCACACGAAAGGCATTGGACAGGGGGCGCTGGCCAGAACTTTCGACGCAAGGGGTGCTGAGCGACATGACAACCACCGACTACTCGACGTCCCTCCCCTACCGGGAGGTGACCGACCGCAACGGCCGTGTGTACCGGATCGGCGAGAGCGACCGGGACATCATGGGGCGACCACGCTGGACCATGGTGCTCTTCCCCTGGATGGGCATGCTGGGCATCAGCTCCTCGGAGTACGCGTTCACGTCGGCCGAGGACACGCTGCACGACGCCCACCTGTGGAGCAGTGGGCACATCTTCTGGCTGATGGGCGTCTGGGTGTTCTTCCAGGCGGCCGTGGCCTTCCCCGCCGGGCAGCTGCGGGAGAGCGGCAGGCTGCCCGCGCGCTACGCGATGATGATCGGCGCGCTGGGCACGGTCCTCGGCTATCTGTCCCTCGCGTACGCGCCGCACGTCGCCGTCGCCTATCTCGGCTTCGGCATGTGCAGCGGCATCGGCGCCGGCCTCGTCTACGCGACCTGCGTCAACATGGTCGGCAAGTGGTACCCGGAGCGCAAGGGCGGCAAGACCGGCATGGTCAACGGCGGCTTCGCCTACGGCTCGGTGCCCTTCGTCTTCCTGTTCACGTCGTACATGGACCTGAGCAACTACAAGGGCGTGCTGGTGGCGGTGGGCCTCACCTGCTGCACCGTCGTCGCGTTCGCGGGACGGTTCTTCAAGGACCCGCCGAAGAACTGGTGGCCGGCCCACGTCGACCCGCTCCGGCTCACCGACGACCCGAAGATCCGCCGGGCGCTGCAGAAGAACCCGCCGGCGGTGAAGCAGTACACCCCCAAGGAGGCGGCGCGTACCCCTGTCCTGTGGATGATGTGGTTCTGTCTGCTGTGCACGGCCGGGATCAACATCTTCGGCATCGCCTTCCAGGTGCCGTTCGGCAAGGACATGGGCTTCGCCGGCGGGATCGTCGCCACGGCCATGTCCCTCAAGGCGATCGTCAACGGCACCGGCCGCGGCATCATCGGCTGGATCTCCGACCGTTACGGACGCCGCCACACCCTGATCATCGTCTGCCTCGTGCTCGGCACCGCGCAATTCGGTGTGCTGGTCTCCGGCCAGATGGGCAGCATGCCGTTCTTCCTGTTCTGCTCGATGGTCTCCGGCTTCGGCGGCGGCGCGATCTTCCCCCTGTTCGCCGCGATGACCGCCGACTACTTCGGCGAGAACAACAACGCCAGCAACTACGGCATGGTCTACAGCTCCAAGCTCATCTCGGGCCTCGTGGGCTCCGGCGTCGGCTCGATCGTGGTGGGCGCGTGGGACTACGAGGGCGCGTTCGTCCTGGCGGGATGCATCGGTCTCGCCTCCGCCGTACTGGCGCTCTTCCTCAAGGCGCCCGGCAGGCCTACGGCCCGCCGTCGCATCGTCCCCAACCCGCATCCGCTCGGCGAGGAGACGGCCTGACATGACGGCACATCCCCTCGCGCGCGGTAGCTCTTCACCCGACGCCGCACACCCTCCCCACCGCGAGGTGACCCGCTCCCCGGGCCGTGTCCACCGCATCGGCGAGACCGACCGCGACCTCCTCGGCCGCTCGGCGACGGTGGCGGCGGACGTCGCCCCGCCGCTCCGGCGGCCCGGACGGAGTGGGGCGAGCACGTCGGCCGCCCTGCCCCGGCCCGCGAGCTGACGGCGTACGCGCGCGTGGAGGCCCACCCCGGAAGGTGACGGGGTGGGCCTCCACGCGTGCGTGCGTCCCGTTCAGCGCGGGTGGCGCCCCGCGCTCAGCACTTCTCCCGCAACGAGTGCAGGTGCGCGCTCGACTTCCGCGCGAAGGCGAAGGACTCGACCGGGTTGTCGTGCTCGGCCTGCCAGTGGTGGGCCGAGCGCTCGCCGCGCAGCCGGGTCACGGCGGAGATGAACCGCCGGTAGTCGATGTCCCCGTCCCCGACGTCGGTCATCCGGTACCCGAACTCGTTCGAGGGGTCGCTGACGCCGTCCTTCACGTGGAAGAGCGGGTAGCGATGCGGCTGCCTCAGGACGTAGTCCAGCGGCTCGAAGGGCGCGGGCGAACCGTCGGCCCGCCTGGAGAAACGGAACTGGCCGGCGTACGCCCAGAAGATGTCCATCTCGAGGAACACCAGGTCGGGGTCGGTCTCGGCGAGCAGCACGTCGTAGAGACGGACCTTCGGGTCGTCGGTCGCGAAGCCGAACTCGTCGGAGTGGTTGTGCTGGTAGAACTTCATGCCGCGGGCCCGCGCCGCCGCTCCGTACGTGTTGAACTCCTCGGCCGCGCGCTTCCACGCGTCGACGGTGGAGCCGTAGCGGAACGGCCCGGAGGCGGTGCCGATGTGCTTGAGGCCGAGGGCCTGGGCGTCGTCGAGGACCTGCGTGAGGTTCTGGGCGAAGGTGTAGGCGCCCGGGTCGGAGGCGTAGTAGCCGACGTGGCTGCCGATCGGCGTCAGGCCGTGGTCGCGTGCCAGCCGCTTGAGCCGGGCGAGGGTGATGGGGCCCGCGGAGCCCTGGGTGTAGCCGGCGAACTCGACCTCGTCGTACCCGTACTTCTCCAACTCGGCGAAGACCGGGGCGAAGCCCAGCGTGGAGACCTTGTCGCGCAGGCTGTAGAGCTGGATGCCGAGCCGGCCGGGCGGCAGGACGGGACGTCCGCGGCCTGCGGCGGAGGCATCGCTGCCGGTGGCGGGCGCCGCGCCGGCGGGCTGGGCGGCGGCCCCGAGCAGTGCGGCCGCGGTCGCTCCCGCGGCGACGCCGAGCATGCCTCGTCTGGTCAGCCGGTGGGTGAGGTCGGGGTCGATGTCGGAGATGCGGCTCATGTCTGGAACTCCTCGGGATCGGAGGGCGTTGTCAGTGATGAGTGCTTCACTGGTGATCGGTCGGCGGCAGTCAGTCAGCACAGACCGGCCAGTCGGAGCAGCAGTGCTTTCACGTCGGTGGCCGCGACACGGTCACCGAGCGAACGGGGGGTGGAGCAGATGAGGAGCGGACCGTCGTCGTCGCTCGCGGGAAGTCGCCCGTGGCTGCCCCGAACAGGTGACGGGTCGAGAGGCAC
Organism: Streptomyces sp. 3330; assembly: GCF_031456635.1. NCBI lineage: Bacteria > Bacillati > Actinomycetota > Actinomycetes > Kitasatosporales > Streptomycetaceae > Streptomyces > Streptomyces sp. 3330. The sequence continues at coordinate 238,717 of NZ_JAVDVA010000007.1, forward strand.
CACCGCCATGCGGTAGCGCAGGCCGAGTTTCTTGCGGGCCAGGGCGGTGGCCGCCTTGACCTTCACATAGGGGTCGAGCGGGTCCATGAACAGTTCGACCGGGTCGTAGCCGGGTTTGCGGTGGATCTCCACGAGTCGTGCGAAGTCGGGTGCGCGGGCGTCGTCGAGCCAGTAGTAGTACGTGAACCACGCGTCCGGCTCCGCCACGGCGACGAGTTCGCCGGAGCGCGGGTGGTCGAGGTGGTGCGCCTTCTTGCCCTCGTCGTCGAGGAGCAGGTCGATGCCGGGCAGTCCGGTGAGCGCTGCCCGGGCGGCCTCCAGGTCCTCGGGGCGGCGTACGTAGACGTGGGCGAGCTGGTGATCAGCGACCGCGAAGGCCCGGGACGCCATCGGGTCGAGGTACTCCATGCCGTCCTGCGTGTGCACCTCGAGCAGGCCCGCGCGGCGCAGGGCGCGGTTGATGTCGACGGGCCTGCTCACCCGGGTGATGCCGTATTCGGACAGTGCGACCACGGTGCGTCCCTGCGCCTCGGCGTCGGCAAGGAGCGGGGCCACCGCGGCGTCCAGGGCGGCGGCCGCCCGGAAGGAGCGGGGATCGTCGGGGCCGAAACGCTGGAGGTCGTAGTCGAGGTGAGGGAGGTAGCACAGGGCCAGGTCGGGGTTGCGGGTGCGCAGGATGTGTCGGGTCGCGTCGATGATCCAGCGGCTGGAGACCAGATCCGCGCCCGGTCCCCAGAAGTGGAAGAGGGGGAAGGTGCCGAGCTTCTCGGTGAGTTCGTCGTGCAGGGCCGCGGGGCGGGTGTAGCAGTCGGGTTCCTTGCGGCCGTCGGAGTAGTAGATCGGACGGGGGGTGACGGTGTAGTCGGTGTCGGCGCCCATGGCGTACCACCAGCAGATGTTGGCGACCGTGTAGCCGGGGTACGCCCGCCGGGCGGCGTCCCACAGTTTGTCGCCGGCCACGAGACCGTTGTGCTGGCGCCACAGCAGGACGTCGCCGAGCTCGCGGAAGTACCAGCCGTTGCCGACGATGCCGTGCTCCGCGGGGAGCGTCCCCGTGAGGAAGGTGGACTGCGCGGCGCAGGTGACAGCCGGCAGGACGGTCCCGAGCGGTGCGCGGGAGCCCGCCTGGGCGAGGGTCTTGAGGTGGGGCATGTGATCGAGCAGACGGGGGGTGAGACCGACGACGTCGAGGACGAGCAGGGGCACAGGCGCCCCGGGGGCCGGGGCGTGGGCGTGAGGACCGGGCCGTTCCTGGGGCTCGGTGGCGCCGGATGCCGGGCTGCTCATGGGAGCTCCTTGAGTCCGAGGTCGGTCAAGAGGTCGCGGGCCAGGGCGAGTTCGGCGGCGATGCCGTCGGCGAGCTGGGCTCGGGCGCGGGGCCGCAGCTCGGGTGGGAGCGCCTGCCAGGTGTAGGTCTCGACCTCGAGGTGCCGGGTGAGCGGGTGCGGACCGCCGACCAGGCGGGTCAGCGCGGCCCTGAGGACGGGGAGCGTGGAGGTGAGGGGCGGGGCGGGGGCCGCGTGCAGCGGGACGTGGAAGTGGGCGCGCCAGGGTCCGGTGTCGGGCAGCGCGGTGCCGCCGAGGGCCTCGCCGAGGTCGTCGGTGCCGTGCAGGCCGGTGGCGGTGCGGGTGCGCGTCTGGTGCAGGAATCGGGGTTCGTCGAACGCGGTGAGGGCTTCGCGGACGGCGGGGAGAGAGGGGTGTTCGGCGTGCAGGGCGGCCGACAGCTGGGATTTGACGACGGGGACGCGGGCTTCGGCGAGCGCGTCCAGGGCGGTGTGCGGGTCTTCGAAGGAGGTGGCGAGATGACAGGTGTCGACGCAGACACCGATACGGGGGTGACCGACGGCCGCGAGCGGGGCCAGGGCGTCGGCGGTGGTCTCGACGGTGCAGCCGGGCTCCGGTTCCAGACCGACCCGGACGGAGCGGCCGGTCAGCTCCTCCAGCGCGTCCAGGCGCTCGGCGAGGGTGCGCAGCGCGGAGTGGGCCGTCGCGGCGCGCGCCTCGTCCCAGGCGGTGCGCCAGCCGAGCGGGAGGGTGGAGATGGTGCCCTCGGTGACGTCGTCGGGGAGGAGTCCGGCGAGGACCCGGGCCAGCGCGGTGGTGTGGTCGAGACGCTCGTCGTCGGCCCAGTCCGGCTTGTACACGCGGTACTTGACCTCTTCGGCGCCGAAGCCCTCGTACGGGAATCCGTTGAGGGTGACGACCTCCAGGCCGCGCCGGTCGAGCGCGGTGCGCAGGCCCCGCAGGGCCGACGGGTCGCTGTCGAGGGCCCGGGCGGCGTCCTTGGCGAGCCACAGCCCGACGCCCAGCCGGTCGCGGCCGAGACGGCGCCGGACGGGTTCGCAGTGGTCGCGCAGCTGGGCGAGGACTCCGTCGAGGGTCTCGGCGGGGTGGACGTTGGTGCAGTAGGCGAGATGGACGGTGGTGCCGTCGGGATGACGGAAGCGCATCGTTCACTCCCCGCCGCGCAGGATGGAATTGCCCTCGTGGGTGGGGTCGGGGGCGGTCACCTCGAGGGCGAGGCGGCCGCTGAGACCGTAGAAGGCGACGGGGTTGCGCCACAGGACGCGATCGACGTCGTCCTCGGAGAAGCCCTCCGCGAGCATCAGGTCGGCGACCCTTCGGGTCTTGAGCGGATCGCTCCTGCCCCAGTCCGCGGCGCTGTTCACGAGCACCTTGTCCGGCCCGTACAGACGGAGGATCCCGGTCATGCGGATCTCGTCCATCTTGGTGTCGGGGTAGACGGAGAAACCCAGCCAGCACCCGGCGTCCTTCGCCTCCTTCACGGTGGTCTCGTTGAGGTGGTCGAGCAGGACCCGGTCCGGCGGCAGGGCGGATTCGCGGACGACGTCGACGGTGCGGCGCAGCCCGGCGAGCTTGTCGCGGTGCGGGGTGTGCACGAGGGCCGGCAGGGCGTGGTCGGCGGCCAGCTGGAGCTGGGCGGCCAGGGCGGTGTCCTCGGCGGGGGTCATCGAGTCGTAGCCGATCTCGCCGACGGCCACGACATGGTCCTTGACGAGATAGCGCGGCAGCTCGGCCAGGACGGGCGCACAGCGCGGGTCGTTGGCCTCCTTGGGGTTGAGGGCGAGCGCGCAGTGGTGGGCGATGCCGTACTGCGCGGCGCGGAACGGTTCCCAGCCGAGGAGGGAGTCGAAGTAGTCGAGGAAGGAGACGGTCGAGGTACGGGGCTGTCCCAGCCAGAAGGCCGGCTCGACGACGGCGCGGACACCGGCCGCGTGCATCGCCTCGTAGTCGTCGGTGGTGCGCGAGGTCATGTGGATGTGGGGGTCGAAGATGCGCATCAGGACTCCTTGCCGTGGGGGTGGGACGGGCGGTGGCGACTGCCCGTGCCAGGAGGGTCCGTGCGAGGAAGGTCTGGGGTGCGAACGCGCGAGTCGGCGGAGGTCAGGGGCGCCGGCGCCTTCGGGCCGGTCGGGTCGGTCGGGCGGGGCGGGTCAGTCGAATCGGTCGGGTCGGTCGGGCGGGGCGGATCGGTCAGGTCGGCCAGCGTCAGGACGCGGTGCAGATCGCGGGGGACGGAGCGGCCCGCGGCGGTGCGTTCGGCGGCGTGGTCGCCGAGCATGCGGGCGAGTTCGGCGTCGGCGCGGGCACGCTGTTCCAGGCCGGCCACCTCATCGATGGGCACCCCGGCGAAGAGGCACTTCAGGACGGCGTGACGCCAGCCGTGGGCGTCGAGGTGACGGGCTGCGTAGGGGCCGACGGCGGCCGCGAGGAGCCGGGTGTCGTGGGTGCGCAGGGCGTCCTCGACCAGGGGGACGGCGTCGGGCCCGGAGACGAGATGGGGCAGCGCGTGCAGGACCGCGCGCCGTTCGTCGGCGGTGCCCTGGAAGTACACGCGGGCCAGGGACTCCGGGTCGGCGCGGGCCGCGCGGAGGATGAGCACGCGGGCGGCGTCGGCGTAACGGCTGCCGCAACGGCGCCCGGCCTCGGCCAGACGCAGCTCCCACACCGAGATGGGGCCATGGGTGCCCGGGTGGGCGGCGGCCTCGTCGAGAGCCCGGCGGAACCAGACGCGGGCGGTCGCCTCGAGGTGGGTGTCGAGGTGGCGGTGCAGGGCTTCGAGCGGCCCGGTGGCCGGTGCGGTGCCCGCGGGTCCCGCCTCCGGGATCGCCGGGGCGGTGTGCGGGTGCGTCATGGAGTGCTCCCTTCCGGGGTGGCGGAGGGCTCGCCGGGTGGCACGACAGGCAGGTTCACCGCCGGGGACCGGGGGCCCGCGAGTGGGACGAGGGCAGGGGGCGCATGTCGGTCCGGAGGAGCGGTGGCAAGGCCCCTGAGCCCGCCGAGGGGAGGCGCGCTGGGCGGTCCGGTGCGCGGGACAGCGTTCGATGCGGTGGTCGGGACTGCGCTCGGTGCGGTGGTCGGGGCCGGGGAGGGGGGTGTCGTCGGACCGGCGTGATCGGTGACGGCGACGGAGGCGGAAGCCGCCGCGCGGCGCAGGAAGGGGAGGGAGGCCTCGGCGTAGTGGGGGCCGGCGTGGGAGTGGCGGGGCAGTTCCACCACCGTCAAGCCCTGGTAACCGGTGTCGGCGAGCGCGGCGAGGACGGGCGGGAAGTCGATCTCGCCCTCGCCGAAGGGAAGGTGTTCGTGGACATCGCGGCGCATGTCCTCGATCTGGACATGGCACAGCCAGGGAGCCGCGGCGCGTACGCAGTCGGCGGGCGGGAGCGGCTCCAGACACCGGCAGTGGCCGATGTCGAGCGTGAGGCCGAGGAACGCCGGGTCGTCCAGGGCCCGGCGGAGCCGGTGGAAGTCGGCGAGGGTCGCCAGGAGGTGACCGGGTTCGGGTTCGATGGCGAGGGGGATGCCCGCGGACGCGGCGGCGTCCACGACGGGGGCGAGAGTCTCGGCGAGGCGCTGCCACGCCGTCTCCGCGGCCGTACCCGGCGGGAGGGTCCCGCTGAAGCAGTGGACGGCGTGCGCACCGAGGTCGCCGGCGATCCGGACGGCCCGGAGCAGCAGGTCGACCCGGCGGGCGCGATGGTCCGGCTCCGGGTCCAGGAGGGAGGGGCCGTGCTTGCGGCGCGCGTCCAGCACGTAGCGGGCGCCGGTCTCGACGGTCACGCCCAGACCGAGGGCGTCCAGCCGGTGCGCGATGCGTCGGACGCGGACGGCGAGATCCGGGGCGAACGGGTCGAGGTGCATGTGGTCGAGCGTCAGCCCGACGCCGTCGTAGCCGAGGTCGGCGAGCAGGGCGAGGGCGTCGTCGAGGCGGAGGTCGGTGAGGCCGTTCGTGCCGTAGCCGAAGCGGAGCGAGCGCGCGGGAGGGGACGGCCACGGGGACATGGAAGGAGAGGAGGACACGTCAGGAGACGAGGACGCGGAAGGAGACGAGGGCACGGGCGGGAGCAGCGGCGACGGGAGGTCCGACAGCGAGGGCGGGTGCGGGTGCGAGGTGATCGTGTTCGGGGTGTTCGTGTTCGGGGTGTTCGTGTTCGGGGTGTTCGTGTCGGGTCCGCTCTCGCGGCTCGTGGGTCCGAGGTTCACGTGATGCTCACCCGCCTCGCGAGAATCCGCGCGGCCGGTGCGAGGGCGGCCGTGAACAGCGCGGTGGCGGTGGCGATGGCCCCCGAGCGGGCGATGAGGGCGGCCTGGAGGGGGATGGTGCCGCGGATGCCGGCGCCGACGGCACGCTGGGTCAGCGGAGGCGACGGATTGAGGGAGGCGTGCAGGTAGGGGCGGGCCGTGGTGCCGGCGTAGGTGGCGGCGAACGCTGCGGTCAGGCTCTGCGGTGCGGGGAAGCGGTCCGCGGATCCTGGCCCTGTCCGCCCACGACGGCCGGGCAACAGCCCGTCAGGTGACCGTCGGTCCCTTGGCAGGGGCAGGCCGGTGGGCGGCCGGCGCTGTACCAGCCAGGTCAGAGCGCCTGTGGTGGCCAGGGCTGCCAGGGCCGCCGTAGGTGTGCCCTGGCGGGTCTCCTGGCGGGACAGGGTCGTGACCGCGAGCGTGTGCGTGGCCAGGAGCGCGGCGCTGCGAAGGGCCGGGCGCGCGTTTCCCGCGGTGGCCGCGGCGCCGAGGAGGAGATCCAGGCCACGGGCGGCGGCCATGGCGAACGGGCCCGCGGGCGTGTGTTTCAGGGCCAGGTCGTAGGTCCAGACGGTGGCCGCGAGCGGGGCCGCGATCGCCAGGGCCGGGCGGCCTGCCCGGGCGGCGAGGACGAGCCCCGAGGTGGTGAAGGCGCAGGCGGCGGTGAAGGCCGCGGTGGGGCTCACTCGGCCGGAGGGGAGCGGGCGGTGGGGGCGGTCGACGGCGTCCTCCGCGCGGTCCGCCCAGTCGTTGAGAACCATTCCGGCCTCGTACAGGCAGAGGGAGGAACCGATGGCGAGCAGGGTCCGGTGGTCGGGGCGTGCGCTGAGCGCGGTGGCGCCCGCCAGCGCGTCGCCCGGGACCGTGAAGAGAGCGGGCAGCCGCAGCAGTTCCGCCCAGGCCCGCGCACGAGCGCGGTTCCTCTCCGGGGCGGTGAGGGCTGCCCCCTCCACCGGGTTGTCCGAGGTCCCGGTCCTCGAAGCCGCCCACCCGTCCGACGTACCCGCCGTCGCGGCTGCCCCCCGGTCCGACCCGTCGGCCTCCACGGCGACACCACCGCGCGGCACACCCTCCTGCGCAGCGACACCACCGCCCGACCGACCGGCCTCCGGGGCCGTCTCGGCATCCGGCGCGGTGTCCTCCGCGGCCGTTTTCCCCGCGACTCCGCGCATCACACCGCCCCCGGTCATCCCGACTCCTCTTCCGACCCCGACGTGTGATCGCGCTGTCTCCCGGGCGTCTCGCGTCGGCTCCTTGCGCCACTCCGGGCGGCCGGTTCCGCGCCGCCCCGCAGCCGTCGGGCGAACCGCTCCAGTTGCGCGTGCTGCTCCGCCAGGGCCGAGGGCGCGTCGCCCACGGGGTCCTTGAAGAAGAAGGCGAGTTCGCCGAGCGGGCCGGACAGACCGGCTTCGTGGGCCCGGGCGACGAGGCGGGCCAGGTCGAGGACCAGGGGTGCCGCGAGCGCCGAGTCGCAGCCCTGCCAGATGGTCTGGAGGATCATGCGCACGCCCAGGAAGCCGTCGAAGGCGACGTGGTCCCAGGCGGTCTTCCAGTCCCCCAGTACCGGCACGTCGTCGATGTGGACCCGGCCCTCGGGAGTCGTGCCGAGGGTGTCGGCGAGGACGCGTTCCTTGCCCGCGTTCTTCGCCTCGGCGGCGGCCGGGTCGGCCAGGGCCGCTCCGTCACCGCCCCCGAGGAGGTTGCTGCCGGACCAGGCCCGGACGGCCAGCGCCCGCTGGGCGAACATCGGCCCCAGGACGGACCGCAGCAGTGTCTGCCCGGTCTTCCCGTCACGGCCGGCGTACGGCAGGCCGCTCGACTCCGCCACGGTCGCCAGCGCGGGGTGGTGCAGTCCGGTGGACGGGGTGAAGTTCACATACGGGCACCCTGCCCGCAGGGCCGCGGCCGCGTAGAGGGAGCTCGGCGGCAGCTCGGTGCCGGTCGCCGCCGGTTCGGTCGAGGCCACGTTCACCACCACCGCCCGCGCGAGGCCGCACCGGCGTACGAAATCGCGTAGGTCGGCGGCGAACTCGTCGATCAGACGCTCCTCGCCGCGGGTGTCCCCCGGGACGGGTCCGCCGGGTCTGATCTCCCTTTCGGCGGCGCCGAGTTCGGCTTCGACCGCCGCCGGGAGCCCCGCGGGGAGGACCCCTCCTGCCGCGAGTTGCTCGGCGCGCTTGGGCAGGGGGCAGTCGGTCGTGTCGTGACCTCCGAAGACGAGGGTGGACAGGTCGGGCAGGCCGCTGTCGGCGAACGCGGGAGTCTCGGTGACCAGGCCCGTCGGCGGATGCAGGCCGGCCGTGACCGCGGCGCACCCCGCGACCACGGTGGTGGCCACGGAACCGCGGGCGCCGATCAGCCAGACGCCGACGCGCGGGGGAAGGGGAAGGGACACGGACACGGGCAGCCTCCTTGTCGTGCGCGAACCCCGGGGAACGAGGTGGGGGGGGGGAGAGGGGCGAGGGAAAGGGACGAGGGGTGAGGAGGGGTGAGGAGGGGTGAGGGGAAGGGGCCGGAGGGAGGAGGAATCAGCGAACAGGTCCTGCGCGCGGAGCGGTTCGGCGTTGCTGAGGGGCCGAGGTGGTGACGGCGGGCGGGGGTACGGCGTCCCCCGCCCGCCGCCGTTCAGTCGCCCTGGACGGGCAGTTCCTTGATCCGGACGTCACGGAAGGACACCTGGTCGTCGGCTCCGTGGTTCTGGAGCCCGAGGTGCCCGTCGCGCAGACTCCGCGCCGGGTCGGTGTTGGTGAAGTCGTTGATCTTCACGCCGTTGAGCCAGACGCGCAGGCGTTCGCCCTCGACCCGGATCTCGTACGTGTTCCACTCCCCCGGCGGGTTCAGCGCGCGGTCCCGCTTCTTCAGGTCGGCGGACCGGAAGCCGTAGACCGACCCCGTGGTCTTCTCGGGGACGTCCGTGGCGTCGATCTGGATCTCGTAGCCGTTGTTGACGGCGGACCACGGGTCGTCCGACGGCGGGAAGCCCACGAACACGCCGGAGTTGTCGTCACCGGGGTCGCCCGGAGCGGCGGCCGTGGTCCTCCAGTCGAGCTTCACGGAGTACGCGCCGAAGCTCCGGCCTGCGTACCAGAGCAATCCCATTCCGTCCGTCGACGTCAGTGTGCCGTCGTCGGAGAGGGTGAAGGAGCCGGGTCCGGCCTGCTGCCAGCCGTCCAGGGACGTGCCGTCGAAGAGCGGACGGTATCCGTTCTCCGGTCGGCAGTCGGCCTGCACATCGGCGACCGCATACAGTATTCCACCCAGCAGGTGTCTACGGAATGCAGGATCCGCGTAGGACTCCTTCGTGTGGCCGCCCCCGGTGTAGAAGGCGCGGCCGCCCTGGTAGTTCTGGCACCAGGCGATCGGATGGTCGCCGTTCATGGTGCCGCCCGTGTAGGACTGCTCGTCGAGCGAGGCCAGGACATGGGCCCGCTCGCGCGGGTTGGAGCGGTAGTTGTACCACTCGTCCGTGCGGTTCCAGGTGCGGGCGAGCCCCGAGGTCGCCGGGTGGGCCCGGTCCTCGACGTCCACCGTCGCCGGCTGGATCGCCGGGTGCGACTGGAACCAGGCGCCGGCGAGGCCGCCGTAGAACTCCCAGTCGTACTCGGTGTCGGCCGCCGCGTGGATCCCGACATAGCCGCCGCCGTGCCGGATGTAGCTCTCGAAGGCGGTCTGCTGCGCGGCGTCCAGGACGTCCCCGGTCGTCGACAGGAAGACGACGGCCTGATAGCGCCGCAGGTTCTGCGGCGTGAACGCACCGGCGTCCTCGGTGGCGTCGACTCCGAAGCCGCCCGTCGCACCCAGTTCCCGCACCGCGGCGACGCCGTCCGGGATCGAGTCGTGCCGGAAACCGGCCGTCTTGGAGAAGACCAGTACGCGTTTCTCGCTGTTTCCCTTTCCGTTGCCCTTGTCCGGGCTGTCCCCGGAGTGCGAGGCAGCCGGGCCGGAGACGCTGCCGAGGAGCAGCGCCGTACCCATGACGACGGTGGCCAGTCGGCGGATCGCATCCATCACGTGCCCTCCTCTCAGCCGGTGGTGAAGGTGAAGTCGTCCACGTCGAAGAGAGCGCCGGATCCGCCCTTGAAGACGAGGTGGAGCGTGGTGGTGCCGCGTGGGGCGCGGGACAGATCGGCGCTGACGTCCTGGAAGTTCTCCCAACCGCCCGTCACCGGGACGGTGGCCTTGCCGAGCAGGGTGCCGGTGGGTGAGCCGGCGCGGATCTCCAGCGTTCCGCCCGCGCCGCCCGAGGAGACACGTGCCGTGACCTTCTCGGCGTCGCCGAGGACGTAGGGCGTGAAGGAGATCCAGTCACCGTTGTCGATGTCGCCGACCGTCCTGCCGCCGTGCGCGCCGTCCTTCGTGATGACCGTGACGCCGGACGCGTCGCCGAAGTGCTCGGCCTGGCGGTGACGGGGCTGGAGGACGCTCTGGTCGTGCGAGGTGAGCGGGGCCTGGCCGCCGCCTCCGCCGTCGGTGTACTCGGCGTCGAGGACTCCGAAGATGTTCGCGTCCTCGTCGTGGCCGCCGTCGGCGCTGGTCTGCAGGGTGCCGGTGCAACCGTTTGCCGAGGTCACCGGGTGACCGTGGCTGTCGTGTCCGAGGACGAACGTGACCTCGACCTTGGAGCAGTCGATCGCCTTGCCGTCCTCCGGGTCGGTGACCCGCACCTTGAACGGGATCGCGTCACCGAAGCTGAACAGCCGGCCGTCCTTCGGGGTTTCGAGCACCACCGTCGGCGCCGTGTTCCCCACCACGATCTGCACGCTGGAGCTGCCGGTACGGCCGGAGCCGTCCTGGGCGGTCAGGGTCGCGGTGTACGTGCCGTTCCTCTTGTACCTGTGCGTGGGGTCGGCCGCCGTCGAGGTGCCGCCGTCGCCGAAGTCCCAGGCGTAGGTGAGCGCGTCGCCGTCCTGGTCGGTCGTTCCGGCGGAGGAGAAGCGCACCTTCAGCGGGGCCTGTCCCGAGGTGCGGTCGGCCGCGGCCTGGGCGACCGGGGAGTGGCCGTCGGTGGCGTTCTCGATGCGGTAGAGACCGGAGTGCTCGTCGCCGCCGAACCAGGCGGTGCCGTAGTCGAGGACGTACAACGCCCCGTCGGGTCCGAATGCCATGTCCATCACCTGGGTGCCGGTCCACGGGACGGGGTTGATCGACTGCACGGCGCCGTTCGCGTCACTGACGACGCGCTTGATCCAGCGTCGGCCGAACTCCCCGGCGAAGAAGTTCCCGTCGTACGCCTCCGGGAACTTCACCGGCGAGTCGAGCGAGGCGTCGTAGTGGTAGACGGGGCCGCCCATCGGGGACTCGGAACCGTCGCCGAACTCGGGTACCGAAGCACCGTCGTACGGAATCCAGGCGGGCTGGGCCGGGGGCAGATCGGTGAGGCCGGTGTTGTGCGGCGAGGTGTTCTTCGGGGCGGCGCAGTCGAAGGGCGCGCCGGATACACCCGTCGCGAAATCGTATGCGATGTACGGATCATTGTCGCCCGTGCAGAACGGCCATCCGAAGTTCCCGGGACCGGTGACGCGCGCGAACTCGACCTGACCGGCGGGTCCCCTGGCCGGATCGGCAGCGCCGGCGTCGGGACCGTAGTCGCCGACGTAGAGGATGCCGGTGGCCTTGTCGACGCTGAAGCGGAACGGGTTGCGGAAACCCATCGCGTAGATCTCGGGCCGTGTCCGGTCCGTGCCGGGCGCGAACAGATTGCCGTCCGGGATGGCGTACGAGCCGTCGGCGTTCACCTTGATGCGCAGGATCTTGCCGCGCAGGTCGTTGGTGTTGCCGGAGGAACGGCGGGCGTCGAACGCGGGGTTGCGGTTGTCGCGTCCGTCGATGGGCGTGAAGCCGTCCGACTGGAAGGGGTTGCTGTCGTCGCCGGTCGACAGGTACAGGTTGCCTGCCGCGTCGAAGTCGATGTCGCCGCCCACGTGGCAGCACAGGCCGCGCGAGGCGGGAACGTCGAGGATCTTCTTCTCGCTCGCGACGTCGAGCGTCCCGTCCGTCCCGAGCACGAAGCGGGAGAGGCGGTTGACCCCGTCGAAGGGGGCGAAGTCGGCAGCCGCCCCGGTCTCGGGGGCATCGCCCGCCGGGGTGTTCAACGGTGGCGCATAGTAGAGGTAGATGAAGTGGTTGGCCGCGAACTCCGGGTCGACGCCGATGCCTTGGAGACCCTCCTCGTCGTGGGAGTAGACGTCGAGCTTCCCGGCCAGCCGGGTGGTGCCGGCGGCGTCGGTGAGCCGGAGTTCGCCGTCGCGTGAGGTGTGCAGGACGGAGCGGTCGGGCAGGACGGCGAGCGACATCGGCTCGCCCACCTCGGCCTCCCCCTTGGCGAGGGTGACCTGCTGGAAGTCCTCGGCCGCTGCCACCGGGTCGGCGACGGCTGCGCCGACCTGGGGTGCGGCGAGGGTGAGCGACGCGCCGGCCAGCAGGGTGCCGCTCAGAAGGGCGACGGTTCTGCGCAGCGAGGGACGTCGTCTGCGGGTCTCGGCTCTGCGGGTGGGGGTGGTGGGGTCGTTCCCGTGCACGGATGCCTCCAGAGTGGGGCTGGTTGTACGGGCGGGTGCGAACGCCGGGATGCGCCGTCATCCCGGTGACGGAAGAACAGTCAGGTGAGCCTGTGGGGGGCTCGATCACCTCGAAGGCCTCGGATGCCTCGAACGCTTCGGACAATTCGGTTCGCTCGGCCGAGTCCTTCGAGTCGGTGGGTTCGGTCGGTGGGTTCGGTCGGTGCGGTCGGTGCGGTCGGTGCGGTGCGATCTCGCGGTCGGCTCGGTCGATGGCGTCGGTTCAGTTGCCGAACGCCGCGTCGAAGGACGCGGACGGTGGCTCGAAGTCGAAGGCCCGCAAGCGGGCAAGGGCCTCGGGGGCGCCCTGGAGCCGGTCCATTCCGGCGTCCTCCCACTCCACGGAGATCGGGCCCTGGTAGTCGATGGAGCGCAGCATGCGGAAGACGTCCTCCCAGGGGACGTCGCCGTGACCGGCCGAGACGAAGTCCCAGCCGCGTCGCGGGTCCCCCCAGGGCAGATGGGAGCCGAGTCGTCCGTTGCGGCCGTCCAGACGCTTGCGGGCCTCCTTGCAGTCCACGTGGTAGATGCGGTCGCGGAAGTCCCACAGGAAGCCGACCGGGTCGAGGTCCTGCCACACGAAGTGGCTCGGGTCGAAGTTGAGGCCGAAGGCCGGTCGACGGTCGACGGCCTCCAGCGTGCGTACGGTCGTCCAGTAGTCGTAGGCGATCTCGCTCGGATGAACCTCGTGCGCGAACCTCACGCCCTGGGCGTCGAAGACGTCGAGAATGGGGTTCCAGCGCTCGGCGAAGTCCTCGTAGCCCCGCTCGATCATCGTCTCGGGCGCGGGCGGGAACATGGCGACGAGATGCCAGATGGCGGATCCGGTGAAGCCGATCACCGTGTCGACGCCGAAGGCGGCCGCGGCCCTGGCGGTGTCGGCGATCTCGGCGGCGGCTCGCCGCCGGACGCCCTCCGGTTCGCCGTCGCCCCAGATGCGGGCGGGCAGGATCGCCTGGTGGCGTTCGTCGATGATGGCGTCACAGACCGCCTGGCCCACCAGGTGATTGGAGAGGGCCCAGCACTTGAGTCCGTACTTGTCCAGGAGTTGATGGCGGGACGCGACGTACCCGGGATCCGCGAGCGCCTTGTCGACCTCGAAGTGGTCGCCCCAGCAGGCGAGTTCCAGCCCCTCGTATCCGAAGTCGCGGGCGAGACGGCAGACCTCCTCCAGGGGCAGGTCGGCCCACTGGCCGGTGAAGAGTGTGAACGTACGCGGCATGCTCCAGGCCCTCCTCGGTCCTCAGTCCGCTATCGGGGTGTAGACGGAGTTCTTCTCGGCGCTCTCCTCGACCGCCGCCAGCACGCGCTGGACCTGCAGTCCGTCGGCGAAGGAGGGTTCGGGGCGACTGCCCTCGGCGACGGCGTGCACCAGGTCGCGGACCTGGTGGACGAAGGTGTGCTCGTAGCCGAGCCCATGGCCCGGCGGCCACCAGGCGTCGAGGTAGGGGTGGTCGGGCTCGGTGACGAGGATGCGGCGGAAGCCGGCGTGCGTGCCGGGCTCGGTGGCGTCGTGGAACCACAGTTCGTTGAGGCGTTCCAGATCGAAGGCCAACGAGCCTCGCTCACCGTTGAGTTCGAGGCGCAGCGCGTTCTTGCGTCCGGTGGCGAACCGGGTCGCCTCGAAGGAGGCGAGCGCACCCGAAGTGAATCGGCCCGTGAACAGGGCGGCGTCGTCCACGGTGACCGTGCCGGCGCCACCGGCGGAGGACGCGCTCAGGCCGCTCGTCGAACCCCCGGGCAGCGGCCGCTGCCGTACGAACGTCTCGGTGATCGCGGAGACGCCCGCGAGCCGCTCCCCCGCCAGGTGCTGTGCGAGATCGACGATGTGCGCGCCCAGGTCGCCGAGCGAGCCGGAGCCTGCCAGCTCCCTGCGCAGTCTCCAGGTCAGGGGGAACTCTCGGTCCACCAGCCAGTCCTGAAGGTACGTCACGCGCAAGTGTCGCAACGTGCCCAGTCGGCCTTCGACGACCATCCGCCGGGCCAGGGCGGTGGCCGGGACCCGGCGGTAGTTGAAGCCGACCATGGCCAACTGACCTCTGGCTTCAGCGGCTTCGGCCGCGCGGGCCATGGTCTCGGCCTCCTCGACGCTGTTCGCGAGGGGCTTCTCGCACAGGACGTGCTTGCCGGCGGCCAGCGCCGCCACGGCGATCTCCGCGTGCGAGTCACCGGGGGTGCAGATGTCGACGAGGTCGACGTCGTCCCGGGCGATCAGAGCACGCCAGTCGGTCTCGGCGGCCGCCCAGCCGTGCCGGTCCGCCGCCGCCCGCACGGCGGAGGGGTCGCGGCCGCAGATCACCGCGAGGACCGGACGGCGGGGAAGATCGAAGACCCGGCCCGCGGTACGCCAGCCCTGGGAATGGGCGGCGCCCATGAACGCGTAACCGACCATCCCCACACGGAGCGGCTGCTTGTCCGCCTCCGGTCCTGCTGACTGCTGCGGCTCTTCCATACGGTTGTCCTCCTTGTCGTCGTGGCACGGCGGGGCCGGGACGCGGTCGGGCGCGAGGCCGGGCGCGAGGCCGGGCTGTCCGGCGAATGCCCCGGTGGAGCCGGTGCCGCCGGATCGGCTGGTGTCGCCGGGTGCGAGGGTCGGCTCGGACGGGACACCCTCGGGCGGTGCGGCAGGCTCGTGGGCTCGGGCCTTCTCGGGGGCCTACGCCGGGCTGGATGGCGGTGGAGGTGGTCCCTCGGGCCCTCGGCCCCTCGGGCAGTGCGGGCCTGCCCCCGGGCCCGGTGCCCCCTGCCCCTCTCCGGAGAGTCGTCGACTGCCCCGGCGCCGTACGGAACCGGGCGAGCGTGCCGGAGACCGACGGCTACCGCACCGTGCCCGCGGTTCAGGCCGCTCGGCAGAGTGCCCGGCGGTCAGTACCTGTGACTGTCGCCTTGTCTGCTGTATCCCGTACGTCGTATCCCGCACTTCGTACACCGCACCCCGCATCTCGCACTTCACAGCCCGTCGCCCGCCCGTCAACCGGTCGCCGGTCGCCCGGGGCCGATTGCCCGCGGCCCGCGGCACGCGGCTCGACCCGGCGGCATGCGGTCATCCCCCGGGCAGGGCACGCCCTACTTGAAGCCGGTGGACATGTACTGGTCGACGTTCGTCTTGTCGACGACCGCCGAGTAGAGCGTGATGGAGGCGGGGATCTCGTACTCCGCGAGACCTCCGACACCCTTGCCCTGACCGAGCGCGCGGGCGAGGTCGATGGCGGAGGCGGCCATGGTCGGCGGGTAGAGAACGGTTGCCTGCAGAACGCCGTTGTCCTGCTTGATCGCCTGGAACGCGGCCAGGGCGCCCGCACCGCCGACCATCAGGAAGTCGTCACGTCCGGCCTGCTCGATGGCACGCAGCGCGCCCACACCCTGGTCGTCGTCGTGGTTCCACAGCGCGTCGAACTTGGGCTGCGCCTGGAGCAGTTGGGCCATCTTGGCCTGCCCCGACTCGACCGTGAACTCGGCGGCCTGCCGGGCGACCTTCTTGATGTTGGGGTAGTTCTTCAGGGCGTCGTCGAAACCCTGGGTCCGCTGCTTGGTGAGCTCCAGGTTGTCGAGCCCGGCCAACTCGATCACGCGGGCGCCGGACTTGCCCTTGAGCTTCTCGCCGATGTAGTGCCCGGCGTTGAGCCCCATCCCGTAGTTGTCACCGCCGACCCAACACCGGTACGCCTGAGGCGTGTTGAAGATCCGGTCGAGATTGACGACGGGGATGCCCGCACGCATCGCCTTCAGACCGACCTGGGTGAGGGCTTTGCCGTCGGCGGGCAGCACGACCAGGACGTCGACCTTCTTGTTGATCAAGGTCTCGATCTGGCCGATCTGCTGGGCGGTGTCGTTCGAGCCCTCGGTGATCTCCAGGGTCACGTCGGAGTACTTCTTCGCGCGGCTCTGCGCGTTGTCGTTGATGGCGTTGAGCCAGCCGTGGTCGGCCTGCGGTCCGGCGAAACCGATGGTGACCTGCTTGCCGGGCTTGTCGTCGGCGGCCGGCCGGTCGTTCGCGGCCGGTTCTTCGTCCTGGGAGTCGTTGCTGGTGCAACCCGTGAGGAAGGTTCCGGCGGAAACGGCGGCGGCCCCGAGGAGCATTCCTCTGCGACTGGTGAAGCGGTTCGTGAACGGTGTCGGCTCTGGCATGGCGGTGAACCCTTTCCTCAGGTCGTGCTCGCGGTACGGCGCTGGACCAGCACGGCGGCGACGATGATCGCGCCCTTGGCGATCTGCTGGACGTCGCTCTGCAGGTTGTTCAGGGCGAAGATGTTGGTGATCGTGGTGAAGATCAGTACGCCGAGCACGGATCCGGTGATGGTGCCGCGCCCCCCGGTGAGCAGCGTGCCGCCGATGATCGCGGCCGCGATGGCGTCGAGTTCGTAGAGGTTGCCGTTGGTGTTCTGTCCCGAGCCGGACAGGATGATCAGCAGGAAGGCGGCGATGCCGCAGCACAGCCCGGACAGCAGGTAGAGATAGAGCCGCTGGCGTCGTACGTCGATGCCGGCGAGCCGGGCGGCCTCCGCGTTGCCGCCGACGGCGACCGTGCGGCGACCGAACGTGGTGCGGTTCAGCACCAGCCAGCCGATCACCGTCACGACCGCGAAGACGATCACGAGCGGCGGGACACCGAGCACATAGGCGTCACGCTCGCCCAGGTCGAGGACGCCGTTCACCGTGACGATCTGCGTCCGGCCGTCCGTGATCTGGAGCGCCAGCCCGCGGGCGGAGGCCAGCATGGCGAGCGTCGCGATGAACGGGACCATCCCGCCGTACGCGATGAGCAGCCCGTTGACCAGGCCGCAGCCCAGGCCGACGATCACCGCCGTGAAGAGGATGCCCGCGAAACCGTATTCCTGGGTGGCGACCGTGGTCGCCCAGACCGACGCCAGCGCGACGATCGCACCGACCGAGAGATCGATGCCCCCGGAGGTGATGACGAAGGTCATGCCGACGGTGACGACGCCGATCACGGAACCCTGGGTGAGGACGAGTTGGAGGTTGCGGGTGTCGAGGAACTCGTCCGGCTTGGTGAGGCCGCCGATCACGATGAGCGCGGCGAGCACGCCGAGCAGGGAGAGGGTGCGGACGTCGGCGCGGGCCACTGCGGTGCGCCAGGCGGGAAGCGGGATCTGCGGCACCTTGCCGGTGGAGTCCCGCGGTGGGGAGACGGGCTGCGTCATGACGCCGGGCTTCCTTCCATGACGAGATCGAGTACGCGGTGTTCGTCCAGCTCACGGGCCGGCGCCGTGTGGACGACGCGGCCTTCCCGGAGCACGAGTACGCGGTCGGAGAGGCCGAGGACCTCGGGCACCTCACTGGAGACCAGCAGCACGGCGAGGCCTTCGTCAGCCAGTCGACGGACGACCGCATACAGTTCGGCACGGGCGCCGACGTCGACGCCGCGCGTCGGCTCGTCGAGGAGCAGGACCCGGCAGCCACGCAGCAGCCAACGGGCCAGCACCGCTTTCTGCTGGTTGCCGCCGGACAGCGTGCGGACCGGGACGGACGGATTGTCGGGGCGCAGCGACAGCTCGCGCGTCGCGGCCCGCGCGGCCTCTCGCTCAGCCCGCCGGTCGATCCAACCCCCGCGCGAAAAGCGGGACATGGAGGAGACGGAGACATTGCGGGTGACGGACTCCAGCATCAGCAGGGCCTGCGCCTTGCGTTCCTCGGGGGCCAGTCCGAGCCCGGCCCGTACGGCCGCACGCACGCTGCCGGGACGCAACGGCAGTCCTTCGACGAGGACTTGACCGGCGCTGGGTCTGCGGGCTCCGTAGATCGTCTCCAGGATCTCCGATCGTCCCGAGCCGACCAGTCCGGCGAGCCCGACGATCTCGCCGGGCCGCACCGTCAGGTCGAGGGGCGCGAACTCGCCCTCTCTGGCGAGCCCTCGCACCTCCAGCACCGGCGTCACGTCGGCAGGGCCGTCGCCGGCGCCGGGATCGCTCCCGGCGTCGACCGTGGCGGTGACCGCGTCGCCCGAGGGGCGTTCAGGGAAGACGTACTCGACGTTGCGTCCGGTCATCATCGCGACGACCTCACGGGGCGGCGTCGTCTTCGCCGGAAGCCCGCCCGCCACCGCGCGGCCGTCCTTCAGCACGGTCACGCGGTCTCCGATGCGACGGATCTCCTCCAGCCGGTGCGAGATGTAGACGACGGCCACTCCGTCGGCGGTCAGGTCCCCGACGATGCGGAACAGGTTGTCGACCTCGTCGGGGTCGAGCGCGGCGGACGGTTCGTCCATCACGATGAGCCGCACGTCGTGGGAGAGCGCCCGCGCCATGGAGACGATCTGCTGCTGTGCCGCCGACAACTCGCCCACCAGCCGCGCCGGTCCGATCTCGGGATGTCCAAGTCGTCGCAGCAGGGCGCCCGTGGAGGCACGCGCCACCTTGCGCCGTACGACGAATCCGGCCGCCGTGGGCTCGTGTCCCAGGTGCACGTTCTCGGCCACCGACAGGTGCTCCACCAGGTCGAGTTCCTGGTAGATGGTGGCGATGCCGAGGCGCATGGCGGCAATCGGGGAGCGCAGGGTGACAGGGTCTCCCCGCCAGCGGATGACACCGTCGTCCGGCTGGTGGGCACCGGCCAGGACCTTGATGAGGGTGGACTTCCCGGCCCCGTTCTGGCCGAGCAGACAGTGCACCTCGCCGGCCTGGACGGCGAGGTCGACGCCGTCCAACGCCCGTACTCCGGGGAAGGACTTGGTGATGCCGGACATGCTGAGCAGGGGTGGTTCCGTTGCCATGTGGGTTCCCCTCGGCGGGCGTGCGGGCCGGAGTCAGGGCGGAACAAGTCGTTGTTCTCGGGGCAGAGCAGGGCGGAACAAGGTGGAGCAGGGTGGAGCAGGGCAGGGCGGAGCGACACGCTGTGCTGGTCGGGCCGGGTCGGGTGCTGTCTACGCGGGTGAGAACAGGTGGTCGCTGATCAGCCGGGCCCCGCCGATGACACCGGCGGTGGGGCCCAACTCCCCCAGGACGATGGGCAGGTTGCCGGTCGCCAGCGGCAGCGACTGGCGGTACACCTGGGTACGGATCGCGGCGAGCAGGGTGTGCCCGAGGCCGGTCACTCCGCCGCCGATCACCACCAGGCCGGGGTTGAAGAAGGAGACGAGTCCGGCGATGACCTGGCCGACGCGGTTGCCGCCTTCGCGGATCATCTCCAGCGAGGTGGCGTCACCCGCGGCCGCCGCGGCGGCGACATCGACCGCGGTGAGGCCGCCGTTCGTCTCCAGCCGTGCCGCGAGTTCCGCCGAGAGGCCCTGCTGGGCCGCTTCCCGCGCATCCCGGGCCAGGGCGGCGCCGCTGAAGTGGGCTTCCAGACAACCCCGGTTGCCGCAGGCGCACGGACGGCCGTCGGGCACGGCCTGGATGTGCCCGATGTCGCCGGCGCTGCCGGTCGTACCGCGGTAGACGTGACCGCCGACGACGATGCCGCAGCCGATCCCGGTGCCGATCTTGACGCAGAGGAAGTCGGCGACGGTGCGGGCGACGCCCGCGTGCTGCTCCCCCATCGCCATGAGGTTCACGTCGTTGTCGACCATCACCGGGCAGCCCAGCTCCTGGCTGAGCGCCTCCCGCACGGGGAAGCCGTCCCAGCCGGGCATGATCGGCGGAGCCACCGGCACGCCCTCGGGGAAGCGCACCGGACCGGGGACGCCGATGCCGGCGCCGTCGAAGCCCTCGGCGAGTCCCGTCGCCCTCAACTTCGCAGCCATGGAAAGGACTTGTTCGAAGACCGCGACCGGGCCCTCACGTACGTCGAGGGGCTGGTTGAGGTGCCCGAGCGTCTCCAGTTCGGCGTTGGTGACGGCGACGTCGACCGAGGTCGCGCCGATGTCGACACCGAGGAAGCGCAGCCCGGGGTGGAGCCGGACGTTGTGCGAGCGGCGGCCGCCGCGCGAGGCGGCGAGTCCGTCGGCCACGACGAGTCCGGTCTCCAGGAGCCGGTCGACCTCCACGGCGAGCTTGGAACGTGACAGGTCGATCTGATCACCCAGTTGGGCGCGGGAGTTGGGGCCGCCGTCCCGCAACAGCTTGAGCAGACGGGCCTGGTGGGCGTTCGCGGGGCGTGCCGTCATACGTCTCACGAACCCCTCCCCGCCTCAGTTCGGCCACCAGTGTCGGGCTTTCGAAGGGAACGTAGCAGCGCCTGCCGAACCTGGGAAGAAGCTGTGCACGGATTGCCGTCAACTTTCTCCACTCTCAGGACAAAGAGCGGAACCGACGCACCCGGAAACGGCCGAGGCCCGGTGGGACACCGGTGCCGAGGGAGCTGAGGACGTGCTCAGGACATGCTCAGAGCGCGCTCAGGACGTGGGCCGGTCGTGGTACGAGCGCCGGGTGTGCTCGGTGTGTTCGCGCATCAACCGGGTGGCCAGCTGTTCGTCGTGGGCGGCGATCGCCGCGATCAGATCGCGGTGCTCGATCCAGGACTGGTGGCCGCGCTGCCGGGCGATCGGCGTGTAGTACCAGCGCACGCGCCGGTCCACCTGGGCTGCCAGTTCGGCGAGCACCGCGTTGCCCGCGAGCTCGATGATCTTCGCGTGAAAGCGGGCGTTCAGGGCGACCGCGGTGTCCACGTCGTCGCCGGCGACGGCCAGCATGCCCTGGGCCAGGATCTCGTCCAGGGCCTCGACGCCGGCCTTGTCCGCGCGCGCCGCGGCGAGCCGCGCGGCCTCCGCCTCCAGCAGCGTGCGCACGGTGAGGAGTTGGTCCGCCTCCTCCTCGGTCGGCTCGTGCACGAACGCGCCCTGGGCGGGCCTGAGGTCCACCCAGCCCTCGGTGTTCAGCCGCTGGAGCGCCTCGCGCACCGGCTGCCGCGAGACGCCGAGGTGCGTGGCGAGCTCGCTCTCGACGAGATGCTGGCCGGGCTGCAGAGCGCGGGTGGTGATGAGTTCGAGGAGTGCCTCGTAGACGCGGTCGCGCAGCGGGCCGGGGCGTTCGAGTTTGGGCACCGCGCCCTGCGGCAGTCCTGTCGACAACATCGGTCGGTCCCCCTCCTGGGCAGCACCGGGCAACTGCAACCGGAAAGCCACGTATCGATGGACATGCTCGGCTGTTCGCAGCCGATCGACTGTCTACAGCCGAGTATCGATTGTCTTTCGTCTACAGTCTACGGCGCACAGTAGCCAGAGCCGGGCACAGTCGATCGCGTCACACTACGCCGCGCCCCACCCGCGGGAATCCACCCGCGAGCGCGGTCCCGCACCCGCTCACGGGCAGCGCACGACCTGTCCCGCGTACGACAGGTTGCCGCCGAAGCCGAACAGCAGTACCGGGTCCCCGGTGGAGACGGCGCCCTGCTCGACGAGCTTGGAGAAGGCGAGCGGGATGCTGGCGGCGGAGGTGTTACCCGATTCGGTGACGTCACGCGCGACCACCGCGTTGACGGCGCCGATCTTCTGCGCGAGGGGTTCGATGATGCGCAGGTTCGCCTGGTGCAGGACGACGGCGGCGAGGTCCGCGGGGGTGAGGCCCGCCCGCTCGCAGGCCTGGCGCGCCAGCGGCGGAAGCTGGGTGGTGGCCCAGCGGTAGACGCTCTGCCCCTCCTGTGCGAACCGCGCCGGCTGCCCCTCGATGCGCACCGCGTGCCCCATCTCGGGCAGCGAGCCCCACAGCACCGGCGAGATGCCGGGCTCCACACCGTCGGGACAGGCCTCGACCACGGCGGCGCCCGCGCCGTCGCCCACGAGCACGCAGGTCGTGCGGTCGCTCCAGTCGGTCACCTCGGACATCTTGTCGGCGCCGATGACCAGGGCACGGGTCGCGGCCCCGGCGCGGACGGTGTGGTCGGCGGTGGCCAGCGCGTGGGTGAAACCGGCGCAGACGACGTTGACGTCCATCGCGGCCGGCTTCGGGATGCCGAGACGTGCGGCGACCCGGGCCGCCATGTTCGGCGAGCGGTCGACGGCCGTGGAGGTCGCGACCAGCACCAGGTCGATGTCGCTCGGCATGAGGCCGGCCGAGGCGAGCGCCTTGGCTGCGGCGTGCGCGGCCAGCTCGTCCACGGGTTCGTCGGGGCCGGCGATGTGGCGCGTGCGGATGCCCACCCGGCTTCTGATCCACTCGTCACTGGTGTCGACCAGACCCGCCAGATCCTCGTTGGTGAGCACCTTGGCGGGCTGGTAGTGGCCGACGGCGGCGATGCGCGAGCCGTTCATTGGGGGATCCCCTCGTTGCCTTGGGTAGCGGGATCCACCAGTCTGATCAGTGACTCACGGGTACGAGGACGCGTGAAGCGACAGGAAACCGGTTCCCGGGTTGTCGGCTTCCCCCCAGCCCTCGGACGCCCGAGCAACCGCCGAACGTGTACCCGTGGAGCACCCGTCCCCCGAGAAACACCGCTGCCCGGTCACTTCGTGAACAGCTGCGTCGCCTTCTGTACCAGCTCGTACAGCCCGTAGGCGAGGGGCGCGCCCACCCACAGCCAGGCGAAGGCGATCAGCGGCCGCCGGTCAGGCTGCGGACTCGGGCTGCTGTCGTTCGACATCGGTGGCCTCCCTCGGGGCGGGGACGTGGTGGTGGCGGGCGTGGACGGGCCGGACGAGTTCGTTGGCGACGAAGCCGACGGCCAGCAGCCCGATCATGATGAACAGGGACAGGGTGTAGAGGGACGAGCCGTGCTTGCCGGCCTCCTCCTGCCGGTCGGCGATCCAGTTGACGATCAGCGGACCGAGCACGCCCGCGGTGGACCAGGCGGTGAGCAGCCGCCCGTGGATCGCGCCGACCTGGTAGGTCCCGAACAGGTCTTTGAGATAGGCCGGGATCGTGGCGAATCCGCCGCCGTAGAAGGAGAGGATCACCAGCGCGCACAGCACGAACAGGGGTTTCGACGAGTCCCCGATCAGGGCGATGAGGGCGTACATCAGGGCGCCGACGCCCAGGTACACCCGGTAGATGTTCTTGCGGCCGATCAGGTCCGAGGTCGACGACCACCCGATCCGGCCCGCCATGTTGGCCGCGGAGAGCAGGGCGACGAAGCCGGCCGCGGCGGACACCGAGACCGGGGTGGAGGTGTCGGCGAAGAAGTCCGTGATCATCGGGGCGGCCTTCTCCAGGATGCCGATGCCCGCGGTCACGTTCATGCAGAGCACGACCCACAGGCACCAGAACTGCGGCGTGCGCACCGCCCGGCCGGCCGAGACCTGCACGCCCTCGACGGCGATGGGCCCGCCCGCGACCGGCTGGGTGGCGCGCGGCACGCGGACCAGCAGGACCCCCAGCGTCATGAACACCGCGTACGACAGCCCGTGCACGAGGAAGGCGAGGGCGATGCCGGAGCTGTCGGATCCGAACGACTCCAGCATCTGCGCCGACCAGGGCGAGGCGATGAGCGCGCCGCCGCCGAAACCCATGATGGCGATGCCGGTGGCCATGCCGGGCCGGTCGGGGAACCACTTGATCAGGGTGGAGACGGGCGAGATGTAACCGATACCGAGACCGATTCCACCGACGAAGCCGTAGCCGAGGACGATCAGCCAGTACTGCTCGGTGGCGGCTCCGAGGGCGGAGATCAGGAAGCCGGACGAGAAACAGATCAGGGCGACGGTCATCGCCCAGCGCGGTCCGTTGCGCTCGACCAGCGTGCCGCCGAAGGCGGCGGACAGGCCGAGCATGACGATGGCCAGCTGGAACGGAAGCGCGCTCTGGGTGCCGCTGAGGCCGAGCGCGGACTCCAGCGGCGGCTTGAACACGGACCAGGCGTAAGCCTGGCCGATGGAGAGATGGACCGAGAGAGCGGCCGGGGGGACGAGCCAGCGGCTCCAGCCGGCCGGTGCGACAGGGGGACTCATGAGTCCTGCACGGTAGGAAGCGGCACGGGCGTTGAGAAGGCGGCGCGTCGACGGTATGCGGTGAACGGTATCCACGCTGCGCCGAACGGTCGGACCGACCGGTTTCCGTAACCGCTTTCGAGACGGCTTTCCAGGGCCACGCCCTTGCAGGGCCGCCCTCGCGCGCCGACCGCGAACCATCCCGGACGCTGCGCGAACCCTTGCCGCCCCCTGTTCCATACTGTAGACAATATTTCGTCGACAGGATTCGACAGTTCCTCGGTACCCTCGACCGAACGGAGCTCCCTGGCCATGAAAGTCGCAGTTCTCGGCGCCGGTGCGATCGGCGCCTACGTCGGTGCGGCGCTCCACCGCGCCGGCGCCGACGTGCATCTCGTCGCCCGTGGACCGCATCTCGCGGCCATGAGGCGGGACGGGGTACGGGTGCTCAGTCCGCGCGGCGACTTCACCGCCCGCGCCCACGCCACCGACGACCCGGGGGACATCGGCCCGGTCGACTTCGTCTTCCTGGGCCTCAAGGCCCACTCGTACGCGGCGTGCGGGCCGCTGATCGAACCCCTGCTGCACGACTCCACAGCGGTCGTCGCCGCCCAGAACGGCATCCCCTGGTGGTACTTCCACCGCCACGGCGGCCCCTGCGACGGACTGCGGATCGAGAGTGTGGACCCGGACGGCACGGTCAGTGCGGTGCTCGCGCCCGAACGGGCCGTCGGGTGCGTGGTCTACGCGGCCACCGAGCTCGACGGACCGGGCGTCGTGCGCCACTTGGAAGGAACCCGGTTCTCCGTCGGCGAGCCCGACCGCAGTGTGTCGGCCCGCTGTCTGGCCTTCAGCGAGGCCATGCAGGCCGGCGGGCTGAAGTGCCCGGTGGAACCGGCCCTGCGCAACGACATCTGGCTCAAGCTGCTGGGCAACATCTCCTTCAACCCGATCAGCGCGCTGGCCCGCGCCACCATGCGGCAGATGTGCCTGCACGGCGGGACCCGCCAGGTCATCGAGACGATGATGCGCGAGACGCTCGCGGTCGCCGAAGCTCTGGGCTGCGAGGTGGGCGTCTCCATCGAGCGCCGGCTCGCGGGCGCGGAGAGGGTCGGCGACCACCGCACCTCCACGCTCCAGGACCTGGAGCGCGGCAAGCCGCTCGAACTCGACGTGCTCCTGGCGGCCGTCGTCGAATTGGCGGAGATCACCGGCGTGGAGGTGCCCACCCTGCGCACCGTGCACGCCATCTCGGACCTGCTCGCTCTGCGGAGCGCCGCATGATCGCTGGGGAGCACGCATGAGGAAACGCGACCGGGCCCCGAAGACCTACACCCGGCTCACCCGACCACTCGTCAGGGACTCGCGCGACGAGCCTTTCCGAGAGGCGAGTTGGGAGGAGGCTCTGGAGCGCACCGCGCGGGGCCTGCAGCGCAACCGCGGCGCGTTCGGCATGTTCTCCTGTGCCCGGGCGACCAACGAGATGAACTACGTGGCGCAGAAGTTCGCCCGGGTCGTGATGGGCACCAACAACGTCGACTCGTGCAACCGGACCTGTCACGCGCCCAGCGTCGCCGGTCTGTCGGCGGCCTTCGGCTCCGGTGGCGGGACGTCGTCGTACGAGGAGATCGAGCACACCGACGTCATCGTGATGTGGGGGTCCAACGCGCGTTTCGCGCACCCGATCTTCTTCCAGCACGTACTGAAGGGGATCAGGAACGGCGCCCGGATGTACGCGGTCGATCCGCGCCGGACGTCGACCGCCGAATGGGCGGACAGCTGGCTCGGCCTCAACGTCGGGACGGACATCCCCATGGCGCACGCGCTCGGTCGCGAGATCATCCGCGCCGGCCTCGTCAACGAGGCGTTCGTGGAACGCGCGACCAGCGCATACGAGGCGTACGAGGAACTCGTGGAGCCCTGGACGCTGTCCCTCGCGGAAAAGGTGACGGGCGTACCGGCCTCCGCCATAAAGGAGTTGGCGCATGCCTACGCCCGCGCCGAGCGGGCCCAGCTGTGCTGGACCCTCGGCATCACCGAGCACCACAACGGCACGGACAACGTGCGCGCGCTGATCAATCTCTCGCTGCTCACCGGGCACGTGGGCCGCTACGGCTCCGGCCTCCAGCCCCTGCGCGGACAGAACAACGTCCAGGGCGGTGGCGACATGGGCGCGATACCCAACCGCCTCCCCGGGTTCCAGGACATCCTCGACCCCGGTGCCCGGCTGAAGTTCGAGTCGGCCTGGGACACCGTCATCCAGCCGCACTACGGACTGAATCTCACGGAGATGTTCGAGGCCATGGAGGAGGGATCGCTGAAGGCCGTCTACTGCATCGGGGAGAACCCGGCCCAGTCGGAGGCGGACAGCGAGCAGGCCGTACGCCGTATGCGGGCCCTCGACTTCCTCGTCGTGCAGGACATCTTCCTCACGAAGACCGCCGAGCTGGCCGACGTGGTGCTTCCCGCCACGGCCGGATGGGCGGAGACGGACGGCACGACGACCAACAGCGAGAGGCGGGTTCAGCGGGTGCGGCGCGCCGTGACACCGCCGGGCGAGGCGCGCGAGGACATCGACATCCTCTGCGACCTGGCGACCCGGCTCGGGCACGAGTGGAAGTACGCGGACGCCGAAGCCGTCTGGAACGAGCTCAGGTCGGTGTCCCCGGACCACCACGGGATGACGTACGACCGGCTGGAGGAGCATCAGGGCATCCAGTGGCCGTGCCCGAGCGTCGATGACCTCGAACCCGCATATCTGCACGGGAGGTTGTGGGAGAAGAGCGCGGAACGACGAGGCAGGCCAGCGCCGTTCGGCATCGTCCGGCACGATCCGCCGGTCGACCTCACGGACGAGGAGTACCCGATCCGGTTGACGACCGGACGACGGCTCGACTCCTACAACACCGGCGTGCAGAGCGGGAGTTTCGCCTCGCCCCTGCGACGGGGCGAGTACGTCGAGCTGTGCCCGGAGGACGCGGAGCGCTACGGGGTCGTCGTCGGCGAGGAGGTACGGGTGAGCTCGCGGCGCGGATCCGTGGTCGCGCCGGTGTGGATCGACACCGCCCTGCGGCCGGGGCTCGCCTTCATGACCATGCACTTTCCCGACGAGGTGGACACCAACCAGCTGACGATCGAGGCGAACTGCCCGATCGCGGGGACGGCGGAGTTCAAGGCGTCGGCGATCCGGATCGAGAAGCTCCCGGCCCCGACCTGGGTGAGGTGACGTCGTGGACCTGCACTTCGGCGACAGCGGACCGACCGACGACGAACGGGCTGCCGTGGACGCCCTGTTCGGCCCACCGGAGTCCTCCTGGGAGGGCGCCGACCGTTCCGACGCCGACCTGCGGTGGGCACGGGGCGGCCGCGCGGCCCGGGAACGACGCGATCTGCTGCTGCCGGGACTGCACGCGATCAACGACCGCGTCGGCTGGATCAGCGAGGGCGCCCTCGCCTACCTGTGCCGCCGTCTGACCGTGCCCCCGGCGGAGGCGTACGGGGTCGCCACCTTCTACGCGATGTTCTCGGTCGGGCCGCGGCCGGCCACGGTGCTCCACGTGTGCACGGACCTCGCCTGCGCCGCCGCGGGTTCCTCCGGGCTGTGCGCGGGGATCGAGTCACGGCTGGGCGCGGGCAGCGGGGTGTCCGTCCAGCGCAGCCCCTGCCTCGGCCTGTGCGAGCGCGCCCCGGCCGCACTCGCCGTCCGGGCCGGCGATCCGGTGCGTACGGCGGTGTCGGCGCCGGCGACGGTCGAGGAGGCCGTGCTCGCGGCGAGCGCCCCCGACTCGGCGCCCGAGGAGGCGCCGGCGGCGGACGCGGTGCCCCAGGCCGGGGACCCGTCGCTGATCCTGCTGAGCCGGGTCGGCGTGGTCGATCCGTCGTCGCTGGACGACTACCGGGCCCACGGCGGCTACACGGCCCTGCGCCGCGCCTTCGCGCTCGGCCCTTCCGGGGTCATCCGCGAGGTCACCGACTCCGGCCTGCTCGGCCGCGGCGGCGCCGCCTTCCCCACCGGCCGCAAGTGGCGGGCCACGGCGTCCCAGCCCGACCATCCGCACTATCTGGTGTGCAACGCGGACGAGTCCGAGCCGGGCACGTTCAAGGACCGCGTCCTCATGGAGGGCGACCCGTACGCGCTGGTGGAGGCGATGACGGTCGCGGCGTACGCGGTCGGCGCGCACCAGGGCTACCTGTACCTCCGCGGCGAATATCCGCGCGCCCTGCGCCGTATGCAATATGCGGTCGACTGTGCACGGGCTCGCGGTCTCCTCGGCGACGACATCCTCGGCCAGGGCTACGCCTTCGACATCGAGATCCGCAGGGGCGCCGGCGCGTACATCTGCGGCGAGGAGACAGCCCTGTTCAACTCCATCGAGGGGTACCGGGGCGAGCCGCGCTCGAAACCGCCGTTCCCCGTGGAGAAGGGCCTCTTCGGCAGGCCGACGGTCGAGAACAACGTGGAGACCCTGGTCAACGTCCTGCCGGTCCTCACCATGGGCGCACCGGCCTACGCCGCGATCGGCACGCCCGGATCCACCGGACCCAAGCTGTTCTGCGTGTCGGGCGGCGTCGAGCGCCCCGGCGTGTACGAGCTCCCCTTCGGCACGACGCTGGGCGGACTTCTCACCCTCGCCGGAGTGCGCGAGAACCTGCGTGCCGTACTGCTCGGCGGCGCGGCCGGCGGCTTCGTACGGCCCGACGAACTGGACATCCCGCTGACGTTCGAGGGCACGCGGGACGCGGGCACGACTCTCGGTTCGGGGGTCGTGATGGCCTTCGACGACACCGTCCCGATGCCCCGGCTGCTGTTGCGCATCGCCGAGTTCTTCCGGGACGAGTCGTGCGGACAGTGTGTGCCCTGCCGGGTCGGGACCGTACGTCAGGAGGAGGCGTTGCACCGGATCGTGGAGCGCACCGGCGCCGACGCCGCCGACGACATCGCCCTGCTGCGCGAGGTGGGCCGCGCCATGCGGGACGCCTCGATCTGCGGCCTCGGCCAGACCGCGTGGAACGCCGTGGAATCCGCCATCGACCGTCTGGGGGCGTACGAATGACCGCGACCGACCGCACAGGAGCCGCCGTATGACCGCGATTCCGCTGGGAGTGCCGCGCCGGCTGGTGGAGTTCACCATCGACGGGCGGGAGGCCAGGGTCCCCGAGGGATCGACGATCCTCGACGCCTGCCGGGCCGCCGGGAAGGACGTGCCGACCCTGTGCCAGGGCGACACGCTCACCCCGAAGAACGCCTGCCGGGTCTGCGTCGTGGAGGTGGCGGGCTCCCGCACCCTGGTGCCGGCCTGCTCCCGCAGGGCCGAGCCCGGAATGGACGTGCGCACCGACACCGAGCGGGCCCGCCACAGCCGCAAGATCGTTCTCGAGCTGCTCGCGTCCTCGGTGGATCTGTCCACGACACCTGTGGTTGCGGAATGGATCAAGGAGTACGACGCGAAGCCGGAGCGTTTCGGCCCCGACGCGGCCCGGCTGAACGAGGAGCCGAAGATCGACAACGATCTGTATGTACGCGATTACGACAAATGCATCCTCTGTTACAAGTGCGTGGACGCCTGCGGTGACCAGTGGCAGAACACCTTCGCGATCTCCGTCGCGGGGCGGGGCTTCGACGCCCGCATCGCCGTCGAGCACGACGCCCCGCTGACCGACTCGGCATGTGTGTACTGCGGGAACTGCATCGAGGTGTGCCCGACCGGAGCGCTGTCGGTCAAGTCCGAGTACGACCGGCGAGCGGCCGGGAACTGGGACGAATCAGCCCAGACGCAGACCACGACCGTCTGCGCCTACTGCGGGGTGGGCTGCAACCTCACGCTCCATGTGCAGGACAATGACATCGTGAAGGTGACCTCACCGCACGACAACCCCGTGACCCACGGGAATCTCTGCATCAAGGGCCGCTTCGGCTACCAGCACGTACAGAACCGAGGCTGATCACGACATGGGACGAGTCACCGAACGCCGCAAGGTGATCCGCATCAGGGACGGGGTGGTCTCCACCCGGCCGGACACCCTGGTCGCCGAGGAGCCACTGGAGATCCGGCTCAACGGCAAGCCGCTGGCCATCACCATGCGCACGCCCGGTGACGACTTCGCGCTGGCGGCCGGCTTCCTGGTCAGCGAGGGGGTGCTGGCCACCGCATCCGATCTGCTGAATATCGTCTACTGTGCGGGCGCGACGGTCGACGGATCCAACACCTACAACGTGGTGGACGTCCGCACGGCCCCGGGCGTGACGATGCCCGACATCACCCTCGAGCGGAACGTCTACACCACCTCCTCCTGCGGCCTGTGCGGCAAAGCGAGCCTGGACGCGGTCCGCACGACGGCCCGCTGGCCCATCGCCGACACTCCCCCGCTCCGGATCGAACCCGAGCTGCTCGCGCGCCTCCCCGACCGGCTTCGCGCGGCCCAGCGGGTCTTCGACCGGACCGGGGGGCTCCACGCGGCGGCCCTGTTCTCCGAAGACGGTGAACTGCTCGACGTGCGCGAGGACGTGGGACGGCACAACGCGGTCGACAAACTGGTCGGCCGTGCCCTCCAGAACGGGGACCTGCCCCTGTCCCGGGCGATCCTGCTGGTGTCGGGCCGGGCCTCGTTCGAGCTGGCACAGAAGGCCGTCATGGCGGGCATCCCGCTGCTCGCGGCGGTCTCGGCGCCCTCCTCCCTGGCGGTGGACCTGGCAGCGGAGACCGGCCTGACACTGGTGGGCTTCCTGCGGGGCAGTTCCATGAACGTGTACGCGGGTGAGGACCGCATCACCCTGCGAACCGCGGCCGCCCAGGGCTGACCCGGTTCCCCGCGGCACGGCGGCGGGGCCCCGACCGGCGGGGAGCGCCCCCTGCGCCGTGGGGGCCCCGCCTCAGCCGCTCGTGAAACGCACGTCGCCCGCGCGCGCCACGGTTCCCAGCCGAGGGAAGTCCAGCTTCACCGAGGCCTCGTGTTCGGCCCCGGTCAGAGCGGACATGGCGTCCTCGACGAAGACCAGGTCGTAGCCGAGATCACCCGCGGCGCGGGCGGACGACTCGACCCCGAGGTTGGTGGCGATGCCGCCGAACACGAGGGTGGTCACGCCGGACGCGCGAAGTCGTTCGTCCAGACCGGTCCCCTGGAACGCGCCGATCGTCCGCTTGACGATCTCCAAGTCGCCGTCCTGGTAGAGGCCTTGGACCAAGCCGCTGCCGGGCGGCTGCTCGGCGACGCCGGGACGTTCGACACGGACGAGGACGACGAGCGCTCCGGCCGACCGGAACCGCGCCGCCAACTCCTCCGCGACAGCCAGCACTTCGGCTCCCTTGCGGGGTTCCAGGGGCAACGCGACGATGCGGTCCATCAGATCGACGAGGACGAGAGCGCTGCGCGCGGGGACGAGAGGGAGAGCTGTGGTCATGACGGAACGTTATCCGTCGTCAGCCCTCCGTACCGGAAATACGGATCAACATGCCCGTGAAGTACTCCCGTTCGACGGCGGACAGCGGGGCGAGCAACGTCGCGTTCGCCTCCCGGGCGGCCCTCTCGCAGCGCCGCAGCAGCCCCCGCCCCTAGCCGGTGAGTGACACCGCGTTCTTCCGGCGGTCGTTCGGATCCGGTTCGCGCACGGCCAGCCCCGCGGACTGCAGGTCGTTGAGGATGCCGACGAGGTCCTTGGGATCGAGGCCGGGACCGACCGAGCTCCTCGTGCGCTGCGAGGCGATCGGCGTCACGCTCCCCGTCGTCCGCAGGGTCGCGGAGGCCGCGGAACCGATTCCGCTCGGGGGCGAGATCGCCGGGGAGGTCGTGGCCGTCGGGGACGCGGTCAGCCGATTCCGGGCCGGCGATCGCGTGACGGGTCTGTGTTTCGGCCACGGGTACGCCGACTTCGCGCTGCTGCAGGAGGCCATGGCCTCCCCCGTCCCCGATGACGCCGACGCGGTCGACGCTGTCGCCCTGCTGCGCAGCGGCCTCGTCGCCCTGGGCGCGCTCACCGCCGCGCGCCCCGAACCCGGCGAGGCCGCCCTCGTCACCGCCGCCGCGAGCGGGGTGGGCCACCTCGCCGTACAGCTGGCACGCACCCGCGGCGCGATCCGTGTCGTGGGCGCCGTGTCCGATCCCGCGAAGGCCGCCTTCGTGAGGGCACTGGGCGCCGACGACATCCTCACCTACGACCAGCTGCCGGACCGGGGAGACCGCGTCGACTACGCGCTCGAGCGGTCGGCGGCGCGCTGCTCGCGCCCACCGTCGCGGCCCTGGCGCCCGGCGGACGGCTCGTGGCGTACAGCTCCGGCGGAGGGACGGTCCAGGCGTACGACCTGCTGGTGGGTCCCAAGTCCGTGATCGGCTTCCAGATGGCCCACATCGCACGCGGGCGGCCGGAGGTGTACGAGCGGTGGCGCCGGGAGCTGTGGCACCTGTTCGCGGACGGGGCGCTGAAGCCCGTGGTGCACAAGAAGTTCGCCCTGGAGGACGCCGCCGACGCACACACGACGATCGAGTCCCGGGCCAATGCGGGCAAGCTCGTCCTGGTGCCGTGAACAGGGGCGGGGAGCAGGGAGCGGGGTCGATGGCGCGGGGTGCCGGGTGCTGGGTGCTTCGTACTTCGTGCTTCGTGCTTCGTGCCAAACCCTGAGTGCCGGGTGCTGGTGCTTAGGGTGACCGGGGCGGAGGTGTGGGGGTCGGATCGACCGGAGCCCGGATGCGGTCGACCGCACATTGCATACCGTCGCTGCACGGACGACCGCCGAGCGCCGACTGTCTACTGCCGACTGCCGACCGGCGACCGGCGACCGGCGACCGGCGACCGGCGACCGGCGACCGGCGACCGGCGACCGGCGACCGGCGACCGGCGACCGGCGACCGGCGACGATCTCACGTGGCGGCCGCGCGCGCCCTCTCCTCGGCAGGTTCCGGGGACGCCTCCACCGGATCTTTCGCCCGGCGTTTGGCGATCACCGCGCACACCATCAGCTGCATCTGATGGAAGAGCATCAGCGGCAGCACCGCCAGGGAGGCATGCGCGCCGAACAGGACGCTCGCCATCGGCAGTCCGGAGGCGAGGGACTTCTTGGAGCCCGCGAACTGGATGGCGATGCGATCCTCGCGGTTGAACCGCAGTGCCTTGCCGCCGTACCAGGTCAGCACGAGCATCACGGCGAGCAGCACGGCCTCGACGACGAGCAGCCCACCCAGCCGTACGGCGCTGACCTGGTGCCAGATGCCCTGCACCATGCCCTCGCTGAACGCCGTGTAGACGACCAGCAGGATCGAGCCCCGGTCCACCAGTCCGAGCACCTTCTTGTGCCGGGCGACGAACCCGCCGATCCACCGGCGCAGCAACTGGCCCGCGACGAACGGCACGAGCAGCTTCACCACGATCTCGACCAGCGAGTCCGCGGAGAACCCACCGCCGCTGCTGCCGAGCAGGGCCGCCGCGAGCAGCGGGGTGACGATGATGCCCACCAGCGAGGAGAAGGATCCGGCGCAGATCGCTGCGGGCACGTTGCCCCGGGCGATGGAGGTGAAGGCGATCGACGACTGGATGGTCGACGGCACGAGGGTGAGGAAGAGCAGCCCCTGGTAGAGGGGGTCGGTGAGGAACACCGGCACGAGGCCGCGCGCGGCCAGGCCCAGCAGCGGGAAGATCAGGAAGGTGCAGGCCAGGACGGTCACGTGGAGCCGCCAGTGCTTCAGCCCGTCCAGCGCCTCACGGGTGGAGAGGCGGGCGCCGTAGAGGAAGAAGAGGAAGGCGATCGCGGCCGTGGAAGCACCCGAGGCGACGTCGGCGGCGGCGCCGCGGGCCGGGAGCAGCGCCGCGAACCCGACGGTGCCGAGCAGCAGCAGGATGTAGGGGTCGACCGGCATCCGACTCGGCCAGTGCAGGCGTTTCACGGTGCTCCACGTGCGGTTCGATGGGCGTGCGTACGGGCTCGGAGAGCCCCTCCCCATCGTCCTCCTCCGCATCGTGATCGGGAATCCGGTATACCGCTCTCACTGTCATCACGTATCACGATGACCGGCGGCCCAGGGCGCTAGTGTGGCGAGCGTGTACGAGCCCTCCCATCTGCGTACTTTCCTCGCCGTCGCCCAGACGCTGAGCTTCACCCAGGCCGCGCGGCGGCTCGGACTGCGTCAGTCCACGGTCAGCCAGCACGTGCGACGCCTCGAGGACGCGACCGGGCGGGCGCTGTTCACCCGGGACACGCACTCCGTGGAACTGACGGAGGACGGCGAGGCGATGCTCGGGTTCGCGCGCCGCATCCTGGACGTCCACGAGCAGGCCTCGGCCTTCTTCACCGGCACCCGACTGCGCGGCCGCCTGCGCTTCGGCGCTTCCGAGGACTTCGTGCTGACCCGGCTGCCCGAGATCCTCGAAGGCTTCCGCTACGACCATCCCGAGGTCGACCTCGAACTGACGGTGGAACTGTCGGGCACCCTCCACGAGCAACTCTCCGCCGGGAAACTGGACCTGGTTCTGGCCAAGAGACGCCCCGAGGACCCTCGGGGGGAGTTGGTGTGGCACGACGGGCTGGTGTGGATCGGTGCGGAACGGCTGCGTCTGGACGCCGACCGTCCGGTCCCGCTCATCGTGTTCCCGCCTCCCGGCATCACCCGCGCCCTGGCCCTGGAGGCGCTGGAGCGGCAAGGGCGGGCCTGGCGGATCGTCTGCACGAGCGGCAGCCTCAACGGCCTCATCGCGGCGGCCCGGGCCGGCCTCGGCGTGATGGCCCACTCGCGTGGCCTGATCCCGCCGGGCCTGGTGCGTATCCCGGAACGGGCAGGCCTGCCGGAGCTCGGGCAGGTCGACTTCGTGCTGGTGCACGGGCCCCGACGCACCTCGGCCCAGGGCGCCGCGGACGCGCTGGCGGTGGCGATCCTGGCGGGAGGCGACCGATTGCACCGACGGGCGGCAGGACACGGTCGACGGCTGGACCTGCCGGGAGGCGGCACCGGCTGAGGGCCGGCGCATCACCTGCGGCACGTGGATGCGGTATCCGGTCTGCAACGTCAGGTCCGGGGTCCGCAGTCCGCAGTCCGCAGTCCGCAGTGCACGGTCTGCGGTCTGCGGTCTGCGGTCTGCGGTCTGCGGTCTGCGGTCTGCGGTCTGCGGTCTGCGACATATTGCATACCGAATCCCTCCTACCGCCAACGCCGGCCCGCGTCCGCGCCTACCGCCTACCGCCTACCGCCTACCGCCTACCGCCTACCGCCTACCGCCCAGCATGCTGATACGTCAGCTGCTTCACCCGTCGCATGAACGGCGTCGTCTCCACGTGCTGGACGCCCTCCAGGCGCCCCAGCGGCCCGCTGAGGTAGGCGTAGAGGCCCGCCGTGCCCCGCACCACCGCGGTGACGACGATGTGCGAGGGCCCGGCGGTGGCCGCGGCGAAGGCGATCTCGTCGTGGCCGGCGAGCGCCTGCCCGACCGTGTGCATGGCGGAGGGCGCCGTGGTGATCCACAGGACGGCGGCGAGGGGGTAGCCGAGCATTTCGGAGTGGTATTCGACGTCGATGTACACGGCGCCCGAGGCGAGCAGCGCGGCCAGACGGCGTTTGACGGCGGACTCGGAGCGTCCGGTGGCGCGCTGGAGTTCGGGATACGTGGCGCGGCCGTCGCGTTCCAGGACGGCCAGCAGGGGTTCGTCCTCGGGTTCGATACGCGCAGGGCCGCCCCTGGACCCAGCCACCCCCGCCCCGGCCCCGGCCTCCGCCCCCGCCGACGCGTTCGCGTCGTGGCGCGGCGTGAGGGCGGCGATCTGCTCGGAGTCCAACGCGCCGAACTTACGCAGCCAGCCGGTCGGGCCGCCGTAGAAGCGGTGCAGGAGCTGCTGCGCGCGGATCTCCACGACGCTCGGGGTGCGCGGGAGTTTGCCGAGGAGCAGGTCGTCGTGGTCGTCGGGATGGCGGGGCCGGGTCATGCAGACGATCTCGGTGCCGCCTGAGCCCAGCCCGATCCAGTAGGTGTCGGGGCGCTTGGCGAGCGCCTCGGCGATGACCGTGGCGCTGTCGGGGACGCAGCGCAGCCGCAGCATCCACTGGTCCTGGCCGAGGCGGTCGGCGTCCCGGAGGGCGACGACCCGCAGGCCGGCCTCGGCGCTGAGCCGGCGGTAGCGGCGCGCGATCGTCTGGTCGGAGACGCCCAGGACCGCGCCGAGTCTGCTGAACGACGCCCGCCCGTCCACCTCCAGCGCCGAGAGCAACTGGAGATCCAGTCCGTCCAGCCCGCCCTGGGCGTGGAAATCCATCTTCACCGCGCACACTCCTGTCGGATTCCGTCGGCGAGGCACCGGATACCACGGTGATCGGCCGCGCTTCGTCCATCGTACGGAGCGCTTCGTATCCGTCGCGGAAGAACTGTCGAGGAGTGGGACATGCGTACATGGGGGCCGCTGACAGCGGTGTGTCTGGGCACGTTCATGTTGTTGCTGGACGTGACGATCGTGATCGTCGCGCTGCCGGACATGGCGCGGGCGTTGGACGCCTCGTTGAGCGATCTGCAGTGGGTCGTCGACGGGTACGCGCTCGCGCTGGCCGCGCTGTTGCTGGGGGCCGGGGCCACGGCCGACATCCTGGGGCGCCGCCGGTTGCACGTGGTGGGGGTCGTCGTGTTCGCCACGGCCTCGCTGCTGTGCGGGCTGGCGAGCGGGCCCGACACGCTCGTCGCAGCTCGGGCCCTGCAGGGGGTGGGAGCCGCCGCGATGCTGGCGACGACGCTGCCGCTGCTCGGCTCGGTCTACCAGGGCCGGCAGCGGTCGGCCGCGCTCGGGGTGTGGGGCGCGGTGAGCGGTGCGGCCGCGGCGGTCGGGCCGGTGCTGGGCGGACTGCTGACCGAGGGGCCAGGCTGGCGATGGATCTTCTATGTGAACCTCCCGGTGAGCGTGGTCGCGGTGTGGCTGACGCTGAGGGCGGTCCCGGAGTCCAGGGGGCCGCGCGGGATGCGGGTCGACTGGGCGGGCACGGCGACCTTCGCGGTCTTCGCGGGCGGTACGGCGTACGCCGTCGTACGGGCCGGTGAGGACGGCTGGACGGCGTCGGCGACGCTCACCTCGTTCGGGGTCGCCGCGTTCGCGCTGGTGTGCTTCGTGCTGGCGGAGCGGCGGGCGGCGCATCCGCTGCTCGACCTGTCGCTGCTGCGCCGGCCCGCGTTCGTGGGGGTGATGGTGGGCGCGCTCGCCTTCAACGCCGTCGCGTTCGGGGTGACGCCGTACCTGTCCATCTGGATGCAGACGCTGCTGGGGATGAGCCCGGTGCGCGGTGGACTGACGCTGCTGCCGATGACGGTGGCGGCCATGATCACGGCGGTCGTGGTGGGTAAGCGGTTCCACGGTGTTTCTGCCCGGCTGACCATCGGCGGCGGACTCCTGCTGATCGGCGCGGGCTGTTTCTGCCAGGCCGTGCTCGGCGCAGGTTCGGACTGGACGGCGCTGGTGCCCGGGTTCGTGCTGGTGGGCGTAGGAACCGGTTTCGTCGCGCCTACCGTCGCCGGTGCCGCGCTGGCCGCGGTGGAGCCGGCGCGGGCCGGGATGGCGGGTGGAGCCGTGAACACGGTGCGGCAGCTCGGGTACGCGCTCGGGGTGGCGGTGTTCGGGACCGTGCTGACCTCCCGGATGACCGGCACGCTCCCGCACGACGCTTCCCACGCGCTGGCGGGCGGGGGCGCCGGTGCCTTGCGAGGCACGTTCTCCGAGCACACCCTGCGGTCCGCGTTCGCCTCGGGGCTCGACGCGGCGCTGGTGGCGGCGGGCTGCGCGGGCGTGGTCGCCGCGGCGCTCGTCCTCGCCCTCGTCAGGACACCACGCGCGGCCGCGGCCGGAACGACGGAAACGACCACGGCCGCGCCGTCGTCGAAGGAAGGGGCAGCACCCCGGACCTGACGCCGTCCCGCACCGCTGGGCCCCATGCACCGCTGGGCCCCATGCACTGCTCGGCCCCATGCACCGCTCGACGGTGTTCCGCGGTGTGCGGGCCTGGCGCCGTGGTCCCGACGGCGGGACCGGGGGGCGCGAGCCGTGACGGCCACGGAAGGGGCGGGCGAGTAAGCGGTACGGGCAGATTCGGTGGAGATTACGGTGCCGAAACTTACTCTTCCGTCAGTTTTCTGTCCGACCCTTCCCCATGTGAGCCCATTTTCCGGCACTGACCAGCGCAGACGAGAGCATCGCTCGTCTTCCGCCCCCCTCCCCTCCCGCCGTCGGGTGGGGTAGCTTTCACGGCGCTGTGCGGCCATGAGAAGCGGGGTGCGGGTTTGCGCGAGTTCACCAACCCTCCGTTGGCGTTGGCACCACCGGTGGGCGGTCTGGCCGACGTCGTGTTCCGGCACGCCCAGGAGGACCCGCACTTCGTCGCTCTCGGCCGCAAGGACGAGGGCGGCGAGTGGCGGGACGTGACCGCCGGGGAGTTCCGCGACGAGGTCCTCGCCCTGGCCAAGGGTCTCCTCGCGCAGGGCATCCGCTTCGGCGACCGCGTCGCGATCATGTCCCGTACCCGCTACGAGTGGACGCTCTTCGACTTCGCCCTGTGGACGATCGGCGCCCAGGTGGTGCCGGTCTATTCGACCTCCTCGGCCGAGCAGTGTTTCTGGATGCTCTACGACGCCGAGTGCACGGCGGCCGTCGTCGAGCACGAGGACCACGCGATGACGATCGCCACCGTCATCGACCGTCTCCCCCGGTTGCGACGGCTGTGGCAGCTGGACTCGGGTTGTGTGCAGGAGCTGTACGACGCCGGCGCCGCCATCGAGGACGACGTGGTGCACCGGCACCGGGAAGCGGTTACCCCCGACTCGACCGCGACGATCATCTACACCTCGGGCACCACGGGCCGGCCCAAGGGCTGTGTCATCTCGCACGGGAACTTCATGTTCGAGGCGGACACCGTCATCGAACGCTGGGAGCCGGTGTTCCACTCCAAGAAGGGCGACGAGGCGGCGACCCTGCTGTTCCTGCCGCTCGCGCACGTCTTCGGGCGGATGGTGCAGATCGCCGCGATCCGCGGCAAGGTCCGCTTCGGCCACCAGCCGGCGCTGCACGCGGCCGCCCTGCTCCCCGACCTGGCGGCCTTCAGACCCTCGTTCTTCCTGGCCGTGCCGTACATCTTCGAGAAGGTCTTCAACGCGGCCCGCCGCAAGGCGGAGCGGGAGGGCAAGGCCGGACCGTTCGAGAAGGCCGTCGACGTGGCCGTGAACTACGCCGAGGCGATCGAGGCGAAGGCGTGGGGCACCGGGCCGGGCCCCTCGGCGGGTCTGCGCATGCAGCACCAGCTGTTCGACAAGCTCGTCTACTCCAAGGTGCGCGCGGCGATGGGCGGCCGGGTGCGGCACGCCATGTCCGGCGGCTCGGCCATGGACCGCAAGCTCGGCCTGTTCTTCGCCGGCGCGGGCGTGCAGATCTACGAGGGCTACGGTCTGACCGAGACGACGGCCGCCGCGACCGCCAACCCGCCCGGACGCACCAGGTACGGCACGGTCGGCCAGGCCATCCCCGGGATGACCGTGCACATCGCGGACGACGGCGAGATCTGGCTGCGCGGCGGAAACGTGTTCCAGGGCTACCTCAACAACCCCAAGGCCACCGACGAGACCCTGCACGACGGCTGGCTGGCCACCGGTGACCTGGGATCACTCGACGAAGACGGTTACCTCACCATTACCGGCCGCAAGAAGGAGATCCTGGTGACCTCCGGCGGCAAGAGCGTCTCGCCGGGGTTGCTGGAGGAGCGGGTGCGTGATCATCCGCTGGTCAACCAGTGCATCGTCGTCGGCAACGACCGGCCGTTCGTGGCCGCCCTGGTCACCCTCGACCAGGAGGCCGTCGAGCACTGGCTGCAGATGCGCAACAAACCGCAGCTGTCGCCGGTCGAGCTGGTGAACGACCCGGATCTGGAGGCGGAGGTGCGGCGATCCGTCGTGGCCGCCAACACGCTGGTCTCGAAGGCCGAGTCGATCCGCACCTTCCGTATCCTCGCCCAGCCCTTCACGGAGGAGCACGGGCTGCTGACCCCGTCGCTCAAGCTGAAGCGCAAAGCGATCGAAAACGCTTACGCCAACGAGGTCGACGCGCTGTATCGCTCGTGAGTGATCCCGGCGGTGTGGTGAAACACGTTTCTGGCGGGCTCCCGCGACGGGCTTCCCCGCTCTCCCCCCCCCGGCGGGCTCCTACGGTGGGCCACCGAAACGGGCAAGGCGGACTCCCGCAACCGGCTTCCGAGACGAATTCGGGGGTCAGGAATGCATCACTCGCCGTGATCGTTGACGATGGGAGTACCACTTTGACGGACAACCGAAGGATCAAGAGCTCGTGAGCAGCAAGGTCCCCCCGATCATCCTCAACAACGGCGTGGAGATGCCCCAGCTGGGCTTCGGTGTCTGGCAGGTGCCGGACGACGAGGCGGAGCAGGCGGTCTCCACCGCGCTGGAGGCCGGGTACCGCAGCATCGACACAGCGGCGATCTACGGCAACGAGGAGGGCACCGGCAAGGCCATCACCTCCTCCGGCGTGCCCCGCAAGGACATCTTCGTCACCACCAAGCTCTGGAACAGCGACCAGGGGTACGACTCGACGCTCCGCGCGTTCGACACCTCGCTGGAGAAGCTCGGTCTGGACTACCTGGACCTCTACCTCATCCACTGGCCGCTGCCCTCCCGCGACGACTACGTGGACACCTACAAGGCGTTCGAGAAGCTCCTCGCGGACGGCCGGGTGCGCGCGATCGGCGTCTCGAACTTCCTGCCGGAGCACCTGGAGCGGCTGATCGGCGAGACGTCGGTCATCCCGGCCGTCAACCAGATCGAGCTGCACCCGCACCTCCAGCAGCACGCCTCGCGCGCGTTCCACGCGGAGCAGGGCATCGCCACGGAGGCCTGGTCCCCGCTCGGCCAGGGCAAGGGCCTGCTCGAGGTCCCGGCGATCGTGGCCATCGCGCAGAAGCACAACCGCACCCCGGCCCAGGTCGTGCTGCGCTGGCACCTCCAGCTCGGCAACGTCGTGATCCCGAAGTCCGTGACGCCGTCACGGATCAAGGAGAACATCGACGTGTTCGACTTCAGCCTGGACACCGAGGACCTGGCGGCGATCAGCGCCCTCAACGAGGACCGGCGCATCGGTCCGGACCCGGCGACGTTCGACGTCGGCTGAGGTCTCCCGTACGCGTGGAGGGCGCCCCCCGGGTTCCGGGGGGCGCCCTCCACGCGTCGGCGGTCCCGTCAGTTGGGCTGCCCGACGGGACGTACGACGACGGTGTTGATGTCGACGCCCGCCGGCTGCCCGACGGCCCACACGACGGAGTCGGCGATCTGGTCGGCGGTCAGCAGATGCCCGGGCGGCAGGCTGCCGTAGCCGTCCCAGAAGGGGGTCTCCACCCGGCCGGGCGCGATCAGCGTCACGCCGACCCCCCACTCGGTGACCTGGCGGCGGGTGTTCTCCGCGAGACCGGTCACGGCCCACTTCGTCGCCCCGTAGATGTTGCCCGGCGTGGGCACGAGACCGGCGACGCTGCCGATCAGCACGATCCGTCCCCGGGTCTCCTTCAGCGCGTCGATCGACGCCCGGATCAGGAGCGCGGGGCCGAGTACGTTCGTCAGGACCATGTCGGTCCATCCGGCGGGGTCACCCTCGGCGACCGAGTCGTGGGTGGCGGTCCCCGCGTTGGCGACGACGGTGTCCAGTCGACCGTATGCGTCGAGCGTACGGTCGACCGCCGACCGCACGCTGTCGTAGTCGGCGGCGTTGCCGGCCACCGTCAGCAGCCCCTTCGGCTCACCGAGTTCCGCGGCGAAGGCGCGCAGCCGCTCCTCGCCGCGGCCGGTGACCGTGACCCGGTGCCCGGCGTCCAGCAACCGCCGTGCGACGGCGGCCCCGATACCGCTGCCACCGCCGGTGATCAGCGCCACCGGAGAATCTGAAGTGCCCGAGATGTTACTCATGGTGTGTGCCCCCATTGCGTCGACTGCGCGCCTCGGCCGCGTACGTCGGCCGCGTGGTGCCCCTCGCACCTCGCCGCCCACTGGTCGGTCGCAGTGCTCACTGCTCACTGCTCGCTCCTCGTGGCAGGGTGCAGGGTGCCCGACGTACGGTGCGCGGCACGCAGTCCATCACTTGGAGCGCTCTCCAAGTCAAGCCCCGTCGCGCCGACTTGGCCCCGTGACCGGCTACCGGACCGGCTTCACCGCGGTGTGCACGGTGTGCGCCGCGAGCACGAACACGTCCGCCCTGCGGTGCACGCCCGCCTCGTCCTGCGGGTCGAGCAGCCGGTCCAGCACGGCGCGGTCGTCGGCGTCGAGGCGGTCACCGAAGACATCCCGCAGCCGCGACAGGGACGCGGCGATGTAGGCGCGGGCCCGTTCGGAGGCGGGCGCGGGCAGGTCGAGCAGGAAGCTGCGGGTGCGGGCATGCTTCAGACCGGCCGCGCCCAGCAGCGCCGCCCAGTCCTCGGTCTCCTCGACGGAGCCGGGCAGGTCGGCCCTCATGCGCGCGAACCACTCCTCCTGGAGCGCGTCGAGCCGTGCCTCCAGGCCGGGCCGTCCGAAGCCGAGGTCGCGCGGCAGGAACCGGGTCGGCAGCCCGCCTTCCATGATCGCCAGCGTGCCGCCGGGCGCGAGGCGCTCCGCGAAGGAGGCCAGCGCGGCGCGCTGGTCGCCCAGGTGGTGCAGACTGCGGCCGGCCCACAGCAGATCGGCCGGGTAGTCCAACTCGGCGAGTACATCCGGTAGTTCACCGGCCAGGGTGTCGAAACGGTCGCCGTACCCGAGCCGGTCGGCTCGCTGTCGCGCCCGCTCCAGCAGCGGCGCTGATCCGTCCACCGCCGTGACCCGCGCGCCGGAGAACGTCTCGGCGAACAGACAGGAGACGACCCCGGGGCCGCTGCCCACGTCCACGATCAGCCCCGGCTCGGTCACCTCCTTCCCGAGCCAGGACAGCGCCCGCTCGTACAGGGGCATGTACAACTCGGCCTGGGCTTCGAGGTGCGGGGCCATCTCGGCCCAGTCGATGTCGGTGTCATGGCCGTGCCCGTGGCCGTGCCCGTGCTGCGGCCCGGGGGCGTGGCCTGGGCCGGGGGCGTGCTGGTCGCCGTGGGACTCGTGCGGGTGGTGCGCCATGGTGTCAGCCTCTCGTCCGGTGTGTCGTCAGCGTGCGCCGACGCACCGGTCCGGGGCCACCTTTGTTGCCGGCGCGGCAAAAAGCACGGTGCCCACGGCAAGCGGAGACGCCTGTCGACGCACCCGTCGACGCACCCGTCGACGCACCTGTCCGGCCGGTCCCGACGAGCGGGAGCGGCCGGCCAGGGTACGTCACGGGTGGAGCCGGCGTCCGCCGGGCCCGACGCGGCCCCGGAGGGTCACCACCGGCCCCGGCGGATCACCGCCGTCCCACCCGACTGCCGTACGGAGCGGCTCGCGTGTCCCACCGGCCTACAGAGGCGGGTACGCGTTCTGCATCAGCTGCTGGAACTGGGCCGAGAACCAGTGCCCGGACAGCGGCGCGTTCGCCAGGGCGCCCGACAGGTTGTTGCCGTTGCGCGGGTTGCCCGTGTACGTCGGGTCGCACATCTGGTCGAAGCCCTTGCCCTCATCGTTCGGGATGGCGGAGCTGGAGCCGTCGGACTCGCCCGGCGGCTTCATCCACACGTACGCGTCGATCCCCGCGGCCGGAGCCGCCTGCGGGCGTTCGCCGAGGCCGGCGCCGGCCTGGTTGCA
This sequence comes from Streptomyces sp. 3330, assembly GCF_031456635.1. Classification (NCBI taxonomy): domain Bacteria; kingdom Bacillati; phylum Actinomycetota; class Actinomycetes; order Kitasatosporales; family Streptomycetaceae; genus Streptomyces; species Streptomyces sp. 3330. The sequence goes on from NZ_JAVDVA010000007.1 coordinate 282,248, forward strand.
CCAGTTGCCGATGTGGATGCGACGGTCGTAGCGGCCGCCGTCGACATAGGTGTCCACGCTGGTCGTGGCGCCCGGTCCGGTGGGCCGGGCGGTGCCGCCCCAGCCGTTGCGGGAGGTGTCGATCAGCATGCCGATGTTCGACCTGAAGCCGGCGGTGACCAGCTGGTTGCGGAAGGCCTGGGCGTACGACTGCTCGTCGACGTACCGGTTCCAGTCCACCCACTTGGACTCGCGGACCGACTTGCCGGCCACCGAGTCGTTGACGGTGAAGTTGTTCTCCTTCAGGGCGCTGTAGTTCGCCGTGTTGGTGATGAAGCCGTGCACGTCGTCGACGGTCGCGCCCTCGGCGGTGGCCGCCTGGTAGAAGAGCTGGGCGGAGGGGGCGAAGTTGTCGTCCCAGCCGAGCCAGCCGTGGTGACCGGCGTCGATGTAGTTGTAGACGTTGGGGATCGCGCCGAGCTTGTCCAGCGCGTAGCCGACGCCCTTCACGTAGTTGCCGTTGGCCTTCATGGTGTCGCAGGCCGCGGTGGCGGTGGGCCTGCTGCCGGTGTTGGTGACGAGGTTCGGCAGCGAGTCGATCTCGATGGTGGTGACGATCCGCAGGCCGGCGTACTTGCTGTCGGCGAGGATCGCCGCGATCGGGTCGATGAACTGGGTCTTGTACTTGTCGATCTCCGTCGGGCCGAGCTCTCCGTTGGAGGCGAGGGCGGCGCAGTCACGTCCGGGGAGGTCGTACACGACCAGCTGGACGACTTCCTCGCCGCTGCCCTTCTGGGCGAGGGCCGCGTCGAGGTGGGCGCGCAGGCCCATGCCGCCGTTCACTCCGTTGATGGCGGCGATGCGGTCGAGCCAGACTCCGGTCGGCTGGTTGGAGATGCGGCTGCCGCCCGTCTCGGCCGCGGCCTTCGCCGACCATTCGGGGTTCACGTACACCTTGGCGCCGGCGTAGGGGTTGTCGACCTTGGTGGACGGGGTGCCGGGGTCCGTCGGGGTGCCGGGATCGGTCGGGGTGCCGGTGCCGCTGTCGACGTTGCAGGTCACGCCGTCGAGGGTGAACGTGGTCGGGACCGCGTTGGTGCCGCTGTAGGTCCCCTGGAACCCGAAGCTGACCGAACCGCCGGTCGCCAGCGTCCCGTTGTAGGTCTCGTTGCCGGCGGTGACCGCCGTCCCCGACTGGGTGATCTTCGCGTTCCACCCGTTGGTGACCTTCTGTGTGCCCGCGTACGCCCACTTCACCGACCAACTCGACTTCGCTGCCGAGTTGTTGGTGACGGTGACGGCGGCGGTGAAGCCGGTGCCCCAGTCGTTCTGCACCTTGTAGTCGACGCTGCACGGGATGGCGGCGATGCCCGGATCTCCGGGGACGACCGCGAGCGCCGTCCCGGAGGCGCCGGCGACCAGCGCCAGCGCGGCGAGTACCGCTGTTCTGCTACGGCTCATGAGTGCGGGTTCCTTCTCGGTTGCGGGTGGTGTCCGTTTCTCAGTGGCTCTTGGCAGGTGTGACGGAGCGTCGGCCGACGTCGGTCGTCCCGGGTTCCGGCCCGGTGGATCGACGCGGCGGACGGTTCCCGGTGGCGCCTATCCGTCGAGTGCGCGCAGATGGTCGCGCAGGCCGGCCCCGTACGCCGTGGGCGTCCCGTCGTAGCCGGAGATCAGGGACGGACCGGTGGAGCAGTCCCAGGTGTTCCAGGTCCAGCCCAGGTACGACAGGCCTCGGTCGTCGAACCACTTCATGACCTGGTCGACGAAGCCGTGCGAGCAGGTGTTCTCCCCGATCTCCCCTGCCACGAGCGGCACTTGGGCCGCGACGGGGGCGAGGGTGGAGTTCCAGCAGCTCTCGTTCGCGCAGGTGTTGAAGTTGTAGACGTGGTAAGCGGCGGCGAGATTGCCGGTCGGGTCGGTGGGTTTGTACGTCAGCCACTGGCTGAGGTCGTTGGAGTACGCCAGCCCGCCGGCCAGGATCACGTTCCTGGCGCCGGTCGCCCGTACGGCGTCGACGAGATCCTGCATACCGGCGACCTCGTATCCGATGCCGGGACAGGTGCCGCCGTCCCGCCAGCACTGCCACGCCTGGGTGGTCGTGGAGGTGGCGCGGTCCGGATAGGGCTCGTTGAACAGGTCGAACACGACGGCCTGGTCGTTCTTGAAGGTGTCGGCCACCGAGGTCCAGAACGACGGGGTGTACCGCATGTCGGGCATCGGCTTCTGGCAGACGGCGTGCACATCCGAGCAGCCGGCCGAGTTGCCCGTGTACTGCCCGTAGTTCCAGTGCAGTTCGACGACGGGCGTCATGCCGTGCGCCTCGACCCGGCCCACCAGGTCCTTGACGGCGTCGACGTAGGCGGCGCCGCCATAGGCGGGGTCGATGTTCGAAAGGCCCAGCCAGCACTCCTCATTGAGCGGGATGCGCACGGTGTCGACGTTCCAGTCGGCGATCGCCTCGACCGCGGCGTCGTCGACCGGCCCGTCCCAGATGCCGCGCCCCTGGACGCACATGAACTCACCGCCGGAGCGGTTCACGCCGAGCAGACGGCGGGGGTTCCCGTCGGCGTCCACGAGCTTGTTGCCGGAGACGTGCAGCGCGGGCGGCCCGTCACCGGTGCCCGGCGGATCCGTCGTGGGTGGCGTGGTGGGGGTGGGCGTAGGGGTCGGGTCAGTGGCGTCGTTGCAGGTCGTGCCGTTGAGCTGGAACGCCGTCGGAACGGCGTCGGTCTTCGAGGTGGAGGCGATGAAGCCCGCGCTGACACTCGCGCCGGTGCCCAGGGAGCCGTTCCAGCTCTCGTTCGCGGCGGTGACGGTCGTGCCGGACTGGGACCACTTGGCGCTCCAGCCCTGGGTGACCTTCTGGCCGTCCGCGAAGTCGAACGTGAGGCTCCAGGCGCTCAGGGCCGTCGCATTGTTGGTGATCTTGACGGCGCCCTGGAAGCCGGCGTCCCACTGACCGGTGACCGCGTACTCGACCGTGCACGCGGGCACGGCTCCCTGCGCCGTGACGACCGGCAGCAGGGCGCCCGCGACGAGCGCGACCGTGCCGGTGACGGCTAAAAGTACTGAACGCGGGGGGTGTCGCATGAGCGACTCCTTGCAGCTCAGGCGCGTCGTGAACAGACGCGTCGACTGATGGAACCGCTCCCACTGGTGCCTCGAAGCTAGCGCCAAGCGCCGGCAAAGAACAGAGGCGTCACTGACTTTGCCTCAACATCCGTCGTCGAATCTTTTCGACTCTTCGAGCACCTTGACCGTTCCGACCCCCATCCCCACTATGGGAGCGCTCCCACTGGTTCAAGGCTTGTTGCTCCTCCCCCACTTCTCCGAGCCGCAAGGAGGAACCAGCACCATGGATCCCTCACGCAGACGCCGCGGGGCGCGGCGCCTGTGGACCGCCGCTCTGGCGGCCCTCGCGCTCCCCCTCGCCATGCTGACCACGAGCACGACTCCCGCCCAGGCGGCCGCACTTCAGTGCAGCGTGGACTACAAGACCAACGACTGGGGCTCAGGGTTCACCGCGGACCTGACCCTCACCAACCGCGGCACCGACCCGATCAGCGGCTGGGCCCTGACGTACACGTACGCGGGCAACCAGAAGCTGACGAACGGATGGAACGGCAGCTGGTCGCAGTCCGGTCAGCAGATCACGGTGAACAACGCCTCGTACAACGGGACGATCGCGGCCGGCGCCGCGGTCGGCACGGGCGCGCAGTTCACCTACAGCGGGACGAACACCGCTCCCGCGAGCTTCGCGGTCAACGGCACCACCTGCGCCGGCGCGCACCAGCCGCCGGTCACCGTGCTGACCAGCCCGACCGCGGGCGCCGTCTACACGCAGGGGAACGCGGTGCCGCTCGCGGCGACCGCCGCGGCCGCCGACAACGCGGCCATCAGCAAGATCGAGTTCTATGACGACACGACCCTGCTGGGCACGGACACGAGCGCGCCGTACACGCTGTCCGCCTCCGGATTGTCCGTGGGCAGTCATTCACTGGTCGCCAAGGCCTACGACAGCCTGGGCGCCTCGGCGTCCTCGACCCCGGTCGGCATCACCGTCGCCTCGGGACCGGCCGTGGTCGCCTCCGCCGGCCAACTCGCCGTGCAGCAGGGCAAGACGGGCACGTACACGCTGAAGCTGTCGACCCAGCCGTCGGCCGACGTGACCGTCACGACCGCCCGCACGGCCGGCAACACGGGGCTGACGGTGACGGGCGGCGCGAGTCTGACCTTCACGCCGTCGAACTGGGCCACCGCCCAGAACGTGACCATCACGGCCAACGCCTCCGGCACGGGCGCCGCGACCTTCGAGTCGACGGCCACCGGGCACGCGAAGGCCTCGGTCACGGCCACCGAGATCGCGGGCACCAAGGCGTACGACGCCCGCTTCCTCGACCTCTACGGCAAGATCACCAACCCGGCGAACGGCTACTTCTCCCCCGAGGGCATCCCGTACCACTCGGTCGAGACGCTGATCGTCGAGGCCCCCGACCAGGGGCACGAGACGACCTCCGAGGCCTACAGCTACCTTCTCTGGCTGCAGGCGATGTACGGGAAGATCACCGGCGACTGGACCAAGTTCAACGGCGCCTGGGACATCATGGAGAAGTACATGATCCCCACCCACGCCGACCAGCCGACCAACTCGTTCTACAACGCGTCCAAACCGGCGACCTACGCGCCCGAACTGGACACGCCGAACGAGTATCCGGCGAAGCTGGACACCGGGGTGTCGGTGGGAACGGATCCCCTGGCCGGTGAACTGAAGACCGCCTACGGCACGGACGACGTCTACGGTATGCACTGGCTTCAGGACGTCGACAACACCTACGGCTACGGCAACGCGCCCGGCAAGTGCGAGGCCGGCCCGACCGACACCGGCCCGTCGTACATCAACACCTTCCAACGCGGCGCGCAGGAGTCCGTGTGGGAGACGGTGCCGCAGCCGACCTGCGACGCCTTCAAGTACGGCGGCACGAACGGGTATCTGGACCTGTTCACCGGCGACGCCTCCTACGCCAAGCAGTGGAAGTTCACCAACGCCCCGGACGCCGACGCGCGGGCCGTGCAGGCCGCGTACTGGGCCGACATCTGGGCCGAGGCGCAGGGCAAGGGCAGCGACGTCTCCGCGACCGTCGGCAAGGCCGCGAAGATGGGCGACTACCTGCGCTACGCGATGTACGACAAGTACTTCAAGAAGATCGGCAACTGCGTCGGACCGACCGCCTGCGCGGCCGGCACCGGCAAGGACGCCTCGCACTACCTGCTGTCCTGGTACTACGCCTGGGGCGGCGCCACCGACACCAGCGCGGGCTGGGCCTGGCGCATCGGTTCCAGTCACACGCACGGCGGCTACCAGAACCCGCTGGCGGCCTACGCGCTGAGCAGCTACGCCGACCTGAAGCCCAAGTCGTCGACGGGACAGGCGGACTGGGCGAAGTCGTTGACCCGGCAGCTGGAGTTCTACCGCTGGCTGCAGTCCAGTGAGGGCGCCATCGCGGGCGGGGCGACGAACAGCTGGGCCGGCCGCTACGCGACTCCGCCGACCGGCACGTCGACCTTCTACGGCATGTACTACGACCAGCAGCCCGTCTACCACGACCCTCCGTCCAACCAGTGGTTCGGCTTCCAGGCCTGGTCCATGGAGCGGGTCGCCGAGTACTACCAGCAGACGGGGAACGCGAGCGCCAAGGCGGTCCTCGACAAGTGGGTCGACTGGGCGCTGTCCAAGACCACGATCAACCCGGACGGCAGCTTCCTGATCCCCTCCACGCTGCAGTGGTCGGGCCAGCCCGACACCTGGAACGCCTCGAGTCCCGGTGCCAACACGGGACTTCACGTCACCGTCGCCGACTACACCAACGACGTCGGCGTGGCCGCCGCGTACGCCAAGACCCTGACGTACTACGCCGCCAGGTCCGGTGACACGGAGGCGAAGACGACAGCGAAGGCGCTCCTGGACGGGATGTGGGCCAACAACCAGGACACGCTCGGCATCGCGGTCCCGGAGACCCGCGCCGACTACAACCGCTTCGACGACGGCGTGTACGTCCCGAGCACCTTCAGCGGCAAGATGCCGAACGGCGACACGATCAACTCCTCCTCGACCTTCGCCTCGCTGCGGTCCTTCTACAAGAACGACCCGGCCTGGTCGAAGATCGAGAGCTATCTCGCGGGCGGCGCCGCGCCCGTCTTCACGTACCACCGCTTCTGGGCCCAGGCGGACATCGCCCTGGCCATGGGTTCGTACGCGGAGCTTCTCGAATAGGCCCCCGCTGAGCGCTCCGCCGCTCGGGCGGTGCTCGTCTGCGGGCCGGATGTGCCCGGTCGCGCAGCACCCCGCGCCCTCGTCGCCCTCAGGGGCCCGGGGGCGCGGGGTGGCGCCGCCCGTCGGCGCGGTCGCTCGAGGTTCCGCGTGCGTGGCTCCGTCACCTGACGACGGGGCCCAGGCCGGGCGGCCCCCACCGCACAGGGGGCCGCCCGGCAGTCGCACGTCCCGTACCCCCCGCACACATGGCTTCGCGAGGAAGGACCTCCACCGTGCGAAGAACCCGCATCCTCATGGCCGTGTCGGCGCTCGCCGCCGGCCTGATCGCGGGCGGTCCGCCCGTACTGGCCGCGGACGGCAGCCCGCAGACGGCCCTCGCCGCAGAGTCGTACACCTGGAAGAACGCCCGGGTGGACGGCGGCGGCTTCGTGCCCGGCATCGTCTTCAACCGCAAGGAGAAGAACCTCGCCTACGCCCGCACCGACATCGGCGGCGCGTACCGCTGGCAGGAGTCGGGCAAGACCTGGACACCCCTGCTGGACTCGGTCGGCTGGGCGGACTGGGGTCACACGGGCGTGGTGAGTCTGGCCTCCGACTCGGTCGACCCGAACAAGGTGTACGCGGCGGTCGGCACGTACACCAACAGCTGGGATCCGGGCAACGGAGCCGTGCTGCGCTCCGCCGACCGGGGCGCCAGCTGGCAGAAGACGGATCTGCCCTACAAGCTGGGCGGCAACATGCCCGGCCGCGGCATGGGCGAGCGGCTCGCGGTCGACCCCAGCCGGAACAGCGTGCTGTACCTGGGCGCGCCGAGCGGCAGGGGCCTGTGGCGGTCGACGGACTCGGGGGTCACCTGGTCGCAGGTGACCAGCTTCCCCAACGTCGGCAACTACCAGCAGGATCCGACCGACACCAGCGGGTACGCCTCCGACAACCAGGGCATCGTCTGGGTCACCTTCGACGAGTCCACGGGGTCGGCGGGCGCCGCCACGAAAACGATCTACGTCGGCGTGGCGGACAAGGACAACGCGGTGTACCGGTCGACGGACGCGGGCGCGACCTGGACGCGCCTGGCCGGGCAGCCGACGGGATACCTGGCGCACAAGGGTGTACTGGATACCGTCAACGGCTTTCTGTACATCGCCTACAGCGACAAGGGCGGGCCGTACGACGGAGGCAAGGGCCGGCTGTGGAGATACGCGACGGCGACCGGGACCTGGACCGACGTCAGTCCGGTGGCGGAGGCCGACACGTACTACGGCTTCAGCGGGCTGACGATCGACCGGCAGAAGCCCGGCACCGTGATGGCCACCGCCTACAGTTCCTGGTGGCCCGACACCCAGATCTTCCGCTCGACGGACAGCGGGGGCACCTGGACGAAGGCCTGGGACTACACGTCGTATCCCAACCGCGCGAACCGGTACACGATGGACGTCTCGTCGTCGCCGTGGCTGACCTGGGGCGCCAACCCGTCGCCGCCGGAGCAGTCTCCCAAACTCGGCTGGATGACCGAGGCGTTGGAGATCGACCCGTTCAACTCCAGTCGCATGATGTACGGCACGGGGGCGACGCTCTACGGCACGGAGAACCTGGCCGACTGGGACAGCGGGGGCCAGTTCACCATCAAGCCGATGGTGCAGGGGCTGGAGGAGACGGCGGTCCTGGACATCGCGTCTCCGCCGTCCGGTGCTCCGCTGCTCAGTGCGCTGGGCGACATCGGCGGTTTCCGTCACACGGACCTGACGAAGGTGCCGTCGATGATGTTCACCTCCCCGAACTTCACGTCGACGACGAGCCTGGACTACGCCGAGACGAACCCGAACACCGTGGTGCGCGTCGGCAACCTGGACTCGGGCCCGCACGTGGCGTTCTCGACGGACAACGGCGCCAACTGGTTCGCGGGGACCGACCCTTCGGGGGTCAGCGGGGGCGGCACGGTCGCGGCCGCCGCGGACGGCAGTCGCTTCGTCTGGAGTCCGGCGGGCGCCGGTGTGCAGTACACCACCGGTTTCGGCACCTCGTGGCAGGCGTCGAGCGGGATCCCGGCGGGCGCGGTCGTCGAGTCCGACCGGGTCGACCCGAAGATCTTCTACGGGTTCAAGTCGGGCAGGTTCTACGTGAGTTCGGACGGCGGGGCGACCTTCACCGGGTCCGCGGCGACCGGCCTGCCCGCCGGGGACAGCGTGCGGTTCAAGGCGCTGCCGGGCACGAAGGGCGATGTCTGGCTGGCGGGCGGAGCGAGCGACGGGGCGTACGGGCTGTGGCACTCCACGGATGCCGGGGCGACCTTCACCAAGCTGCCGGGTGTCGGGCAGGCCGACACGATCGGGTTCGGCAAGGCGGCGGCCGGGGCCTCGTACCAGACCCTGTACACCAGCGCCGAGATCGCCGGGGTGCGGGGCATCTTCCGCTCGACGGACAGGGGGGCGAGCTGGACCCGTGTCAACGACGATGCCCACCAGTGGGGTTGGACGGGCGCCGCGATCACGGGTGACCCGCGGGTGTACGGCCGCGTCTACGTCTCGACGAACGGCCGGGGTGTCGTCTACGGAGACACCTCCGACACGGGCGGCGGGGACGGGGGCACGGATCCCACCGACCCGACGGACCCCACGCCCACCGGGGCCTGCGCGGTGACGTACACCATCACCAACCAGTGGTCGGGGGGCTTCCAGGCGGACGTCAAGCTCACCAACACGGGCACGAGCGCCTGGTCCGGCTGGAACCTCAACTGGGCGTTCGCCAACGGCCAGACGGTCTCGCAACTGTGGAACGCCGACTACACGCAGTCGGGTGCGACGGTGACGGCGAAGAACGTCAGCTGGAACGCCGGCGTGGCGGCCGGTTCGTCCGTGAGCTTCGGCTTCACGGGCAGCTGGTCGGGGTCGAACGCGAAACCGGCGGCGTTCAAGCTGGGTGAGCAGAGCTGCACGGTGAGCTGACGACCGTGGGTGCGCGCCCCGGGGACCGGGACGCGCACCCCTCGCTCGCTCAGGGCGTGTAGACCGTCGGGCGGGGTGCCGTCGGCATGCCGTTGCCGAGGAAGTAGCTCGGGTGCGGCGGTTGGTTGTATGCGGTGTTCTGCCAGGCCAGGCCGGTGCGGTACATCGTGTCGTGGAGCAGGGTCGTGATGCGCGTGGTCGTCTCGTACGGCGTCGAGTAGATACGCAGCGCCGTGTTGTCACCGGTCGGCCAGATGACCTCCTCGCGCCAGTCGCCGAGGATGTCGCCGGACAGCGACGGGGTGGCCTTGGTGCCGTTGTTGGAGTGGACGCCCGAACCGGTCAGGAGACGGGTGTCCGCGGAGGTGCCGTACTTGTCGATGCGGGTGCCGTCGAGGAGCTCACGGACGGGGTCGGCGTCCCACCAGGAGAGGAAGTTGACGGAGGACGGCTCCCGGCCCTTCGTCGCGCCCGCCTCGTCCCGGATCGAGGTGTCGGAGGCCGACCAGACCTCGGCACCGTCGTTGCCCGCCCAGATGTCGCCGGCGACTCCGCGGCCGTTGTCGCAGCAGGCGGCCAGCTTCCAGTTCACCGTGCCGTTCGCCGGGTCGATGTACAGCTCGGCGGGCTGGCCGGTCGACTCCGAGACCTTGAAGTACTCGAGGCCCGCGTGCGAGGGGTCGAGGTCGCCGAGGTGCTGGGCGTCGCCGTGTCCGGTCTTCGTGGTCCACAGCCCGTTGCCGTTGTCGTCGACCGCCATCGCGCCGTAGACGATCTCGTCCTTGCCGTCGCCGTCGACGTCCCCGACGGAGAGGCTGTGCGAGCCCTGGCCGTCATAGCCCTTGCCGGTGTTGGTGGAGGAACTGCTGTCGAAGGTCCAGCGGCGGGTGAAGGCGCCGTTGCGCCAGTCCCAGGCGGCGATCACGGTACGCGTGTAGTAACCGCGTGCCATGATCAGCGAGGGGCGGGAACCGTCCAGGTAAGCGGTTCCCGCAAGGAAGCGGTCGACCCGGTTGCCGTACGAGTCGCCCCAGGACGAGACCGTGCCGCGGGCCGGGACGTAGTCGACGGAGCTCATCGCCTTGCCGGTCAGGCCGTTGAACATGGTCAGGTACTCGGGGCCGGACAGCACATAGCCGCTGGAGTTGCGGTAGTCGGCGGAGGAACTGCCGATGACCGCGCCCGTGCCGTCCACCGTGCCGTCGGCGGTCTTCATGGCGATCTCGGCCTTGCCGTCGCCGTCGTAGTCGTACACCTGGAACTGGGTGTAGTGGGCGCCGGAGCGGATGTTGCGGCCGAGGTCGACGCGCCACAGGCGGGTTCCGTCGAGCTTGACGCCGTCGACGACCGTGTTGCCGGTGTGGCCCGACTGGGAGTTGTCCTTCGCGTTCGTCGGCTGCCACTTCAGGACGATGTCCAGGGCGCCGTCGCCGTCGAGGTCGCCGACGGAGGCGTCGTTGGCCTCGTAGGTGTAGGCGACGCCGTCGGGGGTCGTGCCGCCGGCCGGCGGGGTGATGGGGACGTCCTTGTAGCCGGTGCGGAACTGGATCGCGTGGACGGAGTCGGCCTGTTCGACGCCGTTCACGATCGCGCGGACGGTGTAGTCGGCCTGCGCCGGGGCGCCGGAGTGGAAGAAGTTCGTGGAGCCGGTGACCGGGGACGCGTTGACCTTGGTGCCGGCCCGGTAGACGTTGAAGGAGACGCTGTCGGGGTCGGTGCCGAGCCAGCGCCAGCTGACCAGGTTGCCGCTGTCGGTGTGCACGCTGACGACGCCCCGGTCGAGGGCCTCGACCTGGCGGGCAGTGGCGGCCTCGGCCGTGCCGGCGCCGAGCGTGGTCAGTCCGGCGCCGACCAGGGCCGCGGTGGCGGTCAGCGCGGAGAGGACGACCCTTCGTCCGCGGTGCCTGCGGGAAGAGGGTTCCGGGTGCGGATGAGGCTCCCGCTGCGGACGGGTGTGCGGGTGCGGGTGATGCACGAGACGTACCTCCCGGGAGGGACGGACGGGTTCCGTCTCTCAGTCGCCGCCGCGGACGGGCGAGTTGCCGTACAGAGCGGCCAGTTCTCGCACCGTCCGGGCGATCCGCTCGCGCAGCCGCGGCGGGTGGAACACCTCGATGTCCGCGCCCAGCCGCAGGAACGCGGAGTGGGCGTGCTCGACGGACTCGATGGGGACCCGGACCGTGGTCCAGCCGTCGGCCCCCGCGGGTCCGTCGAGTGGCACCGCGCGGGCGAGGGTCACCCCCGGGGCCAGCCGCACCACGGCCTCCGCGCCGTCCTGGTACAGCCGCTCGTGGAAGCCCCGCTGGTACGCCGTCCAGTGGGCGGCCAGGTCGAAGCCGGCCGGCCGGGCGAACACCTCCTCGGAGACGGTGAGTTCGAGGAACTGGTCGACGCGGAAGGTGCGCGGGCCCGGACCGGCGACGACGTACCAGCGTCCCGCCTTCAGCACCAGGCCGTAGGGCTCCAGGCGGCGCTCGACGTCGGTGGGCGCACGCCATCGACGGTAGACGGTATGCAGGATCCTGTTGTTCCACACCGCGTCGGCGATCGCCGCCAGATACGGCGTCTCGTCCGCCCCCGCGTCCGTGTACCAGCCGGGCGCGTCCAGATGGAAGCGGCCGCTGATCCGGTCCGCGTGCGCCCGCAGTTCCGGCGGCAGCGCGGCGCGGACCTTCAGCTGGGCGGCCGCCAGGACCGGACCGAGGCCCAGCTGGGCGGCGGGGCCGGGAACGCCGGCGAGGAAGAGGGCCTCCACCTCGTCGGCGGTCAGTCCCGTCAGGCGGGTGCGGTAACCGTCGAGCAAGCGGTATCCGCCGGCATGACCGGCGTCGCCGTACAGCGGGACACCCGCCGCGCCCAGCGCCTCCACGTCCCGGTAGACGGTGCGCACCGACACCTCCAGCTCCCCGGCGAGCTGGGCGGCGGTCATCCGGCCGCGGGTCTGGAGCAGCAGCAGGATCGAGACGAGTCGGCTGGACTTCACTGACACAGGATGTCAGTGAAGCGGGCCTAGCGTCCTGCCCATGACCTCGGCTTCCCGCGATCTCCGTCCCCTCAGCGCCTCCCCGCCTCCCGCACCGCCTCCCTCGCCGCCGCCCCTCCCGTCTCCCTCTCCCCCTCCCTCCCCGGCCCCCGCGGTCCCCTTCGCGGAGAAACTGCTCACGGTGCCACCACCGATCGAGGTGGCGGGACGGTGGATCAAGCGCTACCACGTCACCTCCGACCCGGCGGGCATCGCGCCCGAGGTGGTGGAGGCGGCGTACGCGATCCTTCCCGAGCTGCTGCCGGCGCCGGACGGGACGCCGCCCGCCACCTTCGTCGTCCTGCACCGGGGCGGCGACGACGGCGCCTACCTCAACACCTACAGCTGGGTGTGGGACAACGTCCTGCACTTCCGGGGCGCGGCCGCGGGCCAGCCGGTGCTCGGCTGCCCGGACGCCGACCCGAGCCACTTCGTGCCGACCGACCGGCCCTGGATCGGCTGCGTCTGGGAACTGACGCCGATCCTCCACGAACGGGACGCCTGGGTACGGCACATGCTGGCCCGCCCCGCGTCCGGAGTACCGGACCTCGACGCCTACGTGACCGATTCCCTGACCGGGGGAACGACAGGAGACCGCTCATGAGCAGCCCGCACGACTTCGACTTCCTGCACGGCGCGTGGGAGGTCCGCCAGCGCCGTCGCACCGATTCCCTCGACCCCGGCAGCGCGTGGGAGGAGTTCCCGTCCACGGCGCACTGCCGGCCGCTGTTCGACGGGGCCGCGAACATCGACGAGATCGACATGCCGCACCTCGGGGCGAAGGGGCTGACGCTGAGGCTCTTCGACCGGGAGAGCGGCCAATGGTCGCTGAACTGGTCGTCCAGCCGCAGCGGCAGGCTGTTCCCCCCGGTGATCGGCGGCTTCGGCGACGCCGACGGGCGGCCCGGCGGCCGTCGCGACCGCGGTGAGTTCTACGGCGACGACACGCACGACGGCAAGGAGGTGCGGGCCCGGTTCGTGTGGTCCGGGGTGTGCGACACCTCCGCCCGCTGGGAGCAGGCCTTCTCGCTGGACGGCGGGGAGACCTGGCTGACCAACTGGGTCATGGACTTCACCCGTCCGGGAACGAACCGGGAACCGGTTTCCGAAACGCCCTGAGCGTGAACGCGGGGTCCGGGCGGGGCCGGTCCTGGTCGGGCAGGGCGGCGAGGCGGGTGGCGAACTCGTCGGCCAGGGGGTGACCGGGCGGCAGGGTGACGAACCAGCCGCGGCGCAGGTCCGTGATGGCACGGCGCGGGCTGCGGCCCTGCCCCCGCCCCGCGAAACGGGCCCGCCCGGCCGGGACCAGCCCGGCTTCGACGGCGTACGACGCGACCAGCGCCGCGGTGTCGGAAGCCGGCCGTTGCGGGCGCGAGGACAGCACGACATCGATGTCGCTGCCCACGTTGTGGGAGGCGCCCTTGTCGACGGTGGTGATGTACACCCCGCCGGGCCGCAGCACCCGGGCGCACTCCGCGACGATCCGTCGCGCGTCCGTCGCGTCCTCGACCAGGTGCAGCAGCCACACGCTGGTGACGACATCGAACTCTCCGTCCCGGAAGGGGAGTTCGCGGCCGTCGGCGAGGACGACCGCGCCGGGCAGCCGGGCGGCGGCGTGGCCGACCATGGCCGGCGCCCGGTCCAGGCCGGTCACCCGCAGGCCGGGGCGCCCGGCCGCGAGGCGCCGGGTGACGATGCCCGTGCCGCAGGCCACGTCCAACAGGCTGCGCGCCGGGGCCGGTACGAGACCCAGGACGCCCTCGGCGGCGGCCGCCGCCCTGGGCTCGCCGCCGCGCCAGGCGTCGTAACGTTCGGCTTCCTCGTCGTAGTCCAGCACCCGCGCTCCCCGTTCCCGTGACCGCCGCACCCTGCTCGTAGAGTCCCCCCACGGCTGCCCGGACAGTCCCGCTCCACCCACACGGTCCGCACCGCCCTGTCCGCACCGCCCGGCCAGCGGGACGCCGAGGGTCGGCACGGCGGGGGCCGCCGGAGGCGGTACGGGCAAAGGCGGGGCGGGTCAGCGCGCGCCGTGCGCGGGGGCGACGGCCTCCACCCGGCGGGCGAGCTCGACGTCGAGTTCGGTGACCGCGCCGCCCGCGCTGTGGGTGTTCACCGCGAGGGACACCGAGTGGTAGCCGAGGGTGAGCTCGGAGTGGTGATCGAGTTCGTCCTGGATCCGGGCGACATGGACGACCAGGCAGGCCGCCGCGACATGGGAGTCGAGCCGGTAGGAGCGGGTGAGGCGGTCGCCGTCCAGGGACCAGCCCGGCAGCTCGGACAGCCGGTCCTCGATCTCCTGCTGCGACAGCGGTGCGACGGCCATGGCACGGCTCCCTTCCTGATGTCGCGTACCTGTCCAGCCTGCCACAGGAAGGCCGCCGCGGCCCTGGCCGGCAGGCCGGCCTCGGGCCCGGCCGACCAGGCACTCGGCCGCCGGGTCGTCCGCCGGCGCGGCGCTCCCGGCCGGTCCCGGTGGCCGTGGGTCGTCCGGGCGCAGCGGGCGGCCGTCCCCGAGGCGACGTCGGCGCGGGAGCGGGCCAGACCGCACGGCGCCGAGCGCATCACCGTGCCGCGGCCCTCGGAGCCGGGGTTGACCGGCCCGGGCGCGCCGCTCGGCTCGGCCCGCGGGGCGGGGACGTGGTCCCGGGCGAGCCCCGAGAGGCAGGCGTCGCCGGCGGCGCGGCGGGCGTACAGCCGGCGCTCGGCGAGGGGACCGCCCTCGACCCCGTGGGCCGGCTCCGTCCGCCGCCGGGTCCCGAGCCGGCGTCGGCAGGCCTGGCGCACCCGGGCGGTCTGCGCCCGGACGACGCGCTGGGGCCGGGCCCTCCTGGCCGCCCGCCGTGCGGGGGCCCTCTACGGTGAACAGGGTCGTCCGGGTGTCGTCGCTGACCCGGCCGACCAGCTCCTTCGCCATCGGGGCGGGCGGGTCAGACGCCTCGGTCCGTGGGCCGCGCGGATCCGGTCGAGGGAGGACCACTCGACCGCGTGTCCGAGGGCGTCGCCGAGCGCCCCGCTCGGAAGACAGTCCCGCACCCGGGCGGCGCGGCACACCGCCGTCGGCGCCAGGAAGACGTCCTCCGGTCGTTCATCCGCGCCTTCCTCAACTACGGTCGTGCGTATGACCATTGTCCCGCCCGGTACGAACGCCGCCACCGCCGGTCAGGGCGTCGGCCCGCTGCTGCGGGGCTGGCGCGAGCGGCGGCGGCTGAGCCAGCTGGAGCTGGCCCTGCGCGCCGACTCCTCGGCCCGGCACATCAGCTTCGTCGAGACGGGCCGGGCCCGGCCCAGCGAGGAGATGGTGCTGCGGCTCGCCGAGCACCTCGACGTGCCGGTGCGTGAGCGCAACGCGCTGCTCCTGGCGGCCGGTTACGCCCCGCACTACTCGCAGACCCCGCTGGACGACCCGGCGCTGGACGCGCTGCGCGCGGGCCTGGAGCGGCTGCTCCGGGGCTACGAGCCGTACCCGGCGCTGGTGATGGACGCGCGGTACGACGTGGTGGCGGCCAACCGCGGGATCACGATGCTGCTGGAGGGCGTTCCGGAGTCGCTGCTCGCGCCGCCGCTCAACGCGATGCGCCTCACCCTGCACCCGCGGGGTCTCGCCCCACGCATCCGCAACCTGCGCGAGTGGCGCGGCCACCTGCTCGCGCAGATGGAGCGGCAGATCGCCCTGCACCGCTCGGCGCCGCTGCGGGAGCTGTACGAGGAGGTCGCCGCGTACCCGGTGGCCGCGCCGGCGGAGGGGCCGGCGGACGAGACGGAGGAACCCGTACAGCACTTCGCGCTGCCGATGCGGATCGAGCACGGGGGGCGGGTGCTCTCCTTCATCTCGTCGGTCTCCACCTTCAACACGCCGATGGACGTGACGGTCGCGGAGCTGGCCGTCGAGACCTTCCTCCCGGCGGACCCCGCGACGGTCAAGTACCTGCACTCGCTCATCGGCTGACGCCGACCCGGTCGGGCGTCCAGATGAATGTTCGACTCCGTTCCCGTGAGAGTGACGCCGGAACGTGACACACTGGCCCGCGTGTCTCGACGCGTAGGGGAGACGTGGGGTGAGTGAGCGACGGCCCGCACCCACGGTGGGCCAGGTGGTGCTGGGCAGGCGGCTCCAGGAGTTGCGTGAGGCGGCCGGCCTCGGCCGCGAGGAGGCGGCCCGCGCCCTGCGCGTGGCCCCGGCGACCGTGCGGCGCATGGAGACGGCCGACGTCGCGCTGAAGGTCCCCTACGTACAGGTGCTGCTGGAGGCGTACGGCGTCGGCGACGAGGAGGCCGAGGCGTTCGTCTCGCTCACCGAGGAGGCGAACCGGCCCGGCTGGTGGCAGCGCTACCACGACGTGCTGCCGGAGTGGTTCAGCCTGTACGTGAGCCTGGAGGGCGCGGCCCGGCTGATCCGCTCCTACGAGCCGCACTTCGTGCCCGGACTGCTCCAGACGGAGGCATACGCGCGCGCCGTCCTGGAGGCCGGGACCGTCGGCCAGACGACGCCCGAGTCGATCGAGCGGCATGTGTCGCTGCGCCTCGCGCGTCAGCGGCTGCTGGACGGCGGCGACCCGCCCCATCTGTGGGTGGTGATGGACGAGACGGTGCTGCGCCGTCCGGTGAGCGTGGACGCCGCCGTGATGTCCGAACAGCTGGACAGGCTGATGGAGTTCGCCGAGCGGGACCGGGTCACCCTGCAGGTCTCCGAGTTCGCGGCCGGCCCGCATCCGGGGACCTCCGCGCCGTTCTCCCTGTTCCGCTTCGCCGAGCCCGAACTGCCCGACATGGTCGTCACGGAGTACCTGACCGGCGCTCTGTACCTCGACGACCGCAAGGAGGTCTCCGCGCACCTGGAGGTCCTCGACCACATGACGACGCACGCGGCGTCCGCGCAGCACACCAAGAAGATCCTGCGGGACGCCCGCGAGAACCTCTGAGCACGTCCCGCCACCCGGTCTCCCGGCCCGCTCCGACCCCGGCCCCTCCCGACTCCGGCTCCTCCCGCCCCTTGTTCCTGCCCCGCCCCTCCCCCGCCCCTTCACCACCGACTCTCCTGGAGGCGTCACCCGTATGACCGGACCCGAGGCCGAGCAGACACCCGTCCGCATCGACACCAGCCGGCCGCACCCGGCCCGCGTCTACGACTGGTGGCTGGGCGGCAAGGACAACTACCCCGTGGACGAGGAGCTGGCCCGCAGGATCCTCGCCGTGGACGGCACGGTGCTGCGCGGGGCGCGGGCCAACCGCCGGTTCATGCAGCGGGCCGTCCGCACGGCCGCCGAGGCCGGGATACGCCAGTTCCTCGACATCGGCACCGGCATCCCCACCCAGCCCAACCTGCACCAGGTGGCGCAGGGCGTGGCCCCGGAGTCCAAGGTCGTGTACGCGGACAACGACCCGATCGTGCTGCGGCACGCGGAGGCACTGCTGCACGGTTCGGCGGAGGGCTCCACCCGGTACGCGCACGCCGACGTCCGCGACGTCGACACCCTGCTGCACCGGGCCGCCGACACCCTGGACCTCACACGGCCGGTGGCGCTGTCGCTGGTGGCGCTCACCCACTACCTCAGCGACGATCCGGCGGGTGACGACGTGCACGGCCTGCTGAAGAGGTACGTCGCCGCGCTCGCGCCGGGCAGCTGGCTGATCCTCTCCCAGGTGACCCCCGACCTGAACCCCGCGGCCATCGAGCAGGCCGCGGAGAACTTCCGGCGCAGCGGAACCCCTTTCTACCCGCGTTCCCTGGCCGGGTTCACCCGCTTCTTCGAGGGGCTGGAGCTGCTCGGGCCGGGCGTGATCCCGGTCTCCGGCTGGCGTCCGGAGCCGGAGGACGTGGCGGTCCAGGCGGAGGGCATCGTGCCGGTGTACGCGGGGGTCGCCCGCAAGCCGTGAACCGGTTCCCAGCGTGCCCCGGGCCCGTTCGGAGGCCGGGTGAAGGCCACGGTCCGCACCACCGGCGCCGCAGCCCCCTCCGGTAGCATCGGTGACCGGGAGTCGACGAGGCGTCACGGGCGGGCGCTGCGGGGGAAGCCGGCATGGTCAAGAGGTACGTGGTCGCGCCGCACGGGGGCCGTGGCACCCACCCCGACATCGGGTCCGCGCTGCGCGCCGCGACCGCGCGGGGCCGGGCCGCCCGGGTGGAGATCGCTCCCGGCCACTACGAGGAACGGCTCTCCGTCCGGGGCGAGATCGAGCTGGCGGCGCTCGGTGACGCGGGCTCCGTGGTGGTGAGCGTCCCCCGGGGCACGGTCCTCGACGTCTCGGGGACGGCCGTGGTCCGCGGCCTGGTGCTGGTCGGCCGGGAGACCGGCGCCGGCGTGGTCGACTGCCACGCGGGATCCCTCACCCTGGACCGGGTGACGGTCCGGGCGCACGACGGGGTCTGCGCGCACGCCCGGCCGGGCACGTCCCTGACGCTGACGGACAGCGAGTTCCGCTACGGCCGGACCCTCTTCGCGGGGGCGGCCGGGCTGGTCGAGCGGTGCCGGTTCACCGACGCCGCCGACAACGCGGTCGCGGTCATCGAGAACGCCCAAGTGCTGATCCGGGACAGCCGCTTCGACGGCAGCGCGATCCACGGCGTGCGCGTCAGTGACGCCCGGGCCCACCTGGTCGGCTGCGAGGTCACCGGGGCCGGGCAGGCGGCCGTCATGGCGGACACCCGGGCGGAACTGACCGTCGAGGGGTGCGTGGTCGCCGCCACGCACATGGCGGGCGTCGCCTTCATCGAGCAGTCCCGGGGTTCCGTGCACGGCACCCGCGTCACCGACGCCGAGAACGGGATCCTGGTGGCGAGCGGCGCCGACCCGGTGGTGCGCGCCTGTGTGTTCGCCGACTGCCGTGACACCGGCATCCACGTCCAGGACACGGGCCGCGGCACGTTCGAGGAGTGCGAGATCACCGGCGCGGGGAACGTCGCGGTGCTGTCGACCCGGGGCGGCGCCCCGCGGGTGACCGGCTGCCGCGTCGCCGGGGGCAATGTCGGCATCGCCGTCACCGACAAGGCCAGAGGTCACTTCATCCGCGTCGACGTGCGCGACCTGACCGGGGTCGCGCTGCGGGTCTGGGACGAGAGCAAGGCCGTGTTCGCGCAGGTCCGCGTGGAGCGCTGTCCGTTCGGCCTGGAGACGCGGGGCAACGGCGGTACGACGGCCGAGCTCACCGACGCGCGGATCGTCGACTTCGACATGGCCGCCGTGGCCGCCGTCGGTCAGTCCCGGGTGACCCTGAGAGGCGTGTCCGCGGAGCGCGGGCTGCTGGGGTTCGGCGCCGCCGAGGAGGCACAGCTGCACGTGCACGGCAGCGAGGTCTCGGCCGTGAGCACCGGAGGGGCCCTGGCCTTCGGCACGTCTCGGTTCGTCGCGCGCGATCTCACGGTCACGGGCGCGGAGTCGTACGGCCTGTGCGGCACGGGCTCCGCGTACCTGGACGTCGCCGACAGCCGTTTCGAGGACTGTGCGGCCACGGGGGTGCGCTGCGACGACGCCTGCGGCGGCCGGCTCGCGGACTGCTCCGTGACCGGGGCGACGGGGGTGGCGGTGCAGCACAACGGCCGCGTCGGACTGGTCGGACTCCGCACGTCGCTGCCGGTCAGGGAGATCACGGAACCGCCCGCGCCGCCGACGATCGTCAACCACTACCACGGCCCGGTCTTCGTCGAGGCGGTGCACAGCGCCCAGTTGGCGTGGAACAACACCCACGTCATCCAGCAGCAGGCCGCCCGGAACGACGGGAACGGCCGGAACGAGCACGACGACCGGAGCGACCGGAACAACCAGAGCGATCAGGACGGAGTGGGCCGATGAACGACCCGCAGCAGGTGCACCACTACGACGGTCCGGTGTTCAACGGGGGTGTGTCGAACTCCCAGTTCGCCTGGAACAACGAGACGGCCACCCAGAACCAGCAGCTCAACAGCACGGTCGCCCCGGGACACGAGGCGCTCGCGACGCTGGTGACCGAGCTGCTCCGGCAGCTGCCCGCGGCCGGGCTCGGCGACCGGGAGCGCGAGGACGCCGAGAGCGCCGCCCAGGACGTCCTCGCCGAGATCAGCGGCCCGGAGTCGCCCGAACCGGGCAGGCTCCGCCGCTCGGTCACGATGCTCAAGGGAGCCCTGGCGCCCGTCGCGACCGGCCTCGCCGCCGGGACGGCGGTCGGGGCGCAGGAGTGGGCGCAGTCCGCGATCAGGGGACTGACCGGACTCGTCTGAGCCGAGGCGGCCCGCCCGGCGCGGGCCGGGCGCGTGACGGGCGCGGGGCCTGGTACGGCTCCCGCGCCCGGACCGACAGGCGGCGGACTCAGGCGAGCTTGGCCGACAGGGTGATGGTCGTACCGGTGAGCGCCTGGCTGACCGGGCAGTTCTTCTTGGCGTCCTCGGCGGCTGCGGCGAACGCGTCCTCGTCGAGGCCGGGGACGGTGCCCTCCACCGTCAGGTGGATGCCGGTGATGCCCTCGCCCGGCTGGAAGGTGACGTCGGCGGAGGTGACGAGCTTGGTGGGCGGGGTGCCGGCGCCGGCCAGGCCGTGCGACAGCGCCATGGAGAAGCAGCTGGAGTGGGCGGCGGCGATCAGCTCCTCCGGGCTGGTCCTGCCGTTCGCCTGCTCGGCGCGCGAAGGCCACGACACCGGCTGCTGACCGATGCCGGAGGAGTCGAAGGTCACGACCCCGTTGCCCTCGAGCAGGTTGCCTTCCCAGACCGTGTGTGCGGAGCGCGTGGTAGCCACGGTTCTTCCTTTCGCATGAGGTTTCGCAGGGGGTTCCCGTTGCACGGGTTTCCGTGCCCCATCCGATCACACTCCGCGTCAGCGCACCCGGAACACCGGCCCCCGCGCGGTGAACGGCAGCCGGCCGCCCTGCGGGATCAGGTACGCGTGCTCGCGCCGTACCCGCAGCACGTCGCACCAGCCGTCGGTGATGACGAGCACCGGCGCGCCCGGCGGAAAGTCGTCGGCGCGCTCCAGCAGGTCGATGCCGGGCTGGAGGACCGTGCCGCCGCGGCCGTGCACCCGGACCCGGCCGGCGATCTCGGTGACCGGCAGATAGCCCGCGTCGTGCGGGGCCGCGTCGCAGAACACGACCCGGGCCGCCGGGACGTCACGGGCCGCGGCGTAGGAGGCGATGGCGCCGAGCGCCTTGCCGAGCAGGGTGCGGTCCATGGAGCCGGAGGTGTCCAGGACGACGCCGAAGGTGCAGCGGGCGACCTCCTCGGGCGGGAACCAGCGGCCGGCGCGCGGGATGTCGGGCGTGGACGCCTGCCGGCGCGCGGGGCGGGCGTAGGTCCGCACCGGCTCGGGGCGCGGCACGAACTCGTCGAACCAGCGCGCCAGTCGGGCGTCCCAGGGCAGCGGCGGGTGGCTGAGCGCCCGGATCTCCTCCACCAGCCCGCCGGGCAGGAAGCCGCGTTCCTGCCGCTGGTGCAGGTCGAGGCCCTGGGCGAGGCCGCGGCGGTAGAAGCCGTCGAGGTCGACGTGGTCGCAGGGCGGGCCGAGCGGGGCGCCGAGGATGTCGCCGACGCCCTTGCCGCGCAGGGTGGCCAGGCGTCGCATCCGGCGCAGGTCCACCGTGATGCGGTCGTAGACCTCCTCGGCGGACAGTCCCGCCAGCTCCGGGTCGTGGAGCAGCCCTTCGGGCATGGTGCCGACCTGCATCTCGCGCAGCCAGCCGTTGACGACGTAGTCGCAGGCGACGTTGAACAGATAGGGGTCACGGGTGCCGCAGCGGTCGCCGTGGCGCAGGGCGGCGTGCAGCATCTCGTGGGCGAGGACGAACCGCCACTCCTCGTCCTCGTAGCGGCGCAGCGGGTTGATGTAGATCTCGCCCGCCTCGGCGTTCACGGCGGCGATCGAGATGCCGTGCGCGCGGGCGAGTTCGGCGTCGGCGACGAGCTCGATGCCGGCCGCGAGGCCGCCGAGCAGCGGGTAGGACGAGACGAACCAGCTCAGCGCCCGTTCCCAGGGACGCGACGGGGTCACCTCGCCGTGCAGCGACGTGCGGCGGCCGCCCGCCATGTCCATCGCGGCGGACACGGTCCGGGTCAGGGCGGTGGCGAAGGCCAGCGGCCAGTCCGGCATCCGGCGCCCGGACCAGGTCCACCGCACGAGCACCTGGTCGGCGGCCGCCCCCGCGGTGCCGCAGTGCTCGTAGGCGGCCGGCAGGCCGGTGCGCCGCCAGCGGGCTGCCAGCTGCTCCTCGTCGCCGCCCGGGTACGACAGCGGCAGTCCGTCGGGCGCGCTGCCCACCGGAAAGGTCAGCAGGAAACGGTTGACGACCGTGCAGCGCGCGGCGAGGTCGTACCGGTCGGGCTGGTCCCGCTCGTGCGGGGACGCCGGGAGGTGTCCGAAGCCGAGGTGGAGGGCGGCGTGCGCGAGGGACCAGGCCCAGGCGGCGGGGTCGGCGAGCCTGGTGGGGTGGGCGTGCAGGGTGCCGTTGGAGTCGGCGCGCACGAGTCCGTCGCGGGGAGCCGTCGTGCACTCCTCGCGTCGGCAGACGTCGAAGTCGACGGCGGCCAGCGCCGGGTTGCCGCGCAGCGCGGCCCTGCCGGCCTCGAAGGCCTCCGCCGCGAGGTCCCGCTTCTTCTTCTCGCGGTCCTCCCGTCTCACCGGCGGGCCTCCACCAGGCGGGGCATGTCCCGGGCCGCCTCGACCAGGAACCAGGCGGGCAGTACGGGGTTGCCGTCGGCGTCGGAGGCGATGACCGTCCGGGCGACCTCGACCGAGATCTCGGCGAGCTGCACGAGCAGCGACTTGGCGCGGTACGCGGTCTGCCGGCCCTTCGGCGACATGTGCTCCCGGACGGCGGGGAGTTCCTTCACGAGCCGGCCGCGGAACGAGTCGGCGAGGTAGTAGAGCAGGTCGCGGTCCTCGACCCCGCGCGGCCAGGGAGCGTCGCCCTTGAGGACGGCCTCGATGCCGTACCGGCTGCGCACGATCTTGACGTAGCCGCGGAAGGCGGTGGCGTGCGCGGGCGTCAGCGTGCCGTGGGCCAGGACCGCGAGGGTGTCCTCGTCGAGATCGCGCCCGAAGGAGTGCAGCGCGTCGGAGAGCATGTGCCAGGAGCGGGGGGTGGAAAACGGTTCCTCGGTCTTCGGCGGCTTGGACCACAGGTGGTCCGGCCGGTCGGTGAGGTGGTCCAGCACCCAGGGGTGGATGTCGTTGCCCGCGGCCCACTTCAGCCAGTCCTTCGCGGACGCCTCGAGATGGACGTGCGTGAGGCGGTTGACGAGCGCGGACGCGACGGGCCGGGCGAGCGCGTTGTCCGTGGCCCGGTTCCCGGCGCCGATGACGATCGAGCCCTCGGGCAGCTCGTAGTCGCCGATCCGCCGGTCGAGGATGAGGGAGTAGAACGCCTTCTGGACGTCGGGCGTGGCCGCGTTCAGCTCGTCCAGGAACAGACAGTACGGCTCGTCACGGGCGATGGCCTGCGGCGGGCAGAACACCGAACGCCCGTCCCGGATCTGGGGGACGCCGATCAGGTCCTCGGGCGCGAGCTGGGTGCCGAGCAGGCTGACGCACTCCAGCCCCAGGGACTCGGCGAAGTCCCGCACCAGGGAGGACTTTCCGATGCCGGGGGCGCCCCAGAGGAACACCGGCCGCACGGTGGCGAGACCGAGGAGCAGTTCGGGGACGCGGGAGGGCGTGACGGAGACGGCAGCCTGCAAAGAAGGCTCCTCGGGAGCATGCGGGAAGGGCGCGCGCGTGCGCGGGATCCGGGCCGGATCGGTACGGCCAGTGTGTGCGTACGGCTCCCGCGGCGCAGCCGAATTTCAGGCGGCGCGCTCCTCCGGCGCCGTCTCGAGCGGCACTTGGGGCCCGTCGGACTCGCGCAGCCAGCGGCGCAGCACGCGGTGCACCTGCTCCGCGCCGGTCAGCGGCTCACCGTCGTCCTCGACGGGGGCGGACAGCGCGAGCGGGGACATCAGGAAGGGTCTGGCCTGGGCGCCGCCGAGGCCGCCGTGGGAGCCGATCTGCTCCTCGAAGGCGAGGACCTCGCCGTCGGCCGGGTCGTGGAAGGAGTTGACCATGATGTCGGCGGTGTGCGGGAAGGAGTGGGTGCGGCGCACGGCGTCGGCGGCCCCGGGCCCGAACGCGGCCAGCGGGCCGGGCGTGCGGTCGAGTTCGTCCAGCGGTATCTCCGCGCCGTGCGCGCCGAGGACGACCCCGCCGTGCTCCTCGCTGCGGACGAGGAGGAAGCCGATGCCGGGGTGGTTGGCGAGGGTGGTCAGCAGGGCGGGGTGGCGGGCGTCGATCTCCTCCTTGGTCATCCGGTGCGGCACGTCCGGGAAGGAGATCAGGCCCAGGTTGCCCGAGGCCAGCACGATGGGTTCCGAGCGGCGGCCGGCCGGGTGATGGCGTTCGCCGTCCTCCTCGACGGGCCGGCGCAGCGCCGCGCGGACGGCCGCCCGGGCCTCGGCGCCGCTGTGGGTGCGCTCGGCCTTGCGGGACACGGCCAGTCCGCAACCGGCCCGCACCAGGTCGCCGAGGGTGAGCCCGTAGCGGGCGCGGAACGTCTCGCCGGGGCTCTGGCCGTGGTCGGACAGGACGACGATCCGGTAGGGCCGGGGGGCGTGCTCGGCGACGTTCTCGATGAGCGCGAGCGCGCGGTCGAGGCGGCCGAGGACCTGCTCGGTGTCCCGGCCGAGCGGCCCGGAGTGGTGCGCGACCTCGTCGTACGCCACCAGGTCGGCGTAGACGGCGGTGCGGCCGGCGAGCATGTCGCCCATCACGGCCGCCACCACGACGTCGCGTTCGACGACGGTCGCGAAGGCGCGGACGAGCGGGTAGAGGCCGCCGCGTCCGACGCGGGGGCGCTCCCTGCGCAGCCGGGCGCGGACCGACTGACCCGTCTCACGGCCGACCTCGGCGACGAACGACAGCGCGGTGCGCACGGCGTTGGCCGGGTCGGAGAAGTAGGCGAAGTAGCCGGACCGGGACCGTGTCTCCCGGTTGCGCCGGCGGGCGGCGATGGACAGCACGAGGGCCTGCTCGTCCGCGCCGCCGCCGAAGAGGTTGCCGCGGCTCGCGCCGTCGGCGGACAGCAGTCCGCCGTCGCCGGTGCGCTCGACCGCGCGGCGCTGGAGTTCGGCGGCGCTGGTGGGACGGTTGCAGACCATCACCTCCCCGGTGTCCTTCTCGTACCAGCGGAAGGCGGGCACGTCGTGGTTGCTGCCGTGCAGGATGCCGAGTTGGCTGGCGCCGGTCTGGCTCGACCAGTCGGTGTGCCACGCGGTGAGCCGGTGGCTGGGGCGGGGGGCGCCGCCTCCCGCGCGGTCCCGCGCACCGTCCTGCTGCGGGGCGCCCAGCCATCGGGCGACGGTCGGCATCAGTCCCTTGCGCACCGCCGCGGCCAGCACGTCGTGGCCGACGCCGTCGAACTGGAGGAAGACGGTGCCGTGCGTGACGGGGCAGGCGGCCCCGTCCCTGCGGCGCCGGTCGGCGAGCCGGTACAGGCGGCGCCGGTAGGCCTCGTCGTCGCGCACGGCCAGGGCGCCGCCCGTCGCGGAGGCGACCGCGGACATCACGGCGGCGACGATCACGGCGGTCTCCGGGGCGGCCTCGCTCTGCCCGGAGGGGTTCAGGCGCAGCGCGAGCAGCAGCAGCGAGCCGTTGAGGAAGAACACCAGCAGGCCGAGCACCAGCGCCGGCACGAGCAGCAGCAGGCGCACCAGCAGGGGCCACGCCAGGGCCGACAGCACACCGAACACCCCGGCGCCGACGGCGGCGGTCATCGCGATGGTGGTGGCGCTGTCGCCGTCGGGGGACTGGAGCCGGAAGTCGGGCAGGATCCCGGCGAGCACCAGCATCGTGAGCGTGGAGACGCCCCACACCGCGACGCTCCGCCCGGCCTGACTGACGGCCCGCCGCCACCGCACCCCACGCACGCCCCGTACACCTCGCGTTCCGGCCCCGACACCCGGGGCCGCCCTCCACCCTGTCATACCGGGGTGAGAGGCACCCGGCGGCTACCGCCCGTCGTAGCCGGCGGTGGGCATCGACAGTCTCCGGTGCACCCGGGCCTTCATCTGCGCGTCGTAGGCGGGCTCGGCGCTGCCGACCGTCTCCACCCGCACACCGCGCCGCGCGCACTCCGCGGCGAACTCCTCGACGGACGACAGCGCGCTCTCCAGCACCCGCCGGCTGGGCGCGACGAACAGGTCGGCGCCGGCCCGGATGCCGTCCCACAGCACGCAGTGGTCGGCGCGCAGCCCGCGGACCAGCAGTTCCCGGCTGACGACGTAGCCGCGCTCGGCGGCCCAGCGCGCGCACATCGCGTGCTGGCTGCGGGAGTCCACCAGGAAGGGATCGGCGTCCAGTTCCTCGAGCGGCGTCAGACTCGCGATCGCCGTGACCCGCATGACCCGCACCGGTCCCATGGCGTCCCCCCTCACCTCCGGGTTTCGCCGCCGACCCTACTCCTGCCCGTAGGCTTCGGGGAGTCGCGCGAAGGAGGCAAAGAGGTGGCGGTGGAGATCACGTGGTGGGGGCACGCCACCTGTACGGTCGAGGATTCGGACGTACGCGTGCTCACCGATCCCCTGTTCGCGCGCCGCCTCGCGCATCTGCGCCGCCGCCGGGGCGCGGTGCCCCCGCCCGGCGCCTGGCGCGCGGACGTGGCGCTCGTCTCCCACCTGCACGCCGACCATCTGCATGTGCCCTCGCTCGCGCGCCTCGCGCCGGGCACGCGCCTGCTGGTGCCCCGGGGCGCGCCGCGCGCCGTCCCCGGGCTGCGCCGTCTGCGCCACCTGCGGCTGACCGAGATGGCGCCGGGGGACGAGACGACCGTGGGCGACGTGCGGATACGGGCCGTGCCCGCGCGCCACGACGGACGGCGGCTGCCGGTCGGACGGCACCACTCCCCCGCGCTGGGGTACGTCGTCGAGGGCCGGGCCCGGACGTACTTCGCCGGGGACACCGGCCTGTTCGACGACATGGCCGAGCACGTCGGGCCGGTCGACGTGGCGCTGCTGCCGGTGGGCGGCTGGGGGCCGCATCTCGGCGAGGGGCACCTGGACGCGGGGCGCGCGGCCGAGGCGCTGGTCCGGCTGGCGCCGCGCCTCGCGGTGCCGGTGCACTACGGCACGTACTGGCCGATCGGCATGGACGCCGTGCGCCCCCATGAATTCCATGCTCCCGGCGAGGAGTTCGTACGGCTCGCGGCGGAGCGCGCGCCGGGGGTGACGGTGCACCGGCTGGGGCACGGGGAGAGCGTGCGCCCGGAGGTCTTCCGGTGAAGTGGTGGCTCGCCACGACCGTGACGGTCGTGCCGACGGAGGCCACGCAGCAGGCCCTCGGCTATCCGTCGTTGTTCCTGCTGGTGCTGATCGGGGCGCTGGTGCCGGTGGTGCCGACGGGGGCCCTGGTGAGCACGGCGGCGGCGGTCGCCGTCCATCAGACCGTGCCGTACGCGCTGGCCATGGTGTTCCTGACGGCGTCGCTGGCGGCGTTCTGCGGGGACGCGACGCTGTACTGGCTGGGGCGGCGCGGGATGCGGTCGAAGAACGGCTCCCGCTGGCTGGAGGCGATCCGCTCGCGGGCGCCCGAGGAACGGCTGGAGCAGGCGCAGGACAAGCTCGCCCGGCACAGCACGGCCGTACTGGTGCTGTCCCGGCTGGTCCCGGCGGGCCGGATACCGGTGATGCTGGCCTGTCTGATGGCGAAGTGGCCGCTGCGCCGCTTCGCGCGGGGCAATCTCCCGGCGTGTCTGGCCTGGGCGGCGACCTACCAGCTGATCGGGATACTGGGCGGCTCGCTGTTCCCCGAGCCCTGGGAGGGCGTGGTCGCCGCGATCGCGCTGACCGTGGTCGTCGGCGCGGCCCCGAGCCTGTGGCGCCGGGTGCGGGGGGCCAGGACCGCGTAGCCCCGCAGCCCCGACCGTCCGGCGGCCGGCCGGTTCCCGCGGCGCGGTGCGCCGGACCGATGTGCCGGCCGCGGGGCGACGCGGCCGCGTCACTCCAGCACGCGGGCGCCTCCCACCGGCAGGTCCCACAGGTCGTCCCGGGCCAGCCCCGCCGTGTCCCAGGCGGCACGCACACGCGTGAGGGGTTCCAGGACGGGCTCGGCGGACAGCACGAACGTGCCCCAGTGCATCGGGGCCATCCGCCGCGCCCCGAGGTCGAGGGTGGCGCGGACCGCCTCCTCCGGGTCGCAGTGGACGTCACTGAGCCACCAGCGGGGGTCGTAGGCGCCGATGGGCAGCAGGGCGAGGTCGATGCCGGGGTAGCGCTGACCGATGCGGGAGAACCAGTGTCCGTAGCCGGTGTCCCCGGCGAAGTAGACGCGCCGCCCGTCGGGCGCGGTGAGCACCCAGCCGCCCCAGAGGGAGTGGCAGGTGTCGGTGAGGGACCGCTTGGACCAGTGATGGGACGGCACGAAGTCGAAGCGGACGCCGTCGAGTTCGGCCGCCTCCCACCAGTCGAGCTCGGTGACCCGGGTGAACCTGCGGCGCAGGAACCAGCGTCCGAGCCCGGCCGGCACGAAGACGGGCGTGTCGCGCGGGAGGCGGCGCAGCGTGGGGGCGTCGAGATGGTCGTAGTGGTTGTGGCTGATGACGACGGCGTCGACGCGCGGGAGCGCCTCCCAGGGCACACCGACGGGGGTGATCCGGGCCGGGGTGCCGAGGATGCGACGGGACCAGACCGGGTCGGTCAGGACGGTGAGGCCGCCGACGCTCACCACCCAACTGGCGTGCCCCGCCCAGGAGACGGCGACCGTGCGGGCGTCCACCCGGGGCAGCGGGGCGGGTGCGAAGGGCAGCCGGGGGACGTCGGCGAGGCCGTCCTTGCCGGGCCGGACGGAACCCTCGCGGGCGAACCGGGCGATGGCCCTGAGATCGGGCAGCGGCGAGGTCAGCCGGTCGTGGAAGGTCCGCGGCCACACCCGCCGCTCTCCCGGAGGCCGGGGTTCCGCGAGCGGCGGCGCGGTGGGCGTGAGCGGGGGCAGGGGGGCCGGGGCGTCGGCGTCCTCGGTGCTCACCGTGGTGCCGGTGGTCGACTCTGACTGCTGCGTCATCGAGGAGGCTCCCATCGCTGAGCGTCGTCACGGAGGCCGTCGAAGACCGACCTCAAGAGCATCAACGCGCGTTGCACGTGTGGCAGTTCCAACGGCGCGGGTGACGTGAGGCATTCCGCGCGCTGCGCGTCCGTGCCGTCCAGCAGCATGCCGGTGGACAGCCGGACGCGCAGGGCCCCGAGTTCGTCCCCGAAGCGGTGTCCGCCCGGCGCGGGCATCCCGAGCCGGGCGGAGAGGAAGTCCTCCAGGTCCTGCGCGTCGCCGATGCCGTGCGCGGCGAGCGCGGTGCGCAGCGGGCCGAGATCGACGTACAGGTGACGGCCGGCCCGGGGCGGCAGGGCGAGAGCGCCCGCGGCGACCACGGTGGCGTGCACGGCGTCCGCCACGCGCGCGTGCAGGCGTACGGCGGCCTCCACGCGCGCGATGACGGGCTCGGGCTCGGCCAGCGCGTACCCGGCCGCGGCGGCGACCGGTGCGGCCACGCGCGCGCCGAGCGCGGTGAGGACGTCGAGCACCCGCGCGTGCAGGTCGTCGCCGGTGGCGGAGCCGGGGAACCGGGCGACGGCCGCCGGCCAGCCGGTGGGCAGCAGCGCACCGGCGAGGTCGCTGACGACGGTGACCCGCTCGGGCAGCATCTCGGAGGGGCTGACCAGCACGGTGTCCTGCGGGGTGTGCAGGGTGTCGCGCCAGGTCTCGTCGCTGACCAGGTGCAGGCCCTCGCCCGCGGCGGCCTCCACCGCCTCGTGCAGCACCTCCGGCGGCGCCACGGTAGCGGTGGGGTCGTCGGCGACGGACAGCACCAGCAGCCGCGGGTCACCGCCCTCGGCGCGCACCCGGCGGACCGTCTCCAGCAGGGCGTACGGGTCGGGGACGCCGCCGCACTCGGCGGGCGTCGCCACATGGAAGACGGGCCTCCCCAGCAGGCGCGCGTACGGCGCCCACCAGGCGGCGCAGGGCCGGGGCACCAGGACGTCGCCGCCCAGGGCCGCGGTCAGCGCGAGCAGCAGGGCGGGGGCGCCGGGCCCGGCCACGACGCGCCCCGGTTCGGCGGGGGTGCCGCGGCGCTCCCAGTAGCCGTGGGCCGCGTCGAGCAGGGCGGGGCCGCCGCCGACCGGCTCGGCGTCGGCGCGGCCGGCGGCCCGGGTGAGCGCCGCGACGAGTTCCGGCAGCACCGGCAGGCCGTCCAGGGGCAGCGGCGGGCCGTAGCGGACGGGCCCGTGGTCCTCCACCGCCGTCCGTCGCATGTCGCCCTCCGCGCAGTCCGTCCCTGTGCCCTGCCTGGTCCCGAGTCCCGTCCGCCTCCGGCGCGGCGCCCGGACGAGCGCCCGCGGCGCGGCGGCGTACCCGGCCGCCGGGCCGCGTCACGGTCCGGGTGGGGCGTCACGGTCCGCGCGGGGCCCGGCGGTCCTGCGGGGCCGGACGCTCGCACGGGGCCGCTCGTGCCCCGGGGGCCCGAGTACCCCGTGGGAGCCGACCCCATGACCGCCCCCGTGCGTCGCGCCGGCCACAGCCCGGCCCTCCCTGCTCTCGGGCAGGTCAGACGCCGTCCCCGGGATCCCGGCGGCGCAGCCGGTGCACGGCGGCGCCGAACGCGCCGGCGATCAGCAGGCCGCCGGCGGCGAGCGCGGGAACGGAGTCGGTGAAGGCGCCGCCCTCACCGGCCTGCACGCCGTGGCCGAGGGCGGCGGGGGCGCAGCCGGTCTCGTGGGACGCGGTGGCGCGCGGCCGGGGCTCCGGCGCGGCGCACGGCTCGACGGTGCGGCAGGGGTCGGTGTGCGTCGTGGAGGTGTCCTGTGCCGGCGGACAGGGCCGGCCGGTGGCACAGGAGGCGGCGGACGCCGACCCGCACGGCTGTGGTGCGCTGCGCGCGACGTCGAGCGGGGCGCTCCACGGCTTGCCCTGTCCGCCGGGCGCCGCGGGGCAGGTGCCGTCGACGGTCCAGGCGGCGTCGGGTCCGACCGCCTCCGGACTCACCTCGAGATCGGCGGCGGGCGCGATGCGGGCGGTGCCCCGGTACGCGGCCCCGGACTGGGCGCCGTCGGCGCCGGGGACCTTGCTCAGTGCGACGGTGCCCTCGGCGAAGGCCTGCGAGGTGGCCTCGAGGCTCTCGGGCGCGGTGGCGCCGAGGGGACCGCAGGACACGGACACGGTGACGCTGCCGCCCGGGGCGACGCTGCCCGGGCTGACCTCCGCCGCCGGGTCCGCGGTCGCCGCCGGACCGGCGGCGACCAGGACGGCGCCGGCCACGGCGAGGGTGGCGAGCAGGTGAGCGGTGCGACGCATGGCACGGTTCCTTCGGCCGACGACTGCGGGCGGGGCGTTGCCGCCCCACAGCCATCAGAGCCCGAGGACCCGCCGGCCGCGCGCGGCCGGACGCCATTGGCGGGACACGGACCACCAACCGGGTGACCGACGGCCGCCCACGACCACGTCCCCGCAGCCGCAGCCGCAGCCGCAGGCTCCTGCTACGCCGCGTCGTTCATGACCTGTTCCCGCAACCGGTTGCAGCACCGGTTGATCAACCGGGAGACATGCATCTGCGAGATGCCGAGGCGCTCGGCGATCCGGCTCTGCGTCATGTCCTCGAAGAACCGCATGTACAAGATCGCCCGCTCCCGCTCGGGCAGCGCGGCGAGCCGGGCCCTGACGGACTCCCGGTCGACGACCGTGCCCAGCGCCGGGTCCGCCGCCCCCAGCATGTCGCTCAGCGAGTAGCCGTCCTCGCCGCCGGACAGTTCCGCGTCCAGCGACAGGGCCGTGAAGCTCTCCAGCGCCCCCATCCCGAGGCGCACGTCCTCCTCGCTGAGCTGCGCGCGCTCGGCGATCTCCGCGACGGTGGGACGCCGGCCGGAGACGGTCTGGGCCAGATCCTGGTCGGCGAAGCGCACCCGGTTGCGCAGTTCCTGGACGCGGCGTGGCACGTGCAGGGTCCACATGTGGTCGCGGAAGTGCCGCTTGATCTCACCGGTGACGGTGGGGACGGCGTAGCTCTCGAAAGCGTTCCCGAGTTCCGGGTCGTAGCGGTCGACGGCCTTGACCAGGCCGAGGGCGGCGACCTGACGCAGGTCGTCGAAGGACTCCCCGCGGCTGCGGAAGCGGCCGGCGAGCCGGTCGGCCATGGGCAGCCATGCCTCGACGATCTGAGCGCGGAGCGTGTCCCGCATGGGGCCCGGGGGCAGGGCGGCGAGCCTTCGGAAGGCGTCGGCGGTGTCGGGGGCGTCGTCGTGCGGATGGCGCTTCGTGTTCGCTCTGTTCGGCATGGGGTGTGGCAACTCCCTCGGACGTGCTTTGGGTTGGCCGGTCACCGGGGAAGCGCGACAGCAGCCCGACCGGGCCGCCGGGGGGCGCGAATGCGCTGCCTTCCACGGACGTGCCTCCGGTCCGAAGCACTGAGACGCGCCTGCCCCCGACTCCACGCGCCAAACACCCGCCCAGGTTTTCCGGCGGCCCCAGGGGTCACACGGAACGGGACACGGCCTTCACACCGTGTCCATGTCCCCTGCCCAGGAGGTCACTTCCATGAGCGTCAAGGTCTCCGACCATGTCCTTCAGCGGCTGCGGGAGTGGGGGGTGGAGCAGGTCTTCGGCTATCCCGGCGACGGCATCAACGGCCTGCTCGCCGCCTGGGGCCGGGCCGGGGACGAGCCGCGTTTCGTGCAGTCGCGGCACGAGGAGATGTCCGCGTTCCAGGCGGTCGGCTACGCCAAGTTCAGCGGCCGCCTCGGGGTGTGCGTGGCGACCTCGGGGCCGGGGGCGATCCACCTGCTCAACGGCTTGTACGACGCGAAGCTCGACCATGTGCCGGTCCTCGCGATCGTCGGCCAGACGCACCGCTCGGCGATGGGCGGCTCGTACCAGCAGGAGGTGGACCTGCACACCCTGTTCAAGGACGTCGCCTCGGAGTTCGTGGAGACGGTGACGGTGCCCGAGCAGCTGCCGAACGTCCTGGACCGGGCGATCCGCACCGCGTACGCCCGCCGCTGCCCGACCGCGGTCATCATCCCCGGGGACGTGCAGGAACTCGACCACGCGGCGCCCACCCACGAGTTCAGGATGGTGCCGTCCAGTCTCGGCCTGAGCGACGCGACGACGGTCCCGTCGGAGGAGTCCCTGCGGCGGGCCGCCGACATCCTCAACTCCGGGGACAAGGTGGCGATCCTGGTCGGTCAGGGCGCCGCCGGAGCCCGGGCCGAGGTCGAGCGGATCGCCGAGGAGCTCGGCGCGGGCGTCGCGAAGGCGCTGCTCGGCAAGGACGCGCTCAGCGACGAGCTCCCCTACGTCACCGGCTCGATCGGCCTGCTCGGCACCCGGCCGTCCTACGAGCTGATGCGGGACTGCGACACCCTGCTGACGATCGGCTCGTCCTTCCCGTACACGCAGTTCCTGCCGGAGTTCGGCAAGGCGCGGGGCGTGCAGATCGACATCGATCCGCACATGATCGGGATGCGCTACCCGTACGAGGTGAACCTCGTCGGCGACGCGCGGGAGACCCTGCGCCGGCTGATCCCGATGATCCGGGGCGAGGAACGCGGCCGGGAATGGTTCGAAACCGTATGTGACAACGTACGGCGCTGGGACGACGTGCTGGAGCGGCGGGCGGGGCTGTCGGCCGACCCGATCAACCCGGAGCACGTGGCCCGCGCGCTGTCCCCGCTGCTCCCGTCCGACGCGATCGTCACCTCGGACTCCGGCTCGGTGGCGAACTGGTACGCCCGCCACGTCATGCTGCGCCCCGGCATGCGCGGTTCGCTCTCCGGCACGCTGGCGACGATGGGCTGCGGCGTGCCGTACGCGATCGGCGCGAAGTTCGCTCATCCGGACCGGCCGGTGATCGCGCTGGTCGGCGACGGGGCGATGCAGATGAACGGTCTCGCGGAGCTGATCACGGCCGCCAAGTACAAGGACCGCTGGACGGACCCGCGGCTGGTCGTCGCCGTGTGGAACAACCGCGACCTGAACCAGGTGACCTGGGAGATGCGCGCGATGGGCGGCGCCCCGTCGTTCCTGCCCTCGCAGGAGCTGCCCGACGTGCCGTACGCGGAGTTCGCCCGCTCCCTCGGGCTGACCGGGGTGCGGGTGGAGACGCCGGAGGACGTCGAGCGCGGCTGGCGTACGGCTCTGGAGGCGGACGGCCCCGCGGTCGTCGAGTTCCTCACCGACCCGGCCGTGCCGCCGGTCCCGGCGCACGCCACCTGGGAGCAGATCGAGGCCACGGTCGCCTCGGCCCTCAGGGGCGACGCCGACCGGGGCTCCATGATCAAACAGGGCCTGCGGGCGAAGATGCAGGAGTTCCTGCCGGGGCGGCAGGAGAAGTAGCCCGGCGACCCCGTGTCGGCTCCCTGTCCTCGGGTACGCGGTGGCCACCGACACCGACGAAGACCTGGAGGGAGAGACATGCAGCGAGGCAGCAACCGGCTGAGCGTGCACCGGGACGACGAGATGAAGCACGAGTTGCAGGGTCTGCTGAGGTCCGGACACCCGACGCGGGTGGAGGAGTGGCACGACCCCGAGCCGTCCGCCGAGGACGACCCCGCGATCTGGGGCGGGCCGGTGGTGCCCGGGAGCTCCGGGGCGACGCTGGAGACCGTGCGGCTGGAGCTGGCGCGGACCCTGGGACGCAGCTCTTTCCCCGCCGGCGCGGGCGCGCTGGCCGTGGGCCTGCGCCGCAAGAACGCGCCGGACGCGCTGGTGGAAGCGGTGCGGCAGCTGCCGGGCAAGGACCGCTACGCCACCGTCCAGGAGCTGGCCGAGGCGCTGGTCGGGAGCGGCCGGTGACGGCGCGGCACCCGTCGGGCGAGACCGGGCCCACTGACACAGGGGCCGCGGCAAGGACACGGAAAGGACGTTGACCCTCATGCGCATCGCGTTTCTGACGGCACCCGAAGGCGTCGAGCAGGTCGAACTCACCGACCCCTGGCAGGCGGCGGTCGACGCGGGCCACGAGCCCGTCCTGGTGTCGACCGAAGCGGGCGAGATCCAGGCGTTCAACCATCTCGACAAGGCGGACACGTTCCGGGTGGACGAGGTCGTCGGTGAGGCGTCCGCGGAGTCCTTCGGCGGGCTGGTCCTGCCGGGCGGCGTCGCGAACCCCGACTTCCTGCGCACGGACGACAAGGCCGTGGCGTTCGTCAAGGACTTCTTCGAGCAGGGCCGTCCGGTCGCGGCGATCTGCCACGCCCCGTGGACCCTCGTCGAGGCGGACGTCGTACGGGGCCGGGTGCTGACCTCGTGGCCGAGCCTGCGGACGGATCTGCGCAACGCGGG
This sequence comes from Streptomyces sp. 3330, assembly GCF_031456635.1. Classification (NCBI taxonomy): domain Bacteria; kingdom Bacillati; phylum Actinomycetota; class Actinomycetes; order Kitasatosporales; family Streptomycetaceae; genus Streptomyces; species Streptomyces sp. 3330. The sequence continues at coordinate 317,714 of NZ_JAVDVA010000007.1, forward strand.
CGCCACCTGGGTGGACGAGCAGGTGAAGATCTGCGACCACGGCCCCAACAAGCTCGTCACCAGCCGCAAGCCGGACGACCTGAAGGCCTTCTGCGAGGCGTTCCTGGACGTGTTCGCACGAGAAGCGGGCTGACCGCGGGGGCGGTCGAGCGGCGGTCGACGGTCGCCCGCCGGCCGGCGGGCGTCGGCGGGCGGGCGTCGGCGGGCGGGTGACTGCGATCTGTCGTCTGCGGTCGGGCGACTGCGGTGAGCGGTGGACAGTCGGCCGTCGGCGGTCGGGCGTCCACAGTCGTCTGTCTACGATCGCCGGTCGGCGGTGGGGCATCCACAGTCGTCTGTCTACGATCGCCGGTCGGCGGTGGGCGCCTGCGGCCGTCCGCGGTGAGTCGCCTGCGGCCGTCCGCGGTGAGCGGTCGACAGTCAGCGGTCGATGGTCTGCGGTCGACCACCGACCGCATCCGGGCCGCTCATGCACGGTCGACTGGATACTGTAGACATTTCGCGGTCGACCCACTACCCACACGCACCGTCAGCACAACCGTGAGTGACCGCGAGAAGCGCGGGTGATCGCGAGCAGTCGGGCGGCTCCGGTGGGCTCAGGCTCCGCCGGAGCCGCTCGTCGTTCCCGGGCCCCATTTGCCGACCGGGGTGCCCGCCGAGCCGGCCTCGCCGGCGGCCGGACTCCCGGACGGAGTACGGCGCGAGCGGATCCCGTCGGCTCCGACGGTCCGTTCCCGCGCGCCGTCCCGGGTGCGGCCCGGCGAGACGAAGCGGCGCGGGTTGCGGCGCAGGTACTCGCCCTCCAACTGGGCCATGCGGCCGTTGTGGGCGCGCAGCGCGTCGTTCGAGCCGTACAGCAGGGTGTCGTGGCGCGTGCGGTGGATCGTCTCCAGCTCTTTCATCAGCTGCTGGTCGTCCAGCCGGTCCGGGTCGACTCCGGTCATGGTCATGCCCCGCTCGTCGTGTTCGTCCATGCGGTTCGGGTACCCCACCCGGGAGCACGTCTCCGCCTCCACTGTACGAACATTTGGGCCCTCGGGCCCTCCGTGCGGGCCGGCTCCCTACCTGGCCCGCTCCACGCGCCGCTCGTCCCACACGGGCTCCGCGGTCTCCCGGACCCGCCCGTCGCTGCCGAAGACCAGGTAGCGGTCGAAGGAGCGGGCGAACCAGCGGTCGTGGGTGACGGCGAGCACCGTGCCGTCGAAGGCTTCGAGGCCCTCCTGGAGGGCTTCGGCGGACTCCAGGTCCAAATTGTCGGTCGGCTCGTCGAGGAGCAGGGCCGTGACGCCCTGCAGTTCCAGCAGCAGGATCTGGAAACGTGCCTGCTGACCGCCGGAGAGCCGGTCGAAGGTCTGCTCGGCCTGCTGGGTCAGCTCGTAGCGGCGCAGCCGGGACATGGCCGCGCCCCGGTCCTGGGAGTGTTCGCTCCACAGGATGTCCAGGAGGGTGCGGCCCAGGAGCTCGGGGTGGGCGTGGGTCTGCGCGAAGTGCCCCGGCACGACGCGCGCGCCGAGCTTCCACTCCCCCGTGTGCGCCACGGTGTCGCCGGCCAGCAGCCGCAGGAAGTGCGACTTGCCCGAACCGTTGGAGCCGAGGACGGCGACCCGCTCGCCGTAGAAGACCTCCAGGTCGAAGGGCTTCATCAGACCGGTGAGCTCGAGCCCCTTGCAGGTGACCGCCCTGACGCCGGTGCGGCCGCCCTTGAGACGCATCGTGATGTCCTGCTCGCGGGGCGGCTCCGGCGGCGGGCCGGCCTCCTCGAACTTGCGCAGCCGGGTCTGGGCCGCCGCGTAGCGGGAGGCCAGCTCGTGACTGACGGAGGCTGCCTGACGAAGGCTCAGGACCAGCTTCTTGAGCTGGGCGTGCTTCTCGTCCCAGCGGCGCCGCAGCTCCTCGAAACGGGCGAAGCGTTCACGGCGGGCCTCGTGGTAGGTGGCGAAGCCGCCGCCGTGCACCCAGGCGTCGGCCCCGGCCGGGCCGGGCTCGACGGAGACGATCTTCTCGGCCGCCCGGGAGAGGAGTTCGCGGTCGTGGGAGACGAAGAGGACCGTCTTGCGGGTCTCCTTGAGCCGCTCCTCCAGCCACCGCTTGCCGGGCACGTCGAGGTAGTTGTCCGGCTCGTCGAGCAGCAGCACCTCGTCGGTGCCGCGCAGCAGCGCCTCCAGCACGAGCCGCTTCTGCTCGCCGCCGGAGAGGGTGCGGACGAGGCGGAACTGGGCCTTGTCGTAGGGGACGCCGAGCGCGGCCGTGGTGCACATGTCCCACAGCGTCTCGGCCTCGTACCCGCGCACCTCGGCCCAGTCGGAGAGGGCCTGCGCGTACTGGAGCTGCGCGGCCTCGTCGTCGACGGTCATGATCGCGTGCTCGGCCTTGTCGACGGCCTGCGCGACCTCGCGGATGCGGGGCGGGGCGACGGACACCAGCAGGTCACGGACGGTCGTCTCGTCCCGCACGGAGCCCACGAACTGGCGCATCACGCCGAGGCCGCCGGACACGGTGACGGTCCCGCCGTGCGGTTTCAGTTCGGACGAGATCAGCCGGAGCAGGGTCGTCTTGCCCGCGCCGTTGGGGCCGACCAGCGCCACCACGGCCCCTTCGCCCACCCGGAAGGAGACGTCGCCGAGCAACGCCCTCCCGTCGGGGAGGTAGTACTCGACGTGCGCGGCTTCCAGATGTCCCATGAGGACGCATTCTGCGGTCCGCCCGCGGGTTGCGGCAAACCGTTATGCGCGGCGGGCCCGGGAGGGGGCGTCGTGGCCGGTCAGCCGCCGGTCTCCGCCACCGGCTGCCCCGCCGGGCCGCCCTCCCCCGCGGGCACGACCGTCGCTCCCGCCCAGGACAGCGCCTTCCAGCCGTCCGCCGGGGAGCCTTCGAGGACGACCGTGCCGGTGTTGGCGAGACGGTTGGCCGTGGCGAAGGGCAGATCGACGTTGTCGGCGCGGGTGGCCGCCCAGGCGCGGATCGCGGCGCCGTGGCTGACCATCGCGACGGTCCCGGCGCCGCTCGCCGCGGCCTCGGCGACGACGGCGTCGTACCGCGTCAGGAACTCGGTGCCGCTCTCGCCGCCCGGCATGCGCAGCCCGACGTCGCCCGCCGCCCAGGCGAACACCGTGCGCATGTACAGCTCGCCCTGCGCCGAGTCGCCGCGCGCCATCTCCAGGTCGCCCGCGGAGATCTCCCGGATGCCGTCGCGGACGAGGACGTCGAGCCCGCGGGCGGCGGCCAGCGGGGCGGCGGTGAGCCGGGTGCGCACGAGAGTCGAGGCGTACAGGGCCTCGATGTCCTCGTCGGCGAGGGCCTGCGGCAGGGCGGCGGCCTGCCGTGCGCCGAGTGCGGTGAGGCCGGGGCCGGGGACGGCGGTGTCGAGCAGGTAGTCCACGTTCGTGGGGGTCTGGCCGTGGCGGACGAGCAGCAGGCGCATGCAGTGACCCTCCGGTGTCGACAGCCGCCCCCGCACAAGAAACGGCCACTTCAGGGTACCCGCAGCCCATGATGCCCGACATCGATCTCACCGCTCTGAAGCCCGGTCGGCACGGCCTGCGCGACCTGTTCCTCGCCCTCGACGACCACGTGTTCGCGTTCGCCGCGGAGCGGCACTGGCCGGCCGCGGAACCGGTTCTGCCGCGGCTGAGCCGCAGCGCGAACCACGGCGTGCTCTGGTTCGCGACGGCGGCGGCCCTCGCCGTGTCCGGCACGCCCCGGGCCCGGCGTGCCGCGACGCGCGGGCTGACCGCCCTCGGCCTGGCGTCGCTCGCCATCAACACGCTCGGCAAGGGCTCGGTGCGCCGGTCCCGGCCCGGTCTGGACGCGGTGCCGCTGGGACGGCGGCTGAAGCGGCAGCCGATCACCACCTCCTTCCCGTCCGGCCACTCGGCGTCGGCGGCGGCCTTCGCGGCCGGGGTCGCGCTGGAGTCGCCGGCCTGGGGCGTGGTGGTGGCGCCGGTCGCGTTCTCGGTGGCGATGTCCCGGGTGTACACGGGCGTCCACTTCCCGAGCGACGTGCTCGCGGGCGCCGCGCTGGGCGTCGGCGCCGCGTTCGCCGTCCGGCGCGCGGCGCGCCTCCGGCGGCGGCGGAGCGCCCGGGTCGCACCGGCCACCTGACACCTCGTCAGCCCATATTCCAAGACGAACGGTCTCACCATCCGAGCATCGGCGTACGGTGAGGGAACCGGGGACCCGGTTCGTCGAGAAGGGGCAGAGCCATGCCGAAAGCACAGGAGACGGCCGTCTACACGCACGGACACCACGAGTCCGTGCTGCGCTCGCACACCTGGCGGACCGCCGCCAACTCAGCGGCCTACCTGCTCGGTTCGCTGAAGCCGCACATGAAGATCCTGGACATCGGCTGCGGCCCGGGCACCATCACCGCCGACCTGGCCGCCCTGGTCCCCGACGGGCACGTCACCGGCGTGGACCACGCGCCGGGGGTCCTGGAGCAGGCGCGGGCCACGGCGGCCGAGCGGGGGCTGACCAACATCGACTTCGCGGTCGCCGACGTGCACGCCCTGGAACATCCGGACGACACCTTCTGCGTCGTCCACGCGCACCAGGTGCTCCAGCACGTCGGCGACCCGGTGCAGGCGCTGCGCGAGATGCTGCGGGTGACGAAGCCGGGCGGCTACGTCGCCGTCCGCGACTCGGACTACGCGGCGATGACCTGGTACCCCGCCTCGTCCGGGATGGACGACTGGCTGGACCTGTACCGCCGGGTCGCCCGGGCCAACGGCGGCGAGCCGGACGCCGGGCGCCGGCTGAAGTCCTGGGCGCTGGCCGCGGGCTTCACCGACATCACGGCCACCTCCGCCACCTGGACCTTCAGCACCGCGCAGGAGCGGGCCTGGTGGAGCGGCCTGTGGGCCGACCGCACCGTGGCCTCGGCGTACGCGGAACGCGCCACCCGGGGCGGACACGCCACGCCGGAGGAACTGCGCGCCGTGTCGCAGGCCTGGCGGGAGTGGGGACGGCGGGAGGACGGCTGGTTCAGCGTCCTGCACGCGGAGATCCTGTGCCGGAAGGCCGTCTGACCCGCGCACGCGCCACGCGGAATCCCGCGCACGCACGGCGAGGAATCCCGGCCGCCACCCACCGTCAGGCACAGGCATCGGCACAAGCGCAAGCGCAAGCACCAGCACAGGCACGGGATTCACGCGAAAATCGCGGATAATCACCCGCAGGAATCGCTCTCGGAAATCACCCGCGCGACACTCCCGCACCACGGATTCGCCCCCGTATCGCGAAGGATGCGCAGCAGGACGGCGAACGGCCGGCGAACGGCACGTGAAGGAACATCGAAGGAATCGCGAATGATTCCTGGAATCCGGGAAACCCGCAGGGCAGGAGGTTGACGCTATGGTTCCCGTTCTGCTGGTTCTGCTTCTGGTGCTGATTCTTTTCGGCGCCGGATTCGCGGTGAAGGTGCTCTGGTGGATCGCGCTCGCGGTTCTCGTCCTCTGGCTGATCGGATTCCTGGCCCGCGGAACCACTTCCGCGGGAGGCAGGGGCCGCTGGTACAGGTGGTGAGGAAAGCGGCGACACGACACCCGCTCCCCCGGGCGTGAGGCGATCACTCCCGGGGAAGCAGCGGTCCCAGCGGCCCGAGGTCCAGATTGAGGTCCTCGGGCCGCAGTCCGTAGCGCTCCCGCAGCTCGGTCATGCGGTCGTCGAGCAGCATCAGGGTGAGCCCGATGCGCTCCTCCTGCTCCTCGTTCAGGTCGCCCGTGTCGAAGCGGCGCAGCGCCTGCCGTTCCATCAGCTGGCGCAGCAGCTCCACGACGGTCAGGACGAGTTTCACCAGATCGCGCTCGACGGTGTCGGGCTCGAGGTCGAGATGCTTGCGGCGTTCGGTCACAGCGAATCCCCCCAGGGCGACGGCACCTGCTCGTTGACCGAGCTGATCAGCGCGTTGAGGTCGATGCGGACCAGATCCACGTCCGCGATGCGCAGCGTGATGTCGCCCGTGATGACGACCCCGCCGGCCAGCAGCCGGTCGAGCAGGTCGACGAGGGCGACCTCACGGCGCTCCACCACGGTCATGCGCCCTCCCCCGGCTCACCGGCGGATTCCACGAAGGAATAGGCAGCCCACGGCCCCGTGAGTTCCACACGCATTCCTGGTTCCTCCCCCTTGGTGCGGTCCACCATTTCCACGAATTCCTCGGACTTCGCACGCGGGACGAGATAGGCGGCGTTCAGCACGTTCTGGCCCGACGCCTTGGAAAGGGCGGCGTTCTGCGGCGGGTGCAGGCGGGAGTCCTCGGCGTACGCGGACAGCCTCTCGTGGAGACTCCCGGCGAACCGCTCGGCCCGCTGCCAGGTGTCGTCGTGGGCCCGGGCCTTTGAGCGCCGCTGCATCAGGTAGTCCCGGCCCGAAGCCGGCTTCGCCGCCTTCCGCTCGGACTCCTGCGGCTCGGGCTCGACGTACACCTTCACGCCCCACTCGACCCGCCCCGCGAGCCGGTCCAGGACGCGCCGGAAGTCCTCCTCGCGCTCCTCCATCATCACGCGGACGCCGCTGTCGTCCCGGAAGACCGTGGCGAGCCGGAGCGGCAGCGGAGTGGTGACGGCCGTGAGGGCGTCGATCACCTGCTGGTGGGCTCGAGCGGTCTCCGTGAGCCAGTCCAGGTCCTCCAGACGGCGGCGGAGCGGCTCCTCGGCGAAGTCCCGCTCCGGCACATGGCTCACCACGGCGACCAGGCCACGGTGGTTGAGCAGTCTGGGCGGATCGCCCGCCACCCCCGAGAGCGCGGTCTGGAGGGGCGCGCCGAGGGGGTGACAGACGGCGTACACGTAACGCAGTCCGGTCATGATGGCTCCTCTCGGACGTCCTGTGCGGCGTGGCTCTCCTCGGGGGCGCCGCCCTCCTTCAGAGCGCGGCTCTCCTCGGGGGAGCGGCTCAGCTCCAATTCCTCCAGGCGCGCCAGCCGCTCCCGCAACTCGGCGTTCTCACGCGCCAGTTCGTTGCGGCGGGCGCCGGAGGAGAGGGCCGGGTCGTCCTCCCACCAGTCGATGCCCATCTCCTTGGCCTTGTCGACGGAGGCGACGATGAGGCGGAGCTTGATGGTGAGCAGTTCGATGTCGAGCAGGTTGATCCGGATGTCGCCCGCGATGACGATGCCCTTGTCGAGGACACGTTCCAGGATGTCGGCGAGATTGGCCCCGCCGCCCTGGCCGTACGGCTCCGGCATCCGGCTCGGCATGCTCATCGACGGGCCCTGCTCTTACCGCGCGCGTCCTCTTCCTCGGGCTCCTCTTCCTCGTCGTACTCCTCGTACTCGTCCTCGGCGGCCTCCGGCTCGCCCTCCTCTTCCTCCTCTTCCTCCTCGTACTCGTCCTCGGGCTCCTCTTCCTCGCCCTCCGGTTCCTCGTCCTCGGCGTACGGGGCCTCGTCGTCCTCGGCCTCGTACTCCTCATCGTCCTCCCGGCCGCCGTCCTCGGCATCCCGTGCCTCGGCGCCCTCCTCGGGCTCGCCGTTCTCCTCGTTCTCCTCGTTCTCCTCGTTCTCCCGCTCCTCCTCGGCGACCGCGTCCTCGTGGGACGTGACGACCTCGCCGTCGCGGATCTCACCGCGCCAGCTGTCCTGCGCCTCGCCCTTGATGGTGATGAAGCGGGCGAAGTTCTTGAGGTCGAGACGGGCGCGGCGGCCCTGGGCGCGCCAGATGTTGCCGGTCTTCTCGAACAGACCCGTGGGGTAGTACTCGATGACCAGCAGGATCCGGGTGAGGTTCTCGGCGAGCTCGTGGAAGGAGACGACGCCCTTCGTCGTGCCCTTGGCGCCCTCCGAGGTCCAGGCGATCCGGTCGTCCGGCACCTGCTCGGTGGTCTTCGCCTTCCAGCTGCGGTTGGACCAGAAGACCTTCGCCTGCCAGTCGCTGGTGGTGTCGTCCGCGCGGTTGGCGCTCTTGACGCCCTTGGCGAAGGTGCTGAAGTCCTGGTACTGCGTCCACTGGTCGTAGGCGGTGCGCAGCGGCACGCCGACGTCGATCGTCTCCATGATCACGGTCGGCTTCTTGCCGGCGCTCTTCTTGCCCTTGCCGCCCTTGCCGCCGAGGTTCTTGAACGCGCCGGTGACCTTGTCCTTCGCGCGCGAGGCGCCGAGCTCCAGCGCGGTGCGCAGCGGTCCCTTGCCCTCGGCGACCTTGCGGCCGCCCTCGAGGGCGAGTTTGGCGAAGCCCGGGCTGTTGCCCTCGGCGATGTCGTTGAGCTTGGAGGTGGTGTCCCCGAGCTTGTGGCCGACGCCGGTCAGCAGGCGGGTGGCCTGTGCGGCGAGGTACTCCTGCACCTCTGCCTTGAGCCGGTCGGCGGCCTCGCTGTGCGCGATGCCGGAGAGCGGGTTGCCGCCCTCCGCCGCCTTGCCGGCGCCGGAAGCCGCGGATGTCGCGGACTTGGCGGATCCGAGAGCCTCGGTCATCGGTCACCGCCTCCCTTCGGCCGCCGGGTCCGGGACGAGCCCGAGGCGGTCTTCGCTGCGCCCGTGCCCGTCTTGCGGGCCGACGCGGTCTTCTTCGCGGCCGGTGTACGGGCCGCGGTCTTCTTGGCGGGCGCCTTCTTCGCAGGGGCCTTCTTGGCAGCCTTCTTCGCCGGCGCCTTCTTCGCAGGAGCCTTCTTCGCAGGAGCCTTCTTCGCGGGGGCCTTCCTGGCCGCCGTCTTCCTGGGCGGCTCCTCTTCCTCTTCTTCCTCCTCTTCCTCTCCCTCCCCCTCGTCCTCTTCTTCGTCGTCCTCTTCTTCCTCGTCCTCCGCGGTGGCGTCCTGAGGCTCCTCGTCCTCCTCCTCGGCGTCCTCCTCGTACTCGTCGTCCGCCTCGTCCTCGGCGTCCTGAGGCTCCTCGTACTCCTCGTCCGCCTCGTCGTCCGCCTCGTCGTCGGCCTCCCCCGGCACGATGCCCTCGAGCTGGTCGCGCACCTCGGCGGTGCGGCCGTGCAGCCGGTCCGCGAGCGCGTCGATCTGCCGCTCGACCATCGCGCCGGAGGCGGCCTTGCCGACCCCGCGCAGATCCTGGCGCAGCTGGTCCCCGATCTCCTTGAACTGCGGATTGTTCTGCAGCTGCTGGGAGACCAGGTCCGCGATGCCCTTGGGAGTCAGGTTCAGCCGCTTGCCGGCCACCAGGGAGCCGACGGCTATGGCCAGCTTCAGTTTCTTGGTACGTCCGAGGAGGTACCCGGCCCCGACCGCGAGGCCCACTGCCGTTCGGTTCATCCTGTCCACCCGTCGTCCTGTCCCGCGCTTCTGCGCGTCGCGCTTTCCAGCCGGTCGAGGAGTTCGTCCTCCTGTCGGTCGAACTCCTCCTCGCTGATCTCGCCGGCGTCCAGCTGCTCTTCGAGCCGGGCGAGTTCGGCCCGGACCGTCGCGGGGTCGTAATAGATCCGCTCGGCCTCTTTGACCACTTGTCCGATCACCCAGCCGCTCCCGCGCACCGGAGCGAACGGCAGCAGCAGCACCTCCGAGATCAGTCCCATGGCACACCTACTCCGCGGTGGCGCCCGCCGGTTCGGCCGGGCCTGGTTCGACGAAGCTGTACGGCGGCAGCGGCCCGTTGACGCGCAGTTCGAGGTGCGGACGGCTCGCGCGCAGTTCCTCCGCGGCGTCCAGGAAGGCTGCCGCCGAATCGCGGTCCACCAGGAACGAGACGTTGACCAGCCAGCCGGTGGACTCGGGACCCACACTGGTGGAGGCGGCCAGCGGCTCGAGAGCCTGCTGCACGTCGGCGGCGTCCTCGGCCTCCTTGGCCTTCACCGCGGCGGCCACCATCTCGCCGAGCTGGATCTTCTGCTCGTAACTGCCGCCGCCCGACTGCCGGTTGGCCTCGGCGAGGCTGCGCAGTTCGGGGCTCTCCGCCATCACCTGATGCAGGACGGCCTCCTCCACGTGCGAAGCCTTGACGTTGTACTCGACCCGGCCTTCGAGGACCCGCAGGCGCTCCTCGTAGTGCGCGGCGCGCTCGGCGAGGACCCCGGTGACGGAGCTGTCGTCGGGGGCGACACTGCCGAACCGCATGGGCAGCACGCAGCCCTCGGCGCCCGCCTCGGCGAGCACGGTCTGGTGCGCGAGCAGTTCCCTGCGCTTGGGCCGCAGCCCCTCGGGGGCGTCGCTGACGACCGCCGCGAGCGTGCCCTCCTTGAGGACGCGCACCGGCAGGGCGGGATCGCCGACGCCGACCAGGCCGTCCGGGAGGTCGGGGTGGGAGGCGGCGACGATGCCGTACACGTAGGTGCTCACTCCTGCTCCTCCTTCCGGCGCGCGGTGGTGCTCTTGCGCGTCCGCGGCCTGGATTCCCGCTCCTCCTTGTCGGAGCCCTCGTCACGGGCCTGCTTGAAGGCGCCGGAGATGGTCTCCGCGGCGCCGGACAGCGCACCCTTGGACTTGCCGCGCGCGCCGGACTCGGTGATCTCGCCGACCAGGTCGGGCAGGCCGGGGCTCTTGCGCGGCCCCGCCTCCAGGTCCAGCCGGTTGCACGCCTCGGCGAAGCGCAGGTAGGTGTCGACGCTGGCCACCACGACCCGGACGTCGATCTTGAGGATCTCGATACCGACCAGGGAGACCCGTATGAACGCGTCGATGACGAGACCCCTGTCGAGGACGAGCTCCAGCACGTCGTAGAGGCCACTGGAGCCGCCTCCACCGCCGGACTGTTGTGCCGGGACAACGGTCATGTCTACCGCGCCTCCTTGTGTGAGATTGGATGATGATCGGGAATGACTGCGCGCCCGCGGCCTAGCGGCCGCCCTGCCGATGTGCGTCCGAGCGACCCCGCTCGTAGCGGCGGACGCGCCGGTACCCGGTGAGCTGGCCCCCGGGGTCGAGATCGACCTGGTAGCTCGCCATCAGGCTCATCGTGTCGGGCACGCGGGAAAGCTCCAGGACCTCGACGTCCAGGGACCAGCCGTCCTCCGTCTGCTCGAAGGACGAGACGCTCTCGGCGGTCATGCCCGTCAGCTCCGCGAGCTGGGCGCGCGCCTGGCGCAGCACCTCCATGGGGCTCGGCCGGTCGTCCGCCACGGCGTCCTTTCCTTCCTTGTCCGGCGAGGTCCGCGCGCGCTCGGCGGGCTGCGAACTCTCTGATCTCTTCGTTCTCGTCGTTCTCTGTGGTCTGTGTGATTTCTGCGGAGTTCCCGAAGCCCCCGAGGTTCCCGAGGCCCGTGAGGTTCCCGAGGTCCGTGAACTCTTGGAACTCCGCCTTTCAGGCGCTTCGTGCGCCTCGTCCGAATCGTGTGAAGCACGTGCCTGTGATGTGTTCTTCGTGTTCACCATGGCCACCTCTTCTTCCGTGTGGCCCAAAGGCTCTTGGCCAAACCTTCACGTGGCCCGGAGTGCGTCGAGCCGGCGTCGGGCGGGGCCCAGGGCGCGCCCGCGTCCCGGCAGCGCCGACCACGGACGCGTGCGGGCCTGCTCGGCGGCGTCGGCGATGGTCCAGCGGCGCGGGCCGAGTTCCGGATCGCGCAGCTGTTCCCAGGTGAGGGGCATGGCGACGGGCGCCCCGGGGAGCGCGCGCACCGAGAAGGGCGCGACGGCGGTCTGCGCGTAGCCGTTGCGCTGCACGTCCAGGTAGAGCCGGTCGCCGCGGTCCTTCTTGCGGGCGGCCGTGGTCAGCCGGTCGGGGTGCTCGGCGACGAGCAGGTCGGCGGCGTCCCGGGCGAACCCGCGCACCGCGTCGAAGTCGTCGTGCCCGTCGACCGGGACGACGACGTGCAGGCCGCGCGAGCCCGTCGTCATGAGGGCGGAAGGCAGCCGCAGCTGGTCCAGCAGGTCGCCGAGCCATTCGGCGGCCTCCCGGACGGCGGCGAAGGACGAGCCGTCGGCCGGGTCGAGGTCGAAGACCATCAGGTCCGGACGGTCGGCCCGGCCGGCCCGCGACGTCCAGCGGTGCAGCGTGAGGCAGGCCTGGTCGGCGAGGTACACGAGGGTGGCGGAGTCGTCGCAGACGGTGTGGCGGACGGTGCCGTCCTCCTTGGCCACCTCGGCCCGGGTGATCCACTCCGGGTAGTGCTCGGGCGTGTTCTTCTGCAGGAAGCGGGGCCCGTCGATCCCGTCCGGATGCCGTTCCAGCATCAGCGGACGGCCGCGCAGGTGCGGCACCATGAACGCGGCGACCGACCGGTAGTACGCGACCAGGTCGCCCTTCGTGTACTGCTTGGCCTCCTCGCCGCCCGGGAACAGCACCTTCTCGGGCCGGTGGACCTCGACGCTGCGGCGGCCCGCCCGCACCCTGCGAACGTCGTCACCGCTCACGGCGCGATCGCCTGCTCCACCAGCAGCCGAGCGGACGCGGCGATCGACTCGGCGTCGATGCCCGCGGCGTGCAGCTGCTCGGCCGGGGTCGCCGAACCGGGCATCGTCCGGACGGCGAGCCGCACCAGCCGGGGCACCGGCCGCCCGTCGAGGAAGGCGTCGAGGACCGCGTCCCCGAGGCCGCCCTGCTCGTGGTGGTCCTCCACGCTCAGCAGCAGGCCGGTCTCCTCGGCGGCCCGGCGCAACGTGGCCCGGTCGACGGGCTTGACCGAGTACAGGTCGATCACCCGCGCGGAGACGCCCTCGGCGTCGAGCGCCTCGGCGGCCTTCAGCGCCTCGTGCACGGTGACGCCGGCCGCGACGATCGTGAGCCGGTCCCGGTCGGAGGAGCGCAGCACCTTGCTGCCGCCGACGGGGAACTCCTCGTCCGGCCCGTAGAGCACCGGATCGGCGCCGCGTGAGGTGCGCAGATAGCGGACCCCTTCCAGGCCGGCCATGGCGGAGACGAGCCGGGCGGTCTGGTGGGGGTCGCACGGGTACAGCACGGTCGAGCCGTGCACGGACCGGAACATCGCCAGGTCCTCCAGACCCATCTGCGAGGGTCCGTCCGGGCCGATGGCGACCCCCGCGTGCGAGCCGACGAGATTGATGCCGACCCCGCTGACCGCGGCCATCCGGACGAAGTCGTGGGCCCGGGTCAGGAAGGCCGCGAACGTCGAGGCGTACGGGACCCAGCCGCGCGTCGCCAGTCCGACCGCCGCGGCGACGAGCTGCTGCTCGGCGATGTAGCACTCGAAGAACCGGTCGGGGTACTCCTTGGCGAAGGCCTCGGCGCGGGTGGAGTCGCTGACCTCGCCGTCGAGGGCGACGATGTCCGCGCGGGCGGCGCCGAGGGCGGCGAGGGCCTTGCCGTAGGCGTCACGGGTCGCCACGCCCTTCTCACGGTCCTCCCCCTCCCAGCGGGGCAGCACGAGGGGCCCGGTGGGGACGGAGTGCAGCATGCGGGCGTCGGCCGGCTCCCGCACGCGGACCCGCAGGTCACGAAGGCCGCCCAGTTCCTCGATCGCCTCGTCGGCGTCGGGCAGCGGCTTGCCGTGCAGCCCCTCGCGGTCCTCGACGGAGCGCACGCCCTTGCCCTTGAGGGTGCGGGCGAGGATCGCGGTGGGCTGCCCCAGGGTGGAGGCCGCCTCGCCGTAGGCGCGGTCGACGGCGTCCACGTCGTGTCCGTCGATCTCGATGGTGTGCCAGCCGAAGGCCTGGAAGCGGCGGGCGTAGGCGCCGAGGTCGTGGCCGTGCCGGGTGGGACCGCGCTGGCCGAGCCGGTTGACGTCGACGATCACCGTGAGGTTGTCGAGATGCTCGTGGCCCGCGTGCTCGGCGGCCTCCCACACCGAGCCCTCGGCGAGCTCGCTGTCCCCGCACAGCACCCACACGCGGTAGCCGATGTGGTCCAGCCGTTTCCCGGCCAGCGCGATGCCGACGCCCACCGGGAGTCCCTGGCCGAGCGAGCCGGTGGCCGTCTCGACCCAGGGCAGCCGCTGCGGGGTGGGGTGTCCTTCGAGCCTGCTGCCGAGCGCGCGGAAGGTCAGGAGTTCCTCGTCGTCGATGGCCCCGGCGGCCTTGTAGGCCGCGTACTGCAGGGGGGAGGCATGGCCCTTGGAGAGGACGAAGCGGTCGTTGCCCGGGTGCGCCGGGCGGTCGAAGTCGTAGCGGAAGTGGTGCGCGAGCAGTACGGCCATCAGGTCCGCGGCCGACATCGAGGACGTCGGGTGACCGGACCCCGCGGCGGCCGCGGCCCGCACACTGTCGACCCGCAACTGCTGTCCGAGTCCGGTCAGTTCGGCGGTGTCCATCTGGTTACCTGTCCCCCTTCGCGTCGCGGGTGTCGCCGTGCTCGACGGGGCCGGGGGTCGGCTCGTCCGCGGTCCTGTCGTCGCGCACGTCCGCCGGTCCGGAACTGTGCCGCCCCACCTCGGGGGTCGGCGAGGTGATCGACTGGGAGCCGTCCTCCGGCGATCGCCGGCCCGTGCCGGACTCGTCCTCACCGCCGCCGTGCCGCCCCACCTCGGGGGTCGGCGAGGTGATCGACTGCGAGTCGTCCTCCGGGGAGGGGTGGTGCTCGCCGGACCCGCCGGTCTCCTGGTTCACGTCGTTCTTGGCGTTCACGTCGTTCCCTTCATCGGTGTCGTGCGTGTCGTGCGTGTGCGTGTCGGACGCGTGGGCGCCGTCCGCTCCGTCCGTCGCGTCCGCGCGGTTCCCGGCCTTCACGTCCTCCCGGGTGGCGGCGCCGGGGCCGGGGGCCGTCGGTTCGCGGCGGTGGTCCTCCGGTACCCGTGCCGGCTCCGGTGACGCCGTGTCGAGCGGCACCGACCAGGACCTGACCAGGCCCAGCTGGACGTCCTGACGCGGGAGTACGGCGTCCAGCAGCCAGTCGGCGGCGACCCGCACACGGTTGCCGGGCATGGCGGCGAGGTGGTAGCCGCGGGCGACCGCGCCCGCCGCGGGGCCGGACAGGTGGACGCCGAGCGGATTGGCGGCGGCCTGCACCCCGCCCAGGTCCACGACGAAGCCCATGTCCTTGTGCCGGTAAGGCCGCAGACCGGCCGCGCCGCCGCCCGCGCGCAGCGAGGCGGCGACGTTCCGCCCCGCCACCCTGCCCTGCCGCCAGGCGTGCTGCGCGGTCATCGGCGTGTACTCCCCGGGCCGCTCCAGATCCGGTACCGCGGCCGCGTCGCCGCACGCGAACACCTCGGGCCTGCCCGGCACCTGCAGCGTCGGTTCGACGAGCAACCGCCCGCGTTCCATGGGCAGTCCGAGCGACTCCGCCAGGGGATCGGGCCGTACGCCCACGCACCACGCCAGGGTGCGGGTGGGGACGAACTCGCCGTCCGTCAGCAGGACTCCGTCCCGGGTGGCCTCCTTGACGGAGGTCCCCATACGCACCTCGACGCCCCTCCCGCGCAGCACCCGGTCGGCGGTACGGGAGAGCCGTTCGTCCAGTTCGGGCAGGACGCGGGACGCGACGTCGAGCAGCAGCCAGCGCGGCCGGATGCCCCGGCGCAACGGGTGCGCGCGGACCAGGGCGTCGGTGAACAGCTGTCCCTGCGCGGCGACTTCGGTACCGGTGTAGCCCGCTCCGACCACGACGAACGTGCAACGCGCCGCGCACTCTTCCGCGTTCGCGCCGGAGGCGGCCAACTCCACCTGACGGGTGAGGTGATCACGCAGGTAGAGGGCCTCGGGCAGGCCGCGGAAACCGTGCGCGTGCTCGGCGACCCCGGGGATGGGGAGCAGCTTGTTGACGCTGCCGGCGGCCAGCACGAGCCGGTCGTAGTCGAGTGCGCCCTCGTCCCCTTCGGGGTTCGTGTAGTGGACGGTGCGCGCGTCGAGGTCGACGCGTCCGGCCTCGCCGAGCACCGGCCGCACCTCACGGAGGGTGCCCGACAGGGAGACGGTGACCCGGCGCGGTTCGAGGATGCCCGCCGCCACCTGGGGCAGCAGGGGCAGGTACAGAAAGTAGTCGGTCGGGTTGAGCAGAGTGACGTCGGCCCGGCCCCGGACCGCCCGCGCCAGGGTCCGGGCCGTGCGGTAGCCGGCGAATCCGGCTCCGACGATCACGATGCGGGGACGCCTCACGATGGTCCTCCGGAGGGGTTCGGACGGTTGTCGTACGGAGGTTTCCGCGTCCCCCTGGCAGGAGCCGTCAAACGTGCGCCGGTGTCCGCGGCGGGCGTCCGGCGTCCGGAACGCGCCGGCTGTGGAGCGACCGGGAACGCCCGCGCACGCCGGGAGGCCCCGCGGCAGCTCGTGCCGCGGGGCCTCCCGGACGCCGAACCCGTGACGCGGGTGCGTCACTTCGGCGGATGCGCGCCGCGGGTCAGGCCCGCTGCGGGCTCTCGGGATCGATGTCGTCGGCGCGCGGCGCCGCGCCCGGCGCCGGCACCTGGGCGCCGGGTGCGGTCGGCGGCATCGGGGGGTAGGGCAGGCCGGTGCCACCGGGCGGTCCGGCCGGCTGCGAACCGCCGACGACGCGGCCCGGGCCCTTGTCCTGCGCCGCCTCCAGCCCCGCCGTGGACGGGGACGACGCGTGCGGCCTGGCCGCGCCGCGCAGCAGGTACGCGACGACGCCGAGGATCGCGGCGGTGATCAGCGCCGCGGCCCAGTCCGGCAGACCGATGCCGAGGGCGAGCCCCACCGCGAGTGCGACGGCCGCGCCCGCGTAGAGGGCGACGGCGCCGGAGGCCGCGTAAAGCATCGCCGTACGGCGCTGCTTGCGGGTCTGCTCGCGCAGCTCCTCGCGGATCGTCTCGCGCGCCACCTGCGCCAGTTCGTCGACCAGATGCTTGTCCAGATGCTCCAGGTGATCCATGCGCTCCATGGACCTCGGGTACCCGCTGTCATGGACGCTTAACTCCGGTGACCGGCTTGCCGGATCGCCGGGCCGGGAGCGGGGCCGAGAACCGGGCGGGGACCGGGAGGGGGGCCGGGGCGGGGATCGGGTGAAGGGATCACCTCACCGCACCCGCCCCAACTAGGCTCGTCCGCATGGACATTCTGGGAGCCACACTGCGTGTCTGTGTCGACGATCTGGAGAGCTCGGTCTCCTTCTACGAGCGGCTGGCGGGCACCGGCGCGCTCCGCTTCGAGCGGGGCGGCGTCCACGTGGCCGCGGTCGGCTGCTTCCTGCTGATGAGCGGGCCTCCGGCCGAGCTGGAGCTGCTGCGCAAGGCGGCCGCGACGATCGCCGTCGCGGACGTCGACGAGGCCCACCGGACCCTCACCGAGCTGGGCGCGGACGTCATCGCGGGCCCGGTGCCCACCCCGGTGGGCCGCAACCTGATCGCCCGGCACCCGGACGGAGCGGTGTACGAGTACGTCGACCGGCGCGGCTCGTGAGGTTCCGCGTGCGCCGGGTGCCGCGGCGGGCGGGACGAAATTCCGTGGGCGGCGGGCCTTCCCGGACGTAGAGTCGGGCGTTCGGCGGCAGGCACGAAGGAGCGGCAGTGAATGAGCAGCACACCTACCGGGTGATCGTCCGGGGCACCTGGGACGGTCTCACCGAGGAGAGCCGCACCCGCCTCCTCGCCGAGGCCTGCGCGCACGGCCTGACGAGCATGCGGTTCACCGAGGAGGGCACGCTGTCCTACGAGCCGTCGCCGCTCAAGCACTTCTCGATGCGCTACGTGGTGGTGTCGGACGCGGCGGACGGCGACGAGATGGCGGGCGCGCTCGCCGAGGAGCGCGCCGAGGCGACGTTGCGCGAACTCGGCCACGGCTTCACCGGGCTGCGGTCGACGGTCACCGACCTCGACACCATGAAGATCAACTACAAGGCCGCATCTCGGCGGTGATCGCCCACCGCTCGTGGTCCCGCCACTCCCCGTCGATATAGATCATCTTCGGGGAGAAACCCTCCCGGCGGAAGCCGCAGCCGCGGGCCAGGGCGATGGAGGCGACGTTGCCGGGCTGCGCGTTGATCTCCAGCCGGTGCAGCCGCATCGGCCCGAACGCGTGGCCCACCACGAGGTCGAGCGCCTCGCGCATCAGCCCGCGCCCGGCCGCGTGCGCGAAGGCGCCGTAGCCCAGCGCGCCGCACTGGAAGCCGCCCTGGACGATGTTGTTGATGTTGACGAACCCGGCGACCGCCCCGTCCTCCCGCGTGCACACGAGGAAACCGGCCTTCGAGGGGTCCTCGATCAGCCGGCCCGCGTAGGCCGTGTACGCGTCGGCGGTGGCCGGCGGGAACAGCCACGGGCGGTGCAGGTCCTCGCTCTCCCGCGCGCGGGCGGTGAACTCCGGCCCGTCCTCGTAGGTGAAGTGACGTATGCCCACGCGGGGGCCCTCGGCGAGGTAGCGGGATGCGGTGTGCGGCATCGGGACAGCCTACGACGAGGTCACTTGCGCCGTTTCCGGAAATACGCGAAGGAGGCGCCGCAGACGACGCCGATGACCCAGGTCGCCAGGAGCGCCGTCCACAGCGGCACCGTCACCTCGGGGACCAGCAGCCGGATCTTCGTGGGGCGGGTGTTCTGGAAGATGAAGACCAGAGTGAGGACGGCGAGCGCCAGGACGACGATCCGGCCCGGCGTCATCGCTTCGTTCCTGCCCCCGCTCCGGGACGCCTTCGAGGTCTTCGGGCTCATACGACCAGCGTGGGCCCTGCGCCGCGCTCACGCACGGTGAGGCGCGCCCCCGGGTGAGGCGGCCGGGGGTCAGCGCAGCGCGGGGAGGTCGAGGGTGAGGGCGCCCTCGTCGGCGTCGAGCACGGCGGGCACCCCGAACGGCACGGTGAGGGCCCCCTCGCAGTGACCGAACCCGAGCTCCTCGACGACGGGGACGCCGAGGCCGCCGAGCCGGTCCACGAGGACCGGGCGCAGCTCCGCGTAGGGGCCGCAGTTCTCCCAGGAGCCGAGGGCGACGCCCGCGACGCCGTCCAGCCAGCCGGTGCGCAGGAGTTGGGTGAGGGCGCGGTCGACGCTGTACGGCCGCTCCCCCACGTCCTCGATCAGCAGCAGGCCGCCGCGGGCGCCGGCCCGGGTGTGCGGAGTGCCGTAGCCGGTGGCCAGCAGCGCGAGGCAGCCGCCCAGGGTGACGCCCCGCGCCCGGCCCGGCGCGATGGCCGTACCGGTGGAGGCGAGCGTGCGGACGGACTCCGGGGCGAACAGGGTGGCCCTGAGGTGTTCCTGGCCGCGGGCGCTCTTGATGAAGTCGATGCCCGCGGCCGCGGGCCCGTACAGCGTCACCAGGCCCAGGCGCAGGGCGAACGCCTCGTGCAGGGTGGTGCTGTCGCTGAAGCCGACGAACACCTTCGGCCCGGCCGCCCGCATCGCGTCCCAGTCGAGCAGGTCGACGATCCGCTGGGCGCCGTAGCCGCCGCGTGCGCACAGCACGGCGTCGACACCCGGATCGCACCAGGCCCGCTGGAGGTCGGCGGCCCGGTCGGCGTCGGTGCCCGCGAGGTGCGGCAGCAGGTCGTCCCGGTCCAGCACATGGGGCGCGACCACGGGGTCGAGGTCCCAGCCGCGCAGCAGGTCGAGGCCGGCCTCCAGCCGCTCCTCCGCGACCGGCCCGCTGGGCGCGACGACCGCGACCCTGGCCCCTGGGGCGAGCCGGGACGGCCGTACGAGTTCCTTCACCGCGCAAGCTCCAACCTGGGGATTCCGGACGGGCTCAGCCCGAACACCTGAGCGTACAGCGACAGCTCGGCCTCCAGGGCGCGCACCATGGTGGCCGCCTGCCGGAAGCCGTGCCCCTCCCCCGCGAACGCCAGGTACGCGTGCGGCGCCGGCCGCCCGGCCGAGCGGGCCGACCCGGTCAGCCGGGACAGGAACCGCTCGCACTGGGCGGGCGGGCAGATCACGTCGTCCAGCCCCTGGAGGAGCAGGAACGGGACGGTGATCCGGTCGGCGTGCTCGATCGGCGAGCGTTCCGCGTAGCGGGCGGGCACCTGCGCGAGGGGCCCGACGAGACTGTCCGGGTAGCGCGACTCGAAGTCGTGGGTCTCCCCCGTCGCCCAGCCCACCAGGTCCAGCACGGGGTAGCGGATCGTGCCGCAGGCGTACACGTCGGTGCCGGCCAGCGAGACCGCGGCGGTCCAGCCGCCCGCGCTGCCGCCCCGGACGGCCAGCCGCCGGCGGTCGGCCGTGCCCTCGTCGGCGAGCGCCAGGGCGACGGCCGCGCAGTCCTCGACGTCGACGACGCCCCACTGCTCGCGCAGCCGCTCCCGGTACTCCCGCCCGTACCCGGTGGAGCCGCCGTAGTCGACCTCGGCGACGCCGATGCCCCGGGAGGTGAAGTAGGCGATCTCCAGGTCCAGCACGAGCGGGGCGCGATCGGTGGGCCCGCCGTGCGCCCACACGACGTACGGCGGCAGCTCGTGGCCGGGCGCGACGTGCCCGGGGTGGTGGGGCGGGTAGACGTGCGCGTGGATGTCACGGCCGTCGGGGCCGGTGAACGTGCGGATCCGGGGCTCGGGGTAGTAGGCCGGGTCCACGGCGTCGTCGTGCGCGGCTCCGGCCACCCGGGCCCGGCCCGTCCTGGTGTCCAGCTCCACCACCTCGTAGGCGCTGCGCGGGCTGGCGGCGACGCCGACGACGCGCTCCCCGTGCACCGCGAGGGTGGGCGCGAACTCCGTCCATGGTCCGGCCGCGTCGACGAGCTCGCCGGTCTCCGGGTCCAGGACCCCGAGCGCGGTGGCTCCCCGGCCGTGCACGACGGCGACGAGTCCGCTGTCCAGCGGCGCGAACCAGCGCTGTCCGAGCTTCCACAGGGCGCCGCCGAACCCCTCCTCGCGGGGGCAGAGGGGCCGGTGGTCGCGGTAGAGGTTCCACCAGCCGCTGCGGTCGCTTGTATACAGTAGGCAGTCTTCTGCGGACTGCTGTCCGTCGTACGCCGACTGTCCCGCGTCGCCTGCGGACGGTGGACTGTCGACGGCCGAACGCTCCCCGTCGGCAGTCGACCGCATGTCGTCGCCCGTCAGCCGCATCTGGTCGCCGGTCGACCGCATGTCGTCGCCGGTCGACCGTCCGTCGTATGCCGCGGACCGGCCACCGTCGTCCGCCCCCTGTCGCCCGTATCCCGTCGACGGCATCCAGTCGACCTGGGCGATCGACTCCCCCGGGCCGCCCGCCACCACCCGGGCGCCGCTCAGCGTGCCGTCACCCCCGACGTCGGCGACGACCACCTCGGTGCCCTCCCAGGGCATCAGCGGATGATCCCAGGCCAGCCAGGCGGCCCGGCGGCCGTCGGACGAGAGGCGGGCGCCGGTGACGAAACGGCGTCGGTCGTCGGTGAGTTCGCGCACGGCGGCGCGGTCCTCGGCGGCCGAACCGTCCAGCGGCACCGCGGCCAGCACCCGGCGCACCTCGGTCGGGCCCTCACCCGTGAACTCCTCCAGGACGCACCACACCTCGCCCCGTTCCGGCAGCAACTGCGGCTCCACCCAGCGCAGTCCGCCGCCCACCGACGAGACGGGAGTGAGCGGGCGCGGCCCGGCGCCCGACGCGGACCCGGGCTCGTACGCGTACAGCCGCTGGTCGGCGAAGTGCACGAACACCACCAGGGGCCGGCCGTCGAGCACGGCGCCGGCCCACGGCTGTCCGCCGTACTCGACGACCCGGCTGCGGACGTTCCAGGGGGCGGGCAGCACGGACTCCTCCGTGCCGTCGTGCCGACGCCGGACGAGGGTGCGGCGGCCGTGTTCGGCCGGCCGGGGCGCGGTCCACCACACCTCGTCGCCGACGAAGCCGACATACTCGGGCCGCCCGTCGTGCGTGGCCGCGAGGGCCGCGTCGATGGGCGAGGGCCAGGAACCGTAGGGCAGGACCTGCACGTTCTCCCCGTTCGCCTAGGCCGTCCGCAGGAACCGGTCGAGCACCCGGACACCGAAGTGCAGCGCCTCCACCGGCACCCGCTCGTCGACCCCGTGGAAGAGGGCCTGGTAATCGAAGCCCTCCGGGAGCTTCAGCGGTGCGAAGCCGTAGCCGGTGATGCCGAGCCGCGAGAACTGCTTGGCGTCCGTACCGCCGGACATGCAGTACGGCACCACGTGCCCCTCGGGCGCGAACTCCTCCACGGCGGCCCGCATGCGGGCGTAGACCGGGGCGTCCACAGGTGCCTGCAGGGCCACTTCGCGATGGTGGTACTCCCAGTCCACTTCGGGACCGGTGAGTCGGTCGAGGGTCGTGCGGAACTCGTCCTCGCCGCCCGGGAGATAGCGGCCGTCGACATAGGCGACCGCCTCACCGGGAACGACGTTGACCTTGTAACCGGCTTCCAGCATGGTCGGGTTGGCACTGTTGCGGACGGTCGCCTCCACCAGCGCGGCCGCCGGGCCGAGCTTCGCCAGCAGCCCGTCCACATCGCGCAGGTCGGCGTCGACGCCGTACAGCGCGGCGAGTTCGGTGAGGGCGGCCCGGACGGTCGGGGTGAGCCGCAGGGGCCACTCGTGCGCGCCGATCCGCGTGACCGCGGCGGCCAGACGGGTCACCGCGTTCTCCCGGTTGACCTTGGAGCCGTGTCCGGCGCGTCCGCGGGCGGTGAGCTTCAGCCAGCCGGTGCCGCGCTCACCCGCGGCGATGGGGTAGATCTCGCGCCCGGCGCCGTCGTGGAAGGTGAACGCCCCGGATTCGCCGATGGCCTCGGTGCAGCCCTCGAACAGTCCCGGGTGGCGGTCGGCGAGGAACCCGGAGCCGTCCTCGGCGCTGGCCTCCTCGTCGGCGGTGAAGGCGATGACGAGGTCGCGCCGGGGCCGGACGCCCTGCCGGGCCCAGGCCCGCAGCACGGCCAGGATCATCGCGTCCATGTTCTTCATGTCGACGGCGCCGCGCCCCCACACGACCCCGTCGCGCACCTCCCCGGAGAAGGGGTGGACGCTCCAGTCGGCGGCCTCCGCCGGGACCACGTCCAGGTGGCCGTGGACGAGCAGGGCGTCCGCGGCCGGGTCGGTGCCCTCGATCCGGCCGACGACGTTGGTCCGTCCCGGGACGCGTTCGAGGAGCGTCGGCTCGATGCCCGCCTCGGCGAGCAGGGCGGCGGCGTACTCGGCGGCGGGCCGTTCCCGGCACTCGCCCCCGCCCCGGTTGGTGGTGTCGATGCGGATGAGATCGGAGGTGAACCGGACGACCTCGTCCCGCGCCCGCGCGTCAGCCATGCCGCTCCCGCCCGTGCCGCCGCCCCGGCCCCGGCGGCCGCTCCGGCCACCGCCCCGGGTCCCGCTCCTCAGCCATACTGTTCCTCGATCGCGGCCGAGACGATCGTCGTGACCGCCTTGAACGTACGGATGCCTTCGTACATGGTGCCGCTGGTGTACGCGATCTTCCGCTCGCCGACCCGGGCGACGCCGGGCACGACGGTGGCCGCCATCGCGAGGTGCTCGGCGTCGAACTCCACGGCCACCGTGAACGGCCCTCCGCTCACCGGTTCCTGACGGACGGCCAGCCGGGTCGCCTCCTTCGCCGCGGCCCGGATGTCGGCGGCCGTGCGGGCCGGGGTACGGCACACGGCCGCGTACCGGGAGACGTGGTCCTTCACCGCGACCTTCAGCGCCTCGGGCGCGTAGCCCAGCGCGTCCTCGCAGGCCACGTCGTCACCGGTGACGAGGACGACCGGCACTCCGTACTCGGCGACCACGTGCGCGTTGAGCAGCCCCTCGCTGGCCCGTACGTCGTTCAGCCACACGCCGGTGAGGGAGTTGGCGAGGTAGGTGTGGGCGAGGACGCCCTCCATGCCGGCGCCCGCGTGGTAGCCGACGAACGCGATGCCGTCCACGTCTGCGTGCTGGACGCCCTCCACCATGGAGAGGGACTTGTGACGGCCGGTGAGCATCTCCACCCGCTCGTCGAGCTGCTCGAGAAGCAGGTTGCGCATGGTCGAGTGGGCCTCGTTGACCAGAACCTCGTCCGCTCCGCCGTCGAAGAAGCCGAGCACGGCGGCGTTGACGTCCGAGGTGAACATCGACCGGCACCGCTGCCACTCCGGCGCCCCGGGCAGCACGTCGGCCGGCCAGGTGACGCCCGTGGCGCCCTCCATGTCGGCGCTGATGAGGATCTTCACGTCACGGCACCCCGTCCTCTCAAGGAGACCCGAGCCTAGCGGGCCGCGGCCCGGATTTCCCGGGAGCGACGCCGCTCAGCCGGGAGTTCCCCCACGGCGGCAGACACCCCTCGGCCGCCGCCGTCGGCCGCCCGCCCGGGACGGGCGGCCGACGGCGGCGGGCCACCCGGTCGCGCGGGTGACCGGACCCGCGCACCCCGGCCGAAGGACCGCCGGGCCCCGGGGGGCCGCCGACGCCCGGGCCCTCACCGGTCCCGGCTCCGAAGCCCTGGTCGTCGCCGGTCGCACCGCGGGGCCGGCCGGACCGACCGCGCACCGGCCGTCCGGAGCCCGCCGACGTGCAGCACCCCGAGCGGCCGCCGCTCTCCGGCCGCCGCCCTCCGGCAGCCGACGCGGGCCTGGTCCCCTCCCCCGGTCCTCTCCGGTGCCGTCAACACCTGTGAGCGAACTGCCCTGTTGGCCGGGCCGTGCCACAACCACACGGCCAGGGACGTTCCTTCGTTCACGGAATCGCTGGTGCGGACGACGCTGCCGTGTGGTGATCTGGGCACGCACGCCCACAGGTGGGTGACGACGAACGGGGACCCGGCCATGACCACGCACACCGCCCTGCCACCGGAACGCTTCGAGGCCGACCGGCCGCACCTGCGCGCGGTCGCCTACCGCATGCTCGGCTCGCTCAGCGAGGCGGAGGACGCCGTTCAGGAGACATGGCTCCGGGCGACCCGGGCGGACGTCGGCGAGGTGGAGAACCTCAGCGGGTGGCTCACCACGGTCGTCGGCCGGGTCTGCCTGAACATGCTCCGCTCGCGAAGAACACGGCCCGAGGTGGCGCTCGACGCCCAGGTGACCGAGCCGGTGGCCGGGCAGGCGGAGGGCGGCGACCCCGAGGAGGAGGCGCTGCTCGCCGACTCGGTCGGGGTGGCGCTCCTGGTCGTGCTGGACACGCTCGCCCCGGCCGAACGGCTGGCGTTCGTGCTGCACGACCTGTTCGCCGTGCCGTTCGACGTCATCGCCCCGATGATCGACCGGACTCCGGCCGGCACACGGCAGCTGGCCAGCCGGGCCCGTCGGCGCGTCAGGGGCGGCGCAGCCGTCGCTCCGAACGCGCCCTCCGGCCCGGGCGACACCGGAACTCCCCGGGCCTCCGCTCCCGGACGCGGACCCGCCGCACCCGCGTCCGCCGTCGACCGGACCCGGCAACGCCAGGTCGCCGACGCGTTCCTGGCCGCCACGAGGGGCGGCGACTTCGAGGCACTGCTCGCCCTGCTGCACCCGGACGTGGTCCTCACCGCCGACCGCTTCGTCGTCCCGACGCCGGAACCCGTCACGGTCAGGGGCGCGGGGCCCGTGGCCGAGGGCGCGATGGCGGCGGCCGGCCGGGCCCGGTTCACCGGCCTCGCCCTGCTCGACGGCGGGGTCGGCCTCGCGATGGCACCGCACGGCAGGCTGCGGCTGGTCCTGCTGTTCACGATCGCGGAGGGCGGGATCACCCGGATCGACGTGGTGGCGGACCGGGAGCGGCTGGACGGCATCGAGGTGGCCGTGCTCGACACCGTCGGAGCCGACACCATGGACGCCGAAGCCATGGATACGGAAACCATGGACACCGAAACCATGGACGCCGACGGCTGACAGACGGGGGGGGCCGACCGTCCGCACCGGCCCCGCACCCGTTCTCAGAAGGCCAGCACCAGCGAGGCCACCACCGGCGCTGCGTAGACCAGCGGGAACGGCACGTGCGCGAACCAGCGGGCCCGCAGCACCGTGGCGGCGGCGCCGAGGAAGTACAGGATCAGGCCGATCGCGGCGAGCACGCCGACCACGGGCACGAACAGGCCGGCCAGCAGACCGGCCGCGCCCGCGGCCTTGGCCCCGCCGAGCCACGGCCACCACGAGCGCGGCACGCCGTAGTCGGCCAGCGGCTTCACCGTCCACTCGGCGCGGAGGAGGACCGAGGCGGCCGAGAAGCCCGCCATGACGGCTCCGACAAGGGTGACGACGACGTAGGCGGTGGAGTGGTCGGTGAACATCTCAGCAGCTCCTCAGGGGGTTTCCGTCCGTTCCTGCACCCCCCTGACACGGTGCGCCGCGCGAGTGTGACAGCCGCCGGAGACAGTTTTGTGTGACGACGGTCACGCGACGCGGGCGGCCACCTGCCACTTCGACGGCAGCTCGATCCGGGTGCCGTCGGGCGCGTACTCGGTGGTGACGAGCGGCAGTTCACCGGAGGCCAGGACCGTGAGGCCGGCGGCGCGCAGATACCCGGGCACCGCGTCGTCGGCGACTTCGCCGGGGGCGATGCCGTGCCGGAAGATCGGCGCGAGCTTCGGCGGCGGACCGTCCGGGCTCTGCGCCAGTCCGCCGAGGACGGGGCGGGCGGCCTCCGACAGTTCGACGAGGAAGACCCGGCCGCGCTCCCCCAGCAGCGCGGCGATCCCGTCCACCAGCGGCTGCCGGTCGTCGGGCTCGCATTGGTGCAGGACGCCCCTCATATAGACGTTGGTGTCGCCGAGTTCGGCGTGCAGTGTCTCGGCTGCGCCCTTCTCGACCGCGTCCAGCAGCCGGTACGCGGCCTGTCCCGCGGGGTCGGCGCGGCGGGCACGGTCCAGGGCCGCGGCGGACAGATCGGCGCCGACGACGTGCGGGAAGCGGTCGGCGAAGTACCGGGTCTGGGTGCCGTTGCCGCACCCGAGGTCCAGCAACGCCAGACCGGGATCGGCGAGATGGGGTTCGAAGAGGGCCAGGTGGAGGGCGGCGGTCACCTTCGGATCCGCGTCCCAGAACACTCCGCCCGGTTCCTGCGGAGCCTCGCGCCAGAAGCCCTCCCAGGCCTGCCGGTATCGACTCGTCACGCTCATGCACAACTCCCCGGAATGCAAGGCCGATCCGCCGTGAGTGACGGGCGAGTACGGTCTATCGCTCCCCGGCCGGCGCGACAAGCGCGGTGCGCGTTCCTTCACGCCGCGTTCGAGATCCGTCCGCCGCCCGGTGTGCGCCGGTCCGTCGTGCTCAGCGCCCCGCGGGGCGGCGCGGGAGCGTCAGCTCGAACCACACGGACTTCCCCGTGCCGGTACGGCTGGAGCCCCATTCGCGGGCCAGCGCGCTCACCACGCGCAGCCCCCGCCCGGCCTCGTCGCCGGGCCCGGCGCTCAGCAGCGTCGGCAGTTCGTGGTCGTCGTCCTCGACCTCGCACAGCAGGGTGTCGCCGCGGACGAGGCGCAGGGCCACGGGGTTGCTGCGGGCGTGCCGTACGGCGTTGGTGACGAGCTCGCTCACCATGAGCGCGGCGGTGTCCGCCTGCCCGGCCAGGCCCCAGTCGTGCAGCTGTTCGCGGACCACCGCGCGGGCCCGGCCCGCCTGGGCCGGATCGCGGGGGAACCGCCACTCGGCGACGTCGTCCGGTTCGATGCCGTTGAGGCGCGCCATGAGCAGGGCCACGTCGTCCTTGCGGCCGCCGCGGGTGTTGAGGGCGCGGATGATGGTGTCGCAGGCGTCGTCCATGGAGGCGGCCGGGTGGGCGGCGGACTCGCAGAGCGTCGCGAGCCCTACGCCGATGTCCTCGCCGCGCACCTCCACCAGCCCGTCGGTGCACATCACCAGCCGGTCGCCCGGCTCCACGCACACGCGTACCGCCTCGAAGGGCACCCCGCCGACCCCGATGGGCGCCCCGGTGGGCAGTTCGAGGAGTTCGCTGCGGCCGTCGACGGCGCGCACCAGCACGGGCGGGATGTGGCCGGCGTTGGCGAGGTGCAGCTCGCCCTCGATCGGGTCGTAGACCGCGTACAGGCAGGTCGCGAGATAGCTGTCGCCCAGCCGCTGCGCCAAGTCGTCGAGGTTGCGCAGGAGTTGGGCGGGCGGCAGGTCGAGGGCCGCCATGGTCTGCACGGCCGTGCGCAACTGTCCCATCATGGCAGCCGAGTTGAGGCCGTGGCCCATGACGTCGCCGACGACGAGGGCGGTGCGCGCGCCGGGCAGCTTCACCGAGTCGAACCAGTCCCCGCCGACCCGCCCGAGCAACGTGCCGGGCAGATAGCGGGTGGCGATGTCGCAGCCCGCCATGCGCGGCGGGATGTGCGGCAGCATGCTGTCCTGCAGGGTCTCGGCGACGCTCTCCTGGTGGGTGTACATGCGCGCGTTGTCGAGCACGAGGCCCGCCCGGGCGGCGAGTTCGGCGCCGGTGACCCGGTCCATGTCGTTGAAGAGGGCGCGCTCGGGATGGCGCAGCAGGATCATGAAGCCGAGGACGACGTTACGGGCCTTGAGCGGGACGACCAGCATGGAACGGCCGGTGATCAGAGGCCGGATGTCGCGTTTCTCGAACTGCGCGGCGATGGCGTGGCCCATCTGCTCGCTGATGCGCGGCACGAGGACGGGCCGCCCGGTCGTCATGCACTGGAAGAAGGGGGTGTGGGCGGGGAACGGCATGGCCTCGCCGACGGGTACGACGTCGTCCCAGCGGCCGGGTTCGTCGGTGTGCTCGACGGCGACCCGGTGCCACATGGTGGTCGTGTCCGGCACTCCGTCGGGGAACCCCTCCCCGGCGACGACCTGTTCGCGCAGATAGGTGCCGGCGACGTCGGTGAAGCGCGGGACGACGGCTCTGCTGACCTCGAGGACGGTGCGGGAGAGGTCGAGGGAGGTGCCGATCTTCCCGCTGACCTCGTTGAGGAACTCCAGCCGCTCACGGACGGCGACGTACTCGAGGTCCTCGCCCTCGTCGGCGGGCTCCCGTGCGGTGGGCGACCCCTCGGCGGCGGCGCGGGCCGCCCGCTCACGGCGCGCTCTGCGCTCGACGCGCCGGGCCACGCCCCAGTCGGGGGTCACGGGCACCCGGTCGTTCTGGCTGAACTCCAGTATCGGATAACCGAGTTCGAGGATCTGCGCGACGATGCGGGCGCTCTCGCCGACGCTCATGCTCGGCAGGATCTCGGGCAGCCGCCGGGCGAGTTCCGCAGCGCCGGGAAAGTCGGTGTGCAGGGCGAAGGCGGGCGCGATGCGTTCGACGGCCAGGGGGTCGGCCGCCTCGTCCCGGCGCAGTCCCGCCGCGTCCGCGGCCAGCACCAGCAGCCGTTCCGTGCCCGGCCCGACCAGCGGGTACGCCCACCACAGCACGTCGACCCGACCGTGGTCGCGGTCCTGTCCGGGTACGGTCAGCCGGGCCCGTCCGGCCGCCGGGTAGCCGAGGCCCCGGTCGAGGGAGGAGTCGAGGCCGGGCCCGAGTCCGTCGTAGGCCGCGTAGTCCCCGTAGCCGTCGTACCCGCCGTCCGGGAGATCGTCGTCCGGCTCGGGGAGCGCGCCGGAGACGGGGAGCAGGTCGATCGCGGGCCTGCCGAGCGCCTCCTCCTTGACGACGCCGAAGAGCCGGCGTGCGCCGGAGCTCCAGTGGGAGACGAGTCCCTCGCGGTCCACCACGACGACGGCCAGGGGGACACGCCCGGGGTCGGAGGCGGCTTCGGCGCCCTCCGGGCGGACGGACCGCCCGGGCGTTCCGCCCGCCGCGCCGACCGCGCCGCTCGCTGCTCCGCGGCGGGGAGGTGCGTCCCTCTCGGTGCCACGGTCCATGGCCCAGGCCCTCTCTCCCCAGAGCTGTACAAGATCTGTCCCGCCGTCACCACCGTACGGCGCACGTCGCTCGGCATGTGCGGCAATCCTGGAATTGGTTTCGGCGGAGCGCGCCGGGGTACGCCGCCCCTCCGGATGTCCGCTCGCGACGGGATCAGTCGTCGTGGCCGAGCTGGAGGTCGCGTTCCGTGCGTCCGCCGCCCGCCACTTGGAGGACGGTGGCGACCGGCGGGTATCCGGCGGCGACGACGGTGTACTCGCCGCAGGACCGGTCGTCGAAGCGGAAGGCGCCGTCGGGCCCCGTGGTGAGGGTGTCCACGACGTTGCCCGCCGCGTCCAGGAGGGTCACGCGCGCGTCCTCGACGGGTCGCCCGCCGGGGGCGCGTACGGTGCCGCGCAGCAGGGCGCCGCCGGCGAGTTCGACGTCCTGGCGGGTCTCCCGGGCGGCCTGGACGCTGACCGGGACGGCGGCCGGGCGGTGACCGACCGCGCCGGCGGCGAGGGTGTACTCCCCGGCGACGAGTCCGGTGAGGACATAGCCGCCCTCGTGGCCGCTGCGGGTGCTCGCGACGACCTCGCCGTGGACGTCGGTGAGGGTGACGACGGCCTCCCGTACCGGACAGCCGTCGTCGCTCAGGACGGTCCCGGCCAGGCGTCCGGCGCCGCCGAGGACGACGTCCAGCGCGACGGGGCGCTCGCCGACGGCGACGGAGACGGCGCGCGGCCGGTGGCCGCCGGCGGCGGCGATCAGGACGTACGGCCCGGAGCCGGGCGCGGCCAGCGCGAACCGTCCGTCCTCGCCGCTCGCGTCCCGGCCGATCTGGCGCCCGCCCACGTCGATGAGCGTGAGCGCCGCGCGCGGCAGGGCGGTCCCGTCGGAGTGGCGCACCGTTCCGTGGACGGGGACGCCGGCGGTGTGCGGCACGGGGAGCCTCAGGGTCTGCGGCCCTTCCGTGGTCCCGGGGTCCCCGGGCGCGGGACGCGTCGCGGCGCCGTGGGACACCAGCGGCTTCTCCTCGAGGAAGAAGGCGATGAGCAGGCCGAGGACCAGCACCGGCACGAGGTAGAGGAAGATCCTCGGCATGGCGTCGGCGTAGGCGCGGATGTAGGCGTCCCGCAGCTGCGGGGGCAGGGCGTGGACGAGCTGCGGCGTGAGGGACTCGGAGTCCGGGAGGCCGCTGCCCGTGCCGACGGGCAGGCGGGCTCGCAGGGCGTCGGTGAGCCGGTCGGCGAAGAGCGTGCCGAAGACCGCCGCGCCGACGCTTCCGCCGATCTGCCGGAAGTAGGTGTTGGCGCTGGTGGCGGTGCCGAGGTCGGCGGGGCGCACGGAGTTCTGCACGGCGAGGACGAGGACGGGCATCACCAGCCCGATGCCGACGCCGAGGACGGCCATCCAGAGGCTGTACTGGAGCCGGGGGGTGTCGGCCTCCAGCCGGGACAGCAGATACATGCCGAGGGCGGCGAGGGCGCTGCCCAGGACGGGGTAGATCCGGTAGCGGCCGGTGTGCGTGATGAGCTGCCCGGACAGGACCGAGGCGCCGACGATGCCGCCCATCATCGGCAGCATCAGCAGCCCCGACTCGGTGGCGGTGGCACCGTCGACCATCTGCAGGAAGGTCGGCAGATAGCTCGCGGCGCCGAACAGCGCGACGCCGATCACCAGGCCGACCAGCGCGGTGACGTTGAAGACGGAGTCCCTGAACAGCCGCAGCGGGATGAGGGGTTCGGGGGCGGTGCGTTCCACGGCGACGAACAGGACGGTCGCGGACGCCGCTCCCGCGCCGAGGCCGAGGACGACGCCGGAGTCCCAGGCGTGCCGGGTGCCGCCCCAACTGGTGAGCAGGACCAGGCAGGTGGAGGCGGCGGCGAGCAACAGGGCGCCGAGGACGTCGAATCGGGGCTTCGCCGTGGGCTTCGGCAGCTGGAGCACGACGGTGACGACGGCGAGGGTCAGCAGACCGAAGGGGACGTTGACGTAGAAGCACCAGCGCCAGGAGAGGTGGTCCGTGAAGTAGCCGCCGAGCAGCGGTCCCGCGACGGAGGCGAGGCCGAAGGCGGCGCCGATGAGGCCCATGAACCGGCCGCGCTGCCGGGGCGGCACGATGTCCGCGATGATCGCCTGCACGCCGATCATGAGTCCGCCCGCGCCGACGCCCTGGACCGCGCGGAAGGCGATCAGC
Organism: Streptomyces sp. 3330; assembly: GCF_031456635.1. NCBI lineage: Bacteria > Bacillati > Actinomycetota > Actinomycetes > Kitasatosporales > Streptomycetaceae > Streptomyces > Streptomyces sp. 3330. Next base: position 349,233 of record NZ_JAVDVA010000007.1, read on the forward strand.
TGGTCCATGGTCCCGGCCCGCCCGGCGAGGGCGGAGCCGATGACGAAGACCACGATCGCGAACTGGAAGACGCCCTTGCGGCCGAGGAGGTCGCCGAGCTTGCCGTAGACCGGCAGCCCGACGGTGGCGGTGAGCAGGTAGGCGGTGATCGCCCAGGACATCCGGTCCAGGCCGTGCAGTTCGCCGACGATCTTCGGCAGGGCGGTGGCGACGATCATCTGCTCCAGGGCCGCGAGGAGCAGGGCGAGCATCAGGGAGAAGAAGATCAGCCGCACCCCGCGCCGACCGGGTTCCGGCGCAGGCGTCCCGTCCTGTGCGGCAGGCGCCGTGACCGGCTCGTCCTGTGCCGTCATGGTCCCGCCCATGTACCGCTCCCCTCGTCGCGCCTGCGTCGCAGTTCCCGCGTGAAGCGACAACTACGGGCAAGCGCGACGAGTCACGGCGCCGACCCGGTCACAAGAGAGAACCACTCGAACCGGTGAAGAGGGCCAACGCGCGCGAGGCGCCGGGGCGTTGCCCTACTTCTCGACCTCGGCGGCGAGGTTGGCGAGGATCAGGTCGTAGATCCGGTTGAGGCCCTTGGGCGCGAAGGTCTTCTCGAAGAAGCCGCCGATGCCGCCGGCGCCGTTCCAGGTGGTGGTGACGACGACGCGGGACGCGCCCTCGCCCGCCGGGGTGACCCGCCAGACGGTGACCATCGAGGAGTTGCGGTCCTTCTCGACGAGCTCGCCGTCGGTCGGCTCGGTGACCTCCAGGAGGCAGTCGCGGACGCGCTTGCTGGTGGCCTGGAGCTTCCAGTGGACGAGGGTGCCCTCGCCGTCGCCGCCCTCACGCACCTCGTACTCGCTGAAGTGCTCGGGCAGCAGCTTCCCGCGCGATCCGCTGTAGTCGGCGATGGTGTCGAACACCTTCTCCGGATCCGCGGCGACGACCCGCTCGGTGGTGGCCTCGACCTGCGCCATGGGGTTCCTCCAGGTCTGTGTTGCTCAGGGTTGTTCGGGGTTTCTCAGGTTCGGGGCAAGCCAACCACCCCGGTCCACGGCCGCCCAAATCGGGGTCCCGGAAGCGATCGCGGGGCGATCGAAAAGGACCGCCGAACGGTTCCGCGCACGATCATGGGAACACATGTTCTATTGTGGGGGCAGTGCTACCGAGGAGGCGTCATGCGCTGGGACAACCTCACCGCGGAGACCCGTCACGACCGGCCGGCCGACGCCGCGCTGTTCGGCGCGGACGCGGTCACCACCAGGACGTTCGACACGCCCGAGTTCGCCGGCATCACGTTCCACGAGATCCGGGCCCGCTCGATCCTCAACCGGGTGCCCGGCGCCTCCCGGATGCCGTTCGAGTGGACGGTGAACCCCTACCGGGGCTGCACGCACGCGTGTGTGTACTGCTTCGCCCGCAAGACGCACAGCTATCTCGACCTCGACACCGGGACGGGCTTCGACTCCCAGATCGTCGTCAAGGTGAACGCGCCGGAGCTGCTGCGGCGCCAGCTGGCCTCACCCCGCTGGCACGGGGAGCACGTCGCGATGGGCACGAACGTGGACTGCTACCAGCGTGCGGAGGGCCGCTACCGGCTGATGCCGGGCATCCTGTCCGCCCTGCGCGACCGGGCGAACCCCTTCTCGATCCTGACCAAGGGCACCCTGATCCTGCGCGACCTCGACCTGCTGCGGGAGTCCGCCGAGGTGACCGACGTCGGCGTCTCGGTCTCCGTCGGCTTCACCGACACCGAGCTGTGGCGCACCGTGGAGCCGGGCACCCCCGCCCCGCAGCGGCGCCTGGACGTCGTCAGGACCCTCACGGACCACGGGATCGGCTGCGGGGTGCTGATGGCGCCGGTGATCCCCTTCCTCGGCGACGAGCCGGCCCAGCTGCGCGCCACCGTGCGGGCGATCGCGGCCGCCGGAGCCACCTCCGTCACCCCGCTCGCGCTGCATCTGCGTCCCGGCGCCCGCGAGTGGTTCATGGCCTGGCTCGGGCAGCACCACCCCTACCTGGTGCGCCGCTACGAGCGGCTGTACGCGGACGGCGCCTACGCCCCGAAGTGGTACCAGCGGCGGATCACCCGTCAGGTCCACGAACTGGCCGAGGAGTACGGGATCGGCCCCACGCGCGCGGGGATGCCCCGCCGGATCCCGCGGCCCGGGCCGGTGGAGGAGCCGGCCGGGGCGGGACCGACCCAGCTCTCGCTGATCTGAGGGCGTTCGAGCGCATCCGGCGACCCGAACGGGTCAATCGACGGCGGAACAGGTTCTGGCGGACGCTCTTGCCGGGACGATGCGGCAAGGGCCGTGAGCTGTGCGGTCCGACCACCTCCGGCCCCTTCGTCGTCTCGGGAGCACTCCATGAACCAACGCGCAGCCGTGCTGTGCGCTGCCGCCGTCGTCGTGGCCGGGACGGTCACCGCCGTGCCCGCCGCCGCGAGCCCCTCGCCCTCAGCCGAACCCGCCCGCGCGGCGGCGCTCGCCTGGAAGGGCTGCGCCACCGCCGGGCAGCCGAAGCTCCAGTGCGCGTCCCTGAAGGTGCCGCTGGACCACGCCCGGCCGGACGGCGAGCAGATCACGCTGGCGCTGTCCCGCGTCCCGCACACCGCGAAGACGTACCAGGGCCCGCTGCTGGTCAACCCCGGCGGCCCCGGCGGCCGGGGGCTGAGTCTCGCCGGGTTCGTCGCCTCGGCGCTGCCGAAGGCGGTGGCGGCCCAGTACGACGTCATCGGCTTCGATCCGCGCGGGGTGGGCAAGAGCACGCCCGCGCTGAACTGCGCGCCCGGTCACTTCGCCTCCGTGCGCCCGGACTCCGTGCCGGGCACCGAGGCGGTCGAGAAGGCGAACGTCGAGCGCGCGCGGTCGTTCGCGACGGCCTGTGCCAAGAAGTACGCGCGCGTGCTGCCGTACATCGACACGGTCGGCGCCGTACGGGACATGGACGCGATCCGTGCCGCCGTGGGCGCGCCGACGCTCAACTACTTCGGCTACTCGTACGGCACCTACCTCGGCGCGGTGTACGCCAAGCTCTACCCGCAGCGGGTACGGCGCCTGGTCCTGGACTCCGTCGTCGACCCCACGGGCGTCTGGTACGAGGACAACCTCACCCAGGACCTGGCCTTCAACGACCGGCACCGGGCCCTGATGGCCTGGATCGCCAAGTACGACAAGACGTACCGGCTCGGCACCGACCCCGAGCAGGTCGAGACCAAGTGGTACGCGATGCGGGCCGCCCTCGCGGGGAAGCCGGCCGGCGGCCGGGTGGGCGCCTCGGAGCTGGAGGACACCTTCCTGCCCGGCGGCTACTACAACGGCTACTGGCCGCGTCTCGCCGAGGCGTTCGCGGCGTACGTGAACCGCAAGGACGCCGCACCGCTGGTCGAGGCGTACGAGGACTTCGCCGCCGTCGACGCCGCGGGGGACAACGGCTACAGCGTCTACACCTCGGTGCAGTGCCGTGACGCCTTCTGGCCGCGCGACTGGGACGAGTGGCGCACGGACAACTGGTCGGTGTACGCGAAGGCGCCCTTCATGACCTGGAACAACGCCTGGTACAACGCCCCGTGCGCGTTCTGGCCGACCGGGTCCGTGGGGCCGGTGGACCTCGCCAACGGCGAGCTGCCGCCGGCCCTGCTGTTCCAGGCGACGGAGGACGCGGCCACCCCGTTCGCGGGCGGCGCGACGGTCCACGCGCTGCTGCGCGGTTCGCGTCTGGTGGTCGAGGACGGCGGCCAGAACCACGGCATCACGCTGAGCGGGAACGCCTGCCTGGACAAGTACCTGGCGGCGTACCTGACCGACGGCACGGTGCCGCACGGGAGCGGCGGCGCCGACGCGGTGTGCAAGGCGCTGCCCGACCCGAAGCCGTCGGCGTCCAAGGCCGCCTCGCGCACCGCCCACGGCTCGACGCTGCACGGGCTGCTGGGGTTCCGTGGCTGAGCGGTGACCCCGACCCGTCGGGGGCGTTGCCGGAACCCTGGTCCACCATGGACACATGAGCGAACCGACCAGGATCACCGCCCCCGACGGAGTCGCCGCCGCGGCCCAGTACTCGCATGTCGTCATGGGCACCGGCCGGTTCGTGGCCGTCGCCGGTCAGCTCCCGCTCGACGAACACCGCAGGCTGGTCGGCGAGGGCGACCCCGAGGCCCAGGCCCGTCAGGTCTTCGAGAACCTGCGCCGCTGCCTCGCCTCGGCCGGCGCGACCTTCGACGACGTCGTCAAACTCACCTACTTCGTCACGGACATGGCCCACATGCCCGCGATCCGCGCGGCCCGTACCGCCCACATACCCGACGACCGCCTCCCCGCCGCCTCGGCCGTACAGGTCGCCGCCCTGATCCACCCGGACTTCCTGATGGAGATCGAGGCCTTCGCGGTGCTGGGCGCATGACGTCCGCCCCGGTCGTGAGGGACATGGCGCTCGCCGACGTCGACCGCGTCTCCGAGATCCGGGTCGGCCCGCCGCCTCTACGAGCGGGCCGGGCTCCACGCGGACGGCGCCGAGGAGCCCTTCGAGGTGGAGGGCGTCGCGGTGCCCGAGGCGCGCCACCTCGGACACCTGCCCGTTGTACGGCGCGCTCACGCCCGTCGGTCCGGCGCCCTCACCGCTGCCGGGGGATGCGCGCCAGCGCGTGGACGGCCGCCTCCGCCAGCGCCGGGTGGGCCAGGGCGTCGTTGAGCACCGGGCGGGCGCGGTCGTCGGCCAGGGCGCCCAGCCCCTCCACGCAGGCGAGGGCCACCCGCCGGTAGGGATCGTGCGGGCTCAGGCGTCGACGCAGCGTCGTGATCAGCGCGGGGACGGACTCGGGTGCGCGCAGGTCCACCAGCAGCCGGACGGGCTGCAGGGCGTAGGCGACGCGCAGCTCGTTGGTGGCCAGGGCCGCCGCGGCGCGGGCGGTGCGGGGATCGTCCAGCCGGCTCAACGCGTGGGCGGCGGAGGCGCAGCGCGGCGGGTCCCGGTGGTTGAGCAGCAGGACGAGCGCCTCGAAGGCGCGCCGGTCCCTGGCGCATCCGAGCCGGAACGCGGCCAGTTCGCGGGCCCAGAGGGGCTGCCCCGACTCGGTGAGCACGGCCGCCAGTTCGTCGAGGTCCGCGGTGCGCGCCAGGCGCTCGTACGCCGCCGTCGCGCCGGACTCGCGCCGTAAGCGCTCCGTGAGTGATCGCAACTCTTCGTCCATGTGCCGAGCGTAGGGGCTGGGCCGTGCGCGGCGGCGCAAACCGGGCACACGTCCGACGCGCCGGGCTGGGCCGTTCGAGCGAAACAGGTCACATTCCCAGGGGCTGGCGCGCTCGTTACCCACCGGTTAAGCTCATACGAGCGAGTCACCCACTCGCATCACCTCCTCGCGGTGGCCTGGTGACGCAGTCGCCGCGAGAAGTCGGTTCGGTACCACATGTACCGCTGTACGACCCGGCCACGGGACAGGGCCGGTCGGAACCCTCCTTCGCTCCGGGCGTGTGCACGCCCGCGGCGACGGCACCGGGCGTGTGCGCTCGTCAGCCCGGCAACACCCGCAGATCTTCTCCGCATCCGGTGCGCCCAGGCCTCGCAGAGGCCGCCCGGCGCACCCGGGCGCGTTCCCAGTCGTCACCTCATTTCTGGAGTCCCGCGATGGTCGCTCCCCTGTCCGACACCCCTCTGTCCCCGCTCCGGACGATCGCCGTCATCGGCCTCGGCACCATGGGCACCGGCATCACCGAGGTCCTGGCGAAGGCCGGGCGCGAGGTGATCGGCATCGACATCAGCGAGGCCCAGGCCGCGCGTTCCCTCGCCGCGGTGGAGGCCTCCACCGCCCGCGCCGTGCAGCGCGGCCGGCTCACCGAGCAGGAGCGCACGGCGGCCCTGGCCCGCGTCCGCGTCTCCACCGACCTGCGCGCGGCGGCGGACGCCGACCTCGTCATCGAGGTGGCCCCGGAGTCGTACGAGATCAAGCAGCAGATCTTCCGCGAGCTGGACGGGCTGGTGCGGCCCGAGACCGTCCTCGCCACCGGCACCAACGCGCTCTCCGTGACCCGGCTCGCCGCCGACTCGGCGCGTCCGGAGCGGGTGCTGGGCCTGCACTTCTTCAACCCGGCGCCGGCCATGAAGCTGGTCGAGGTCGTCTCCTCGGTGCTGACCGCGCCCACCGCGGTCACCGCCGTCACCAACCTCGCCCTCGACCTCGGCAAGGAGCCGGTCGCGGTCGGCGACCGTCCCGGCTTCGTCGCCGACGGCCTGCTGTTCGGCTACCTCAACCAGGCCGCGGCGATGTACGAGGCCCGGTACGCCTCCCGTGAGGACATCGACGCCGCGATGCGGCTGGGCTGCGGACTGCCGATGGGCCCGCTCGCCCTGCTCGACCTGATCGGCGTGGACACCGCCCGTACGGTCCTGGAGGCCATGTACGCCGAGTCCCACGACCGGCTGCACGCCCCCGCGCCGATCCTGAAGCAGCTCAGCGAGGCGGGCCTGACCGGCCGCAAGGCGGGCCGCGGCTTCTACACCTACGACGCCCCGGGCGGCGCGACGGTCGTGCCGGACGCGCTGACGCCCCTGTCCGGCGCCGGCGGGGCCCCCGGCCGCCCGGTGAGCTCGGTCGGGGTCGCCGGTTCCGGCACCATGGCCTCCGGCATCGCCGAGGTCTTCGCCAAGGCCGGCTACGACGTCGTCCTCGCCGCCCGCAGCGAGGAGAAGGCGCAGACCGCCAAGGCCCGGATCGGCAAGTCGCTCTCCCGCTCGGTCGACAAGGGGCGGCTCACCGCCGAGGCCGCCGCCCAGATCCTGGACCGGATCACCCCGGCCGGGTCCTACGACGCGTTCGCCGACGTCGACCTGGCGCTCGAGGCGGTCGCCGAGGACCTGGAGATCAAGCAGCAGCTGTTCGCGACGCTGGACAAGGTGTGCAAGCCCGGCGCGGTCCTCGCCACCACGACCTCCTCGCTGCCGGTCGTCGCCTGCGCCCGCGCCACCTCGCGCCCGCAGGACGTGATCGGGATGCACTTCTTCAACCCGGCGCCCGCGATGAAGCTGGTGGAGGTCGTCCGCACCGTGCTGACGGCCGAGGACGTCCACGCGACGGTCCGCGAGGTGTGCGGGCGGATCAAGAAGCACGCCGTGGACTGCGGTGACCGCGCGGGCTTCATCGTGAACGCGCTGCTCTTCCCGTACCTCAACAACGCGATCAAGATGGTGCAGGAGCACTACGCCTCGCTCGACGACATCGACGCCGCGATGAAGCTGGGCGGCGGCTACCCGATGGGCCCCTTCGAGCTGCTGGACGTCGTCGGACTCGACGTCTCGCTGGCGATCGAGAAGGTGCTGCACCGCGAGTTCCGGGACCCGGGCCTGGCCCCGGCCCCGCTCCTGGAGCACCTGGTGGCCGCGGGCTGCCTCGGCCGCAAGACCGGCCGCGGCTTCCGCGAATATGCCCGCCGCTGAGGGCATCGGCGACCGGCTCCGCGCCGACGAGGACTGGGGCGGGCTGCTCGATCCCGCCCTCGGGCCCCCGCCCGCCGAGGGCGGGGGAAACCCCGGACAGGCGCACCGAGCTGCGCACATGCAGTACGTTCGGGTCATGCCCCAGCCCGCCAGGTCCACACGTACACCAGCCACGCCCGACGCGCCGGAGAGTGCCGCGGGCAGCCGCGCGGCAGCCCAGCGACTCAAGATGCGCCGAGAACTGGCGGCCGCGGCGATGGAGCTGTTCGCGACCAAGGGGTACGAGGCGACCACCGTCGACGAGATCGCGGCCGCCGCCGGGGTCGCCCGCCGGACCTTCTTCCGTCACTTCCGTTCCAAGGAAGAGGCGATCTTCCCCGACCACGACGACACCCTGATCCGGGCGGAGGCCGTGCTGAACGCGGCCCCGGCGCACGAGCATCCGCTCGACACGGTGTGCCGCGGCATCAAGGAGGTCATGAAGATGTACGCGGCCCGGCCGGAGATCTCGGTCGCCCGCTACAAGCTGACGCGCGAGGTGCCCACCCTGCGCGAGGCGGAGATCGCTTCGGTGGCCCGCTACGAGCGCCTCTTCACCCGCTATCTGCTCGGCCACTTCGACGAGCACGCCCACGACGACGACGCCAACGACGATCCGCTGCTCGCCGAGGTCGCCGCGTCCGCCGTGGTCACCGCCCACAACCACGTGCTGCGGCGCTGGCTCAGGGCCGGCGGCCAGGGCGACGTGGAGACACAGCTCGACCACGCCTTCGCGATCGTGCGGAAGACGTTCGGGACCGGCATCGGGGCCGGCCGCAACAGCGCCGGCGCCGCCCGGCCCGCCCCGGCGGCGGTCTCCGCGCAGGGCGAGGTCCTGGTGACGGTCGCCCGCACCGACGCCTCGCTGGACGAGGTCATGCGCACCATCGAGCAGGCTCTCAAGGAACGCTGAACACCCCGCGGCACCCCTGAGACGCTGTGATGACGGCCACCCCACCGGGTGGCCGTTTTGGCATGTCAGAGCCCCTTTTCACGCACATTTCAGAGGCCGTTCGATCGATCATCGCTCATGTGTTACGTAAAGATTTCAGCTGAGACCAAGTTCTGGCACTCAGTGCCTTGCGGGGTGACACGCGGTGTCATACGTTGAAGGTGTCCGGGCGGCCGGCGTGCAGAGACCTTTCGTACGTCGGCTGTCCCCGCAAGCTCATGGTTTGCGCGCCCGGACGCCTGCGTCACAGGCAACCTCCCGCGCCACAAAGCGCTGCCGAACAGCACATCCGCCGAACCGACGGCACGTTCTCCCACACCCTCAGCAGCAACCGACGTAACCCTCAGCGCCCCGCCCTCAGGGCGCTCTCCGCCGGAGGCAACACCGTGACCATGCAGAAGATCCTGGACGCGATCCAGTCGCCGGACTCGACACCGGACGACTTCGCCGCTCTGCCGCTCCCCGAGTCCTACCGCGCGATCACCGTGCACAAGGACGAGGCGGAGATGTTCGCCGGCCTCGAGAGCCGCGACAAGGACCCCCGCAAGTCTCTCCACCTGGACGAGGTGGCCCTGCCCGAGCTCGGTCCGGGCGAGGCCCTGGTGGCCGTCATGGCCTCCTCGGTCAACTACAACTCCGTGTGGACCTCGATCTTCGAGCCGGTGTCGACGTTCTCCTTCCTGGAGCGCTACGGCAGGCTCAGCGAGCTCACCAAGCGGCACGACCTGCCCTACCACGTCATCGGTTCCGACCTGGCGGGCGTCGTCCTGCGCACCGGCCCGGGCGTCAACGCCTGGAAGCCGGGCGACGAGGTCGTCGCGCACTGCCTGTCCGTCGAACTGGAGTCGTCGGACGGCCACAACGACACGATGCTCGACCCCGAGCAGCGCATCTGGGGCTTCGAGACCAACTTCGGCGGCCTGGCGGAGATCGCCCTGGTCAAGTCCAACCAGCTGATGCCGAAGCCCGACCACCTGTCGTGGGAGGAGGCGGCGGCCCCCGGCCTCGTCAACTCCACCGCCTACCGCCAGCTCGTCTCCCGCAACGGCGCCGGCATGAAGCAGGGCGACAACGTCCTGATCTGGGGCGCCAGCGGCGGACTCGGCAGCTACGCCACGCAGTTCGCGCTGGCCGGCGGCGCCAACCCGATCTGTGTCGTCTCCTCCCCCGAGAAGGCCGACATCTGCCGGGCCATGGGCGCCGAGGCGGTCATCGACCGCAACGCCGAGGGCTACAAGTTCTGGAAGGACGAGCGGACCCAGGACCCGAAGGAGTGGAAGCGCTTCGGCAAGCGCATCCGCGAGTTCACCGGCGGCGAGGACATCGACATCGTCTTCGAGCACCCCGGTCGCGAGACCTTCGGCGCCTCGGTCTACGTCACCCGCAAGGGCGGCACCATCACCACTTGCGCCTCGACCTCCGGCTACATGCACGAGTACGACAACCGTTACCTGTGGATGTCCCTGAAGCGGATCATCGGCTCGCACTTCGCCAACTACCGCGAGGCCTGGGAGGCCAACCGGCTGATCGCGAAGGGCAAGATCCACCCGACGCTGTCGAAGGTCTACTCCCTGGAGGAGACCGGCCAGGCCGCCTACGACGTGCACCGCAACCTCCACCAGGGCAAGGTCGGCGTCCTCGCGCTGGCCCCGGAGGAGGGTCTGGGTGTGCGCGACCAGGAGAAGCGCGCCCAGCACATCGACGCCATCAACCGCTTCCGCAACATCTGAGACACCCGAGGTCATAGATGACTGAGCGTCAGAAGGACCGGCCGTGGCTCATGCGCACGTACGCCGGTCACTCCACGGCCGAGGCGTCCAACGAGCTGTACCGGCGCAACCTCGCCAAGGGCCAGACGGGTCTGTCGGTCGCGTTCGACCTGCCCACCCAGACCGGCTACGACTCCGACCACGTCCTCGCCCGCGGCGAGGTCGGCCGGGTCGGCGTGCCGGTGGCCCATCTCGGTGACATGCGCAGGCTGTTCCAGGACATCCCCCTGGAGCAGATGAACACCTCGATGACGATCAACGCCACCGCCATGTGGCTGCTGGCGCTCTATCAGGTCGTCGCCGAGGAGCAGGGTGCGGACATCACCCTGCTCCAGGGCACCACCCAGAACGACATCGTCAAGGAGTACCTGTCCCGGGGGACGCACGTCTTCCCGCCGGGACCGAGCCTCCGTCTGACGACGGACATGATCGCGTACACGGTCTCCCACATCCCGAAGTGGAACCCGATCAACATCTGCAGCTACCACCTGCAGGAGGCCGGGGCCACGCCGGTCCAGGAGATCGCGTACGCGATGTCCACGGCGATCGCCGTGCTGGACGCCGTCCGTGACTCCGGGCAGGTGCCGGCCGAGAAGTTCGGCGAGGTCGTCGCCCGCATCTCCTTCTTCGTCAACGCGGGCGTCCGCTTCGTCGAGGAGATGTGCAAGATGCGCGCCTTCGGCCGCATCTGGGACCGGATCACCCACGAGCGCTACGGCATCGAGAACGCCAAGCAGCGCCGCTTCCGCTACGGCGTCCAGGTCAACTCCCTGGGCCTGACCGAGGCGCAGCCGGAGAACAACGTCCAGCGGATCGTCCTCGAGATGCTCGCCGTGACGCTGTCCAAGGACGCACGCGCGCGGGCCGTGCAGCTCCCCGCCTGGAACGAGGCCCTCGGGCTGCCCCGGCCGTGGGACCAGCAGTGGTCGCTGCGCATCCAGCAGGTGCTCGCCCTGGAGAGCGACCTGCTGGAGTACGAGGACATCTTCGAGGGCTCGAAGGTCATCGAGGCCAAGGTGGCCGAGCTGGTCGAGGAGTCCCTCACCGAGATCGAGCGGATCCAGGAGATGGGCGGCGCGATGGCCGCCGTCGAGTCCGGCTACCTCAAGTCGCAGCTCGTCTCCTCGCACGCCGAGCGCCGGGCCCGGATCGAGTCCGGGCAGGAGAAGATCATCGGCGTCAACGTCTTCGAGACGACCGAGCCCAACCCGCTCACCGCGGACCTCGACACGGCCATCCAGACGGTCGATCCCGCGGTCGAGGCCCGGGTCATCGCCTCCCTCGAGAACTGGCGCGACACGCGCTACCAGCCGCCCTTCAACCACCCGCGCCCGTGCAAGGCGCTGGAGAGGCTGAAGGAGGCCGCGAAGGGCACCGCCAACCTCATGGAGGCCACCCTGGAGTGCGCCCGCGCCGGGGTCACGACCGGCGAGTGGGCCGGGGCGCTGCGCGAGGTGTTCGGCGAGTTCCGCGCCCCGACCGGCGTGTCGTCGGCGCCGGTGGCGGTCCCGGCCGAGGAGGGCTCGGCCATGGCCGACGTCCGCCGCAGGGTCGAGGACACCGCGAAGGACATGGGCGTCGGCAAGCTGCGCTTTCTGGTCGGCAAGCCGGGCCTGGACGGGCACTCCAACGGCGCCGAGCAGATAGCCGTGCGCGCCCGGGACGCCGGGTTCGAGGTGGTCTACCAGGGCATCCGGCTGACGCCCGAGCAGATCGTGGACGCCGCGCTGGAGGAGGACGTGCACGCCGTCGGCCTGTCCATCCTGTCCGGCTCGCACGCCCAGCTGGTGCCGGACGTCCTCGAACGGCTGCGTGTGGCCGGTGCCACAGACATCCCGGTGATCGCCGGTGGCATCATCCCGAATGGAGACGCCGAGCAGCTCAAGGCGGCCGGCGTGGCCGCGGTCTTCACCCCGAAGGACTTCGACATCACCGGAATCATCGGCCGCATCGTCGACGAGATCCGGAAAGCGAACAAGCTCGACCCCCTGGAGGTCCCCGCATGACCGTCAACCGTCTGCGTCCCCGCCGCTCGTGTCTCGCGGTCCCGGGCAGCAACCCGCGCTTCCTCGAGAAGGCGCAGGGCCTCCCGGCGGACCAGGTGTTCCTCGACCTCGAGGACGCCTGCGCGCCGCTCGCCAAGCCCGAGGCGCGGCACACCATCGTCAAGTTCCTCAACGAGGGCGACTGGACGGGCAAGACGAGGGTGGTCCGGGTCAACGACTGGACGACCGAGTGGACGTACCGCGACGTCGTGACGGTGGTCGAGGGGGCCGGCCCCAACCTCGACTGCATCATGCTGCCGAAGGTGCAGAACGCCCAGCAGATCGTCGCGCTGGACCTGCTCCTGACGCAGATCGAGAAGACCATGGGCTTCGAGGTCGGCCGCATCGGCATCGAGGCGCAGATCGAGAACGCGCAGGGCCTCAACAACGTCAACGAGATCGCGCAGGCCTCCCCGCGCATCGAGACGATCATCTTCGGCCCGGCCGACTTCATGGCGTCGATCAACATGAAGTCGCTGGTCGTGGGCGAGCAGCCGCCCGGCTACCCGGCGGACGCCTACCACTACATCCTGATGAAGATCCTCATGGCCGCCCGCGCGAACGACCTCCAGGCGATCGACGGCCCCTACCTCCAGATCCGCAACGTCGACGGCTACCGCGAGGTCGCCGGACGCGCGGCCGCGCTCGGCTTCGACGGCAAGTGGGTGCTGCACCCGGGCCAGGTCGAGGCGTCCAACGAGATCTTCTCGCCGTCGCAGGAGGACTACGACCACGCCGAGCTGATCCTGGACGCGTACGACTACTACACGTCCGAGGCGGGCGGCAAGAAGGGCTCCGCGATGCTCGGCGACGAGATGATCGACGAGGCCAGCCGCAAGATGGCGCTGGTCATCTCGGGCAAGGGACGCGCCGCCGGCATGCAGCGCACCGGCAAGTTCGAGATCCCGGAGGCCTGAGATGCAGTTCGGACGCACCTACGAGGAGTTCGAGGTCGGGGCGACGTACAAGCACTGGCCGGGCAAGACGGTCACGGAGTACGACGACCACCTGTTCTGTCTCCTCACCATGAACCACCACCCGCTCCACATGGACGCCAACTACGCGGAGCGGACGACCGACTTCGGCAAGAACGTCGTCGTGGGCAACTACATCTACTCCCTGCTGCTCGGCATGTCCGTGCCGGACGTCTCGGGCAAGGCGATCGCCAACCTGGAGATCGAGTCGCTCAAGCACGTGGCGCCGACCTTCCACGGCGACACGATCTACGGGCAGACGACCGTGCTCGACAAGTGGCCGTCGAAGTCGAAGAACGACCGCGGGATCGTCTACGTCGAGACCAAGGGCTACAAGCAGGACGGCACGCTGGTCTGCGTGTTCCGCCGCAAGGTGATGGTGCCGACCGAGACGTACATCAAGGAGCGCGGCGGCGAGCAGCCGGGCCGCCCGGAGCTGAACGCCCCTTCGGAAAAGACGGAGAAGTAGCCATGGCGCGCCTCGCCCAGACCGCCGGTCTGACCGACATCCAGCAGGAGATCCTCTCCACCGTCCGCGACTTCGTGGACAAGGAGATCCTCCCGGTCGCGACCGAGCTGGAGCACCGCGACGAGTACCCGCAGCAGATCGTCGACGGCCTCAGGGAATTGGGTCTGTTCGGCCTGATGATCCCCGAGGAGTACGGCGGTCTGGGCGAGTCGCTCCTGACGTACGCCCTGTGCGTCGAGGAGATCGCCCGCGGCTGGATGTCGGTCTCCGGCATCATCAACACGCACTTCATCGTGGCGTACATGCTCAAGCAGCACGGCACGCAGGAGCAGAAGGACCACTACCTGCCGAAGATGGCGGCCGGCGACATCCGCGGCGCCTTCTCCATGTCGGAGCCGGCGCTCGGCTCGGACGTGTCCGCGATCACGTCGAAGGCGGTGAAGGACGGCGACGAGTACGTCCTCAACGGCCAGAAGATGTGGCTGACGAACGGCGGCACGTCGTCCCTGGTGGCCGTTCTGGTCCGAAGTGACGAAGGACACTCCCCCGAAGAGGCGGCCGCCAAGCCGCACAAGTCGATGACGACCTTCCTGATCGAGAAGGAGCCCGGCTTCGGCCAGGTCCGCCCCGGCCTGACCATCCCGGGCAAGATCGACAAGATGGGGTACAAGGGGGTGGACACCACCGAGCTGATCATGGATGGCCTGCGGCTTCCCGCCGACAGCGTGCTCGGCGGGGTCACCGGCCGAGGTTTTTACCAAATGATGGACGGGGTCGAGGTGGGCCGCGTCAATGTCGCCGCCCGTGGTTGCGGCGTCGCCCAGCGTGCCTTCGAGCTGGGCGTCTCGTACGCCCAGCAGCGCCACACCTTCGGCAAGCCGATCGCCCAGCACCAGGCGATCCAGTTCAAGCTGGCCGAGATGGCTACCAAGGTCGAGGCCGCCCATGCCATGATGGTGAACGCCGCACGCAAAAAGGACTCCGGGGAACGAAACGACCTTGAGGCAGGGATGGCGAAGTACCTCGCCTCCGAGTACTGCAAGGAGGTCGTGGAGGACGCCTTCCGCATCCACGGGGGCTACGGCTTCTCCAAGGAGTACGAGATCGAGCGCCTCTACCGCGAGGCCCCGATGCTGCTGATCGGTGAAGGCACCGCAGAAATCCAGAAAATGATCATCGGGCGCAGGTTGCTCGAGGAATACCGGTTCCAGGGCTGATTGTCCGGGTTGGGGGTGTTTTCTTCGAGAAGAAGATCACACCCCGTCACCTTCCCTCTGCCGTCGACTCGGCTTCCTTGCTTACCCAGTTGTGGCCCCGAACCGCTACGATCGCGGAAAGCCGCCGTCCCCCCCGTCGAAGCGCGGCATCATCCGCTACGAAGGTCATCCATGCCCCACAGCCAAACCTCTGCACACCGCGACAGCCTGGTAGGCGCACGCCTCGCGCGCGGAGCATCGCCGTGGCTTCTGCCGACCGTCGCCACCGCAGCCGTCAGCCTGCTGCGCGCCCGCCGCTCGGGTGCCGCCAAGGCCGTCGCCGTGCCCGCCACCGCTCTCGCGGCGGGCATGCTGTGGTTCTTCCGCGACCCCGAGCGCGAGATCGCCTCGGGCCGGGTCATCTCCCCCGCCGACGGTGTGGTG
Source organism: Streptomyces sp. 3330 (assembly GCF_031456635.1). NCBI lineage: Bacteria > Bacillati > Actinomycetota > Actinomycetes > Kitasatosporales > Streptomycetaceae > Streptomyces > Streptomyces sp. 3330. The sequence goes on from NZ_JAVDVA010000007.1 coordinate 364,534, forward strand.
CAGAGCATCATGCCGTGGAAGGACGGACGCACCCGGGTCGCGATCTTCATGAGCCCGCTCAACGTCCACGTCAACCGCGCGCCGCTGGCCGGCACCGTGACGTCCGTCGAGCACATCCCCGGCGGGTTCGTGCCGGCGTTCAACAAGGAGAGCGAGAACAACGAGCGCGTCGTCTGGCACTTCGACACCGAGCTCGGTGACATCGAGATGATCCAGATCGCCGGAGCCGTCGCCCGCCGCATCGTCCCCTACATCCCCGAGGGCACGAAGGTGGAGCAGGGCGAGCGGATCGGCCTGATCCGCTTCGGCTCGCGCGTCGACATCTACCTCCCCGAGGGCGTGGACGTCGCGGTCGAGGTGGGGCAGAAGACGGTGGCAGGGGTGACTCGCATTGACCGTGATTGACCCGGAGACCCAGGCGGGCTGGGTGCCCGAGGCCGACGAGGTGGACGAGGACGAGGAGATGCCCCTCTCTCTCCGCCTGTCGATAGCGGACACGCTCACCCTCGGCAACGCGACCTGCGGATTCATGGCGGTGTACTTCACCACCACCGGCATCCTGATCCCGCACCTCACCGGCAGCCAGGAATCCGGCATGGCCCGCCACAGCGCGGCCACGGCGGTCATCCTGATGCTGTGCGCGGCGGTCTTCGACCTGTTCGACGGCCTCGTCGCTCGCAAGCTGCGCTCCTCCCCGATGGGGGCGGAGCTGGACAACCTCTCGGACCTGATCAGCTTCGGCCTGGCCCCGGCGTACTTCGTCCTGGTCTACGGCATGGTCGCCGACGACGCCCACCAGCGGGTGGCGGCGGTCGGGGCCATCGTGGTGCTGCTCGCGGTGGTGCTGAGGCTCGCGAGATTCTCGTGCGTCACCGTCAAGGACGGCACCTTCCAGGGCATGCCGTCGCCGTTCGGCGCGCTGACGGTCGTCTCGATCGTGCTCCTCGAGCTGCCGTTCGTCGCCACGCTCATGGCGATCATCGGCACCGCGTGGCTGATGGTGAGCCGGGTCGAGTACCCGAAGCCGCGGGGCCGCCTCGCCGGCGCGATGCTCTGCTGGATCGTGCTGTCGATGGGCCTGCTGGCGGCCTGGGCGTTCGACGCCCCGAGCGGTCAGCTCCTGCTCCAGACCGGCTGCGCGCTGCAGCTCGTCATGGGCGCGGTCATCCCGCTGTTCGCCACGGCCCGCCGGGTGAACAACTTCCGCGACAACCGGCGCGAGGCGCGGGCGGCACAGCTGCCCTGACCCCCGCCCCACCGCGAAACGGGTGCGGCCCGGACCTCGAAGGTCCGGGCCGCACCCGTTTCGCGTTCAAGGGCGTCCGCCGTGTGCCCTTGCTCCGTCAACTACCGGCGATCCGTGCGCGGTTGCAGAGGGTGAGGAAGAAGAGGACGGTAGAAAGAGGGAGGGATTGTACGAGAATCACCCCCTTTGCACCTTTCGGGAGATGGCCATGCCCTCACTCGTCCTCAAGGAACATCTGGTGCCGCACACCTCGAAGATCCCCGCGAACTTCGGAGACCCGGTGCTGCTCCCCGTCCGGGAGTACGACGGCACCCACGGCAGCAACCCGCACCAGCCCGTCCTCATGCTGCACGGCCGCAGCGTCCCGGCACTGGCGGGGTTCGACCTGGCGCCGGTGCCCAACGGGCACACCACCCGGTACAGCTGGGCCCAGGAACTCGCCCAGGACGGCTACGACGTCTTCATCATGGAACTCCAGGGGTCCGGCCGCGCACCACGGCCGAAGGTGATGGACGAGCCGTGCAACGCCAATCCGACCCAGCAGCAGGCGGTCCTCGTCCCCAACCCGCTTCCGGAGCCCTGCTCGACCCTGCCCCCCTACCCGCACGAGCTCGGCAACACGGAGAGCGAGGCGGCGGAGCTCGAAGCGGTGGTCAAGTACATCAGGAACGTGCCCGGCCTCGACAAGCCGATCCGGTTCGTCGGCTGGTCCGCGGCCGCGCTCGTCATGGGCCCCTACACGCTCCGCCATCCGGAGGACGTCGAGAGCCTGTTCCTGCTCGCCCCGGTCTTCCCGCCGAAGGGGCGCTGGTCGGGGAACGCCTCCGACCCCTTCGGGCGCCCGGCCGGTGTGCCGACGCTGCCCGTGTCCCAGCCGCCCAACCTGTTCGGCTTCCCGATGCACGTCGCCGGCAAGACCGGGTTCAAGGCGTCGCTGGTGAGCACCCCCGCCCTGTGGGAGCCCGGCATCGACGAACGGGCGTGGGACGCCTGCGTGCAGGACGACCCCCTCACCTCCAAGTGGGGCCCCGAGGAGGCGCCGGGCGTCTACGAGGGCGTCCTGCGGTACCGGAACACGTACTCGTGGGGCTGGAACAGCCAGACCGCCGTGCACGAGAACCCGGCCGGCACGCGGGTGCTCGGCAAGCGGGTCCCCGTCCTCATCGTCTACGGGGAGCTGGACCGGACGGCGAACAGCCCCGCGACGTTCCCGGACATCCTGCGCTTCTCCGTCCCGGCCCTCTACGACGCCGTCAAGGGACCGAAGACGCTGATGTTCTGCCTCGCCGGCGCGGGTCACTCCCTGGTCTGGGAGACCACCGCGAAGACCGTCCATCAGTTCTCGAAGCAGTGGTTCCGGCAGAGCAAGGTCGAGGGCCTCGCCAACGGCAGCTACTTCAGGGAGACCGACGGCGATCTGATCCCCCTGCCGTAGCCCCCGCTCAGCTCAGGAAGTCGCGGCCGATCCGTTCCGCCACCCGCTCCAGGATCGGCCCGGCGTCCGAGATGCACCGGGCGATGTCCGGCTCGGCGTCCGTCAGCGGATAGGCGCGGCGGATGCCGGCCCGGCCCAGCGCCGCCGGGGGCAGCGCGAGGCGGCCGCAGACCGCGACGACCTCCTTGCCGGCCGCCCGGGCCGCCGCGGCGACACCCGCGGGGGCCTTGCCGTGCAGGGTCTGCTCGTCCAGCGAGCCTTCGCCGGTGATCACCAGATCGGCCCGTCCGAGCGCCGTCGCGAAGCCCAGCACGTCGAGCATGACCTCGATGCCCGGGCGGAAGCGGGCGCCGACGAGCAGCGCCCCGTAGCCGATGCCGCCCGCGGCGCCCGCGCCCGGCGCGGCGGCGTACTCCGCCGCCTTCGACCCGAGCGCGCTCTCCAGCACCTTCGCGTAGTGCGCGAGCGCCGCGTCCAGCGCCTCGACGTCGTCCGGCGAGGCGCCCTTCTGCGGGCCGTACACCGCGGGTGCGCCCTTGGGGCCGGTCAGCGGGTTGTCGACGTCGCTCGCCAGCACCAGTTCCACCGAGGCCAGCCGGGGATCCAGCTCCGACAGGTCGGCGCGGGCCAGTTCCGCGAGACCGCCGCCGCCCGGGGCCACCGGCTCGCCGTCCGCGTCGAGGAACCGCGCGCCGAGCGCGGACAGCATGCCCGCCCCGCCGTCGGTGGTGGCGCTGCCGCCGACCCCGAAGACGATCGTCCGCACCCCCGCGTCCAGCGCGGCGCGCAGCAGCTCGCCCGAGCCGTACGTCGACGCCGTGAGGGGCGCGAAGACCCCGGCCGGGAGCCGCTGGAGGCCGCTCGCCTCCGCCATCTCCACGACCGCGGTGTCACCGCGCACCGCGAACGCGGCGGTCACCTCCTGGCCGAGCGGTCCGGCGACCCGCACCTCCCGGCGTGCGAAGCCCGCGGCGACCGCCGCGGCGACGGTCCCGTCACCGCCATCGGCGACGGGCAGGGCCTCCACCTCGAGGTCCGCCACCACCCGGCGCAGCCCGGCCGTCACCCGCTCGGCGACCTCCACGGCCGTCAGCGAGCCCTTGAACTTGTCCGCGGCCACGAGCACCCGTCGGGTGCCCCGCACTGGAGCGTCCGTCACCTTGCATCCCCTTGCTCTCCGGGCCCCGCGCACGTCAGGGCCAGTCGCGCCGCTGCGACCTTAACCGCAAGGCGCCCCCGCCGTCATGCGGTGCCCGGACCCTGGAACGACGCTGAGCGGCGCCTGTGGGCGGTCGCAACCCTCGCGGGCGGCACCGGAATCGGGTAGACCGGACCCATGACCCCTGTGGGCGGCGAGCCGGAGCTCGCCGACCGCGTCCTCGGGGGCTGGCTGGGCCGGATCGCGGGCAACATGCTCGGCAAGCCGGTCGAGCAGGGCGACCTGTGGACGCGCGAGCGCATCGACCGCTATCTGCGGCGGGCCGCAGCCCTGCCGCTCACCGACTACCTGCCGGAGCCGGCCACCGAGGAGGACGGCCTGCGGCTGCGCCCGGAGTGGCGGGAGTGCGTGCGCGGCCGCATCCACGGCAGCTGCCGCGACGACGACGTCGACTACGCGATCCTCGGCCTCGACCTCCTGGAGACCCACGGCTTCGGCTTCAGCACCGAGCAGGTCGGCGACCTGTGGCTGCTGCGGCTCCCCTATCTGCAGACGTTCACCGCCGAGCGGGCCGCCTACCGCAACCTGACGGCCGGGCTGAAGCCGCCGCTGACGGCGACGTACGACAACCCGTACCAGGAGTGGATCGGCGCCCTGATCCGCGCCGACATCTACGGCTGGACCTGCCCCGGCCTCCCCCGCCGCGCCGCCTCCCTCGCCCGCCGGGACGCGGTGCTCTCGCACACCGGCAACGGGGTGTACGGCGCGATGTTCGCGGCGGCGCTGATCGCGGCGGCGTTCACCGCGCCGACGGTGCGCCACGCGCTGGACGAAGCGCTGGCCGTCGTCCCGGCGAGCTGCCGACTGGCCCGGACCGTGCGCCGGGTCGCCTCCCTCCACGAAGCCCGCATGACCTGGGAGGACACGCTCGCCACGGTGACCGAGGAGACGGCGGGCCTCGGCTGGATCCACACCGTCCCGAACGCCGCCGTCCTCACCGCCGGACTGCTCTACGGCGACGGCGACTTCACCCGGACCGTCACGCTGACCGTGCGCGGCGGCCTGGACACCGACTCCAACGGCGCGACGGCCGGTTCGGTGGCCGGGGTCCTGACCGGCGCCTCGGCGATCCCGCCCCGGTGGACGGAGCCGCTGGAGGACACCGTGCGCAGCGCGGTGTTCGGCTTCGACGGCGTGCGTATCAGCGAGCTGGCGCGGCGGACGCTGCGGCTGGCCGGGGAGCGGGACCGGCCGGCGGACCCCTGAGGCGGTGGGACAGCCGGTCCGGCGCGCGGCCGCGGCCGTCCCTACGCCGTCCCCACGCCGTCCCCACGCCGTCCGTACGGGCCTTCCCGGCACGCCCGGGCCCGCGGCGCACCGCGTCTCCCTGCCCCGTGTGCCGGCCGCCGCGGTGATCCTCCGGGACGCTCAGCCCTGGACGTCGCGCGGCTTGCCGTCCACCTCGCGCAGGGCCTCGTCCCGGACGGCGGTCCGGGCCTCCGTGCGATGGCCGCGCTCGATGTAGTCGCGCACGACCAGTTCGACGGCGTCCTGCGGATTGCCCACCCCGGTGAGCACCATGACTTCGACGACGAGTTCGGCGTCGAGCGAGACAGCGACCTTGGCCATGCGGGGACGGTAACACCGCCCGGAGCGCCGCGACCTGTGCTCGCGGCCCTTCGGTCCCCCGCGCCGGGAACCGGCAGCGTGCTGCGGCGGCGGCCCGCACCGGCTGACGGACGACGCCCGGGCCCACGGGGGCCGGTTCGCGAACGGTCCGGACGAGGCGGGGAACGCGCTCCGCTGAGGAGCGGCGCGCCCGGCGCGCCGGGGTGCCGCCAGTCGGGCCCGGACGGGGGTCCTCACGCCTGGAGCCGGAAGAGGGTCGCGTCGCCGGGGGCGGCGCCGCCCTCGAAGTCCAGCAGACGCCGCTTGCGGTCCAGGCCGCCGCCGTAGCCGGTGAGGCCGCCGCCCGCGCCGATCACGCGATGGCAGGGCACGATGATGCCGATGGGGTTCCTGCCGTTGGCGAGGCCCACCGCGCGGGAGGCGGTCGGATTGCCGAGGGCTTCGGCGAGTTCGCCGTAGGTGCGGGTCTCGCCGTACGGGATCTTCCGCAGCCCGTCCCAGACGGAGCGCTGGAACGGGGTTCCGTGCAGGCGCAGTTCGAGGCTGAACTCCCGCAGCTCGCCCGCGAAATAGGCCTGGAGCTGTTCCTCCGCGTCGCCGAACGGGGTGGCGTCGCGGGGGCCGAAATGCTCCTCGGGCGGGCGGTGGCGCTGTTCGGTCATGTAGAGGCCGCACAGGACGCCGTCGTCGGCGACGAGCGTGAGGGGGCCGTACGGGCTGTCGACGATCGTGTGCTGTTTCACGGACGTTCCTTATCCGGGGAGGACGTTGATCGGGTGGTTGTCGGTGGCCCAGAGGTACTGGACGGCGTACGCCCGCCAGGGCCGCCAGGCCGCGGCGCGGGCGGTGAGCGCCGCGGGGGTGGAGGGCAGGCCCAACTCCGCCGCGGCGCGGCGGATTCCGAGGTCGGTGGGGAGGAAGGCGTCGGGGTCGCCGAGGGCGCGCATCGCGATGACGTCGACCGTCCAGGGTCCGAAGCCGGGCAGCGCGAGCAGGACGGCGCGCGCCTTGGGCCAGTCGCTCTCCACGCCCAGGTGCAGTGTGCCGTCGGCGAGTTGCCCGACGAGGGTGGTGAAGGTGGCGCGGCGGGTGCGGGGCAACGCCAGGGTTGCGGGGTCGACGGCGGCGAGCGCCTCGGCGGTCGGGAAGAGGTGGGTGAGGCCGCCCTCCGGGTCGTCGACGCGTTCGCCGTGCGCGGTGACCAGCCGGGCCGCGTGGGTGCGGGCGGCCGCGGTGGACACCTGCTGCCCCAGCACGGCGCGTACGGCGAACTCCGCCTCGTCGACCGTACGGGGCACCCGGCGGCCGGGGGCCTTGTCCACCAGGGGCGCGAGCAGCGGATCCGCGCGCAGCCGGTCGTCGACGGCGACCGGGTCGGCGTCCAGGTCGAGCATGCGCCGGCAGCGGCTGATCGCGACCGTCAGGTCGCGCAGGTCGCTGAGGGTGAGGCGGCAGCCGATGTGGTCCGGGTTCGGGGTGAGCGCCACGACGCCGTGCCCGTACGGCAGCCGGAGCGTGCGCCGGAAGGCGCCGTCCCGCCACTCCTCGACCCCCGGGACGCCGGTCGCGGCGAGGTGTCCGAAGAGGTTGTCCGGGTTGAGCGGGGCCCGGAAGGGCAGGCGCAGGGCGAGCGTGCCGGGTGTGCCCGTGCGGGCCGAGGGGCTCTTCCGGGTTACCCGGGCGCGCAGTTCGGTCGGGGACAGCGCGAAGACCTCGCGCACGGTGTCGTTGAAGGTGCGGATGGAGGCGAAGCCGGACGCGAACGCGGCCTCGGCCATGGGCAGTTCGGTCGTCTCGATGAGCAGGCGAGCGGTCTGGGCGCGCTGGGCCCGGGCCAACGCGAGCGGGCCGGCGCCGAGTTCGGCGAGGAGTTGGCGTTCGATCTGCCGGGTGCTGTAGCCGAGGCGGGCCGCGAGCCCGGGCACGCCCTCACGGTCGACGACGCCGTCGGCGATCAGCCGCATGGCGCGGGCGACCAGGTCGGCGCGCTGGTTCCACTCCGGGGAGCCGGGCGTGGTGTCGGGACGGCAGCGCTTGCAGGCGCGGAAGCCGGCCTGCTGACACGCGGCGGCGCTGGGGTGGAAGACCATGTTGCGCGGCTTGGGCGGCACGACGGGGCAGCTGGGGCGGCAGTAGATGCCGGTGGTCAGGACCGCCGTGAAGAACCAGCCGTCGAACCGCGCGTCCTTGGACTGCACGGCGCGCACACAGCGCTCGCGATCGGTGTACATCCCGTTCTGCATAGGTCCAGCATCGACCGGTCGCCGGTCCGGCGCTGGCGAGAATCCGACATCGACCTCGCGTGGCCCGCATCGGCCCCGGCTCCCCCGGAGGGCCGCCGGGGCGCCTTCCCGCCGGGCTCAGCCCGCCCGCTCCGGCCACGAGGCCAGCGACCAGATCACGAACACGTCGATCGCCATGACGACGACCGACCAGAGCGGCTCGTAGGGCAGGAACAGGAACTGGGTGACCAGGCTCAGCGCGGCGAGGAAGATGCCCGTGAAGCGCGCCCAGGTCATGCCCTTGAGGAGGGCCGCTCCGGTCGCCGCCGCGACCACGCCCAGGACGAGGTGGATCCAGCCCCAGCCGGTGAGGTCGAGTTCGTAGGCGTACGAGCCGACGCGGGCGTAGATGTCGTCCTCGGCGACGGCCGCGATGCCCTGGAGCACGGCGAGCACCCCGCTGCACAGCAGCAGGACGCCGGCGAAGACGACGCCGTCGGTCCGGCTGTCGTGCGCGGCGGACCCGGACGGGCCGCCGGGCGGCGTGGACCAGGCGGTGCCGATCTCGCCGTGCGGCTCTCCGGTCGGGGAGTGCGAGCTCATGCGGGGCTGTCCTTTCGGCGGGGCCGGGTGGCGAGGAAGTCGACGATCGCCAGCGCGAAGAGCAGGGCCAGGGCGAGGCCGACCACGACCCAGCCGGTCGGATACGGCCACAGCAGGAACGCCAGGACGGCTCCCGCGGCCAGGATCCAGGTGATCCAGGTGCGGTAACGGTCGACGAACGGGCCGACGGGACCGGTGCGCAGTCCTGCGTGATCGGCGGTCTCGCGCACGGCGCCGATGCCCGAGTGCCACAGCCGCCGCACCAGCGCGGCGTGGCGGCCGGGCCCGGTCAGCCACGCGGCGAGGGCGATGACCACGCCGAGGGCGACCACCGACCGCACGGAGGTGCGCAGGAAGCGGGTGAGCGTGTCGTAGACGGACCCGGCGGCGGGCTGGGAGACGCCGGCCGGGAGGGCGTCCAGGTAGATCACCCGGAAGACGGTCAGCGCGACGCCCAGCAGGAGCGTGGCGAAGGCGAAGCAGAGGGCGGCGACGATCAGGACGCGGCGGCGGTGCGTCGAGAGCAGGACGCCCGCGGCCACCAGCAGGACCGCCACGACGGGCAGCCAGAAGCCGGCCAGTTCGAGCAGCCGGAAGTAGGTCTTGACCTTGCCGATGTCCTCGGACCTGATGACCGTGAAGTTCGTGTGGATCTCGGGGATCTTCCCCGCGACCGTCATCCCGGAGTCGACCAGCCGCTGCTTGACCTCGTCGATGACCGGCGCGAGGTCGACGGTGACCGTGTCGTTCTCGATCTTCACCGCGCCGCCGCCGCTGCCGGTGAGGGCCTTCTCGACAGCGCTGTGGACCCTGCGGTTGGCGTCGGTCCAGATCTTCTCGAAGGCGTCGGAGGCCACGACCGCCTGCGCCTTGTCGTGCACGAAGCTGCTGACGGCGCTCTCGAGCGAGGGGCCGAGCCTGCCGAGGGCCTTCTCCAGCAGGGGGCGCTGGGCCGGGGCGGCGTCCTGGAGGAGCGCGGTGAGGTCCAGGCGATCCATCACGGCGTTCGTGACGCGGGTGGCGGCCGCGTTCTGGACGTCCTTGTCGGAGGCCAGCGGGCGGACGGTGTCGACGTAGCGGTCCGTGTCGCCCACGATGCTCGAGGTCCAGGCCGCCACCACGCCCAGCGGGGCCAGGAAGCAGCCGAGGACGATGAGGATCACCGCGAAGACCGAACGGACCCGGTGATGGGTGGGAGGGCGGGTGCGCTCCTCCTCCAGGGCCGCGATGCGGGCCCTGAGTGCGTCCAGCTCCGCGTCGGCGGGAACACCGCTTTCCGGCATGGCGGACTCCCTCGCCGTCGGTCGGGACCGGCCCGGGGCCGGTCCGGTGGAGCCAGCACATCCCGGCCGCGCGCCGACGGCGAGCGAGGCGGGGCCGTTCGGGTGAGCGCCCCCGCCCGTTCGGAGGGCCCTACATGTTGATCATGTGCCCGGCCAGGCCGTGCACGGCCTCCTTGACGGCCTCGCCCAGCGTCGGGTGGGCGTGGACGTTGCGGGCGACCTCGTGCACGGTGAGGTCCCACTGCTGGGCGAGGGTCAGCTCGGGAAGCAGTTCGGTGACGTCGGGGCCGATCAGATGGCCGCCGATGAGCTCGCCGTACTTCGCGTCGCTGATGAGTTTCACGAAACCGGTGGTGTCGCCGAGGCCGTGCGACTTGCCGTTCGCGGTGAACGGGAACTTCGCCACCTTGACGTCGTAACCCTTTTCCCGCGCCTGGGCCTCGGTGTAGCCGAAGCTGGCGACCTGGGGCTGGCAGTAGGTGGCGCGCGGGATCATGGCGTAGTCCAGCTCCATGGTCTCCGCGTCGGCGAGGGTCTCGGCGGCGATCACGCCCATGGCCTCGGCGGCGTGCGCGAGCATCAGCTTCGCGGTGACGTCGCCGATGGCGTAGATGTGCGGGACCGAGGTGCGGCAGCGGCCGTCGACGTCGATCGCGCCGCGCTCGGTGACCCGCACGCCCGTGTTCTCCAGGCCGTAGCCGGTGACGTTCGGGGCGAAGCCGATGGCCTGGAGGACCTTGTCGGACTCCAGGACCTGCTGGGCGCCGTCCTTGCCGGTGACCGTGACGCGCACCCGCGGACCGGACTCGTCGATGGACTCCACCCGGGTGGAGGTGAGCACGTCGATGCCCAGCTTGCGGTACTGCTTGGCCAGTTCGGCGGAGACCTCGGCGTCCTCCAGGGGCGCGATCCGGTCCAGGAACTCGACGATCGTGACCTTCACGCCGTAGTTGTGCAGGACGTACGCGAACTCGATGCCGATGGCGCCGGCCCCCGCGATGACGATCGACTGCGGAAGGTCGTCGGCGAGGATCTGCTCCTCGTACGTCACCACCCGCGCGCTGCGCTTGGTGCCCGGGAGCAGCCTGGGGGTGGCGCCGGTGGCGATGACGCAGTGGTCGAAGCCGAGGGTGCGGATCTCGCCGTCGTAACCGGTTACCCGCAGGGTGTGGTCGTCGACGAAGGCGCCGCGGCCGTCGAACTCGGTGATCTTGTTCTTCTTCATCAGGTAGTGGACGCCCTTGACCCGGCCGTCGGCGACCTTGCGGCTGCGGTCGTACGCCACTCCGTAGTCGAAGGAGACCTGTCCGTCGACCTTGATGCCGAAGGTCTTCGCCTCACGGGTGAAGATATGGGCGAGTTCGGCGTTGCGCAGGAGGGCCTTGGTGGGGATGCAGCCCACGTTCAGGCACACGCCGCCCCAGTACTTCTCCTCGACGACGGCGACGCGCTTGCCCAGCTGGGCGGCGCGGACCGCGGCGACGTAGCCGCCCGGACCGGCGCCTAGGACCACGACGTCGAAGCGTTCGTCCTGCTCGGTCATGGATTCGTTTCCTTTTCCGTGGAGTGCGATACGGGTGATGCGTGCTGCCGTTCCGATTCTCGCGCGCCGACGGGGAGAATGTGTGAGTGATCGATCACTGCTGCGCCGAGATGACCCGCGAGGCCGGCCGGCGGTGCCGGGCGCACCCCGACGTCTTCGCCTGCCCGGACGCGCTGGTGCGGTTCGAACCGAAGTTCCGGGAGTACGGCCTGATCGTCCACGACGGCGGATCGGCCTCCCGGGAGATCTCCTTCTGCCCCTGGTGCGGCGCCCGGCTGCCGGAGTCGCTGCGGGACCGGTGGTTCGACGCGCTCGAGGCGCGCGGGATCGATCCCTGGGAGGACGAGGTGCCGCCGGAGTTCGAGGACGGCCGGTGGCTGCGAGCAGGCGCCGGCGGACCGGCGCCGGCCGGCGAGGACGCGCCCCGGTCGTCCTGAGGCGCTCGGCGGGCGGGCGCCGGCGGTACGGACACAGGGGCCGGCACGTGTCGCCGTACCCGTGTCCGTACCGCCGGCGGGGGCGGGCCGGAGGAGGGGTGGAAGCGGTTACTCGGAGGTTGCCGTCGGCCGCCGCGACACCGCGGTGGCCTCGTCGACGTCGGTCAACGGCCTGAGCCGGTAGGTGTACGCGTAGTCGCGGTCGGCGAACAGCTTGAACTCGTCGTGGGTGTGCGCGCCCCAGCTGTTGTCGCCGCCGACGCCCATCTGCCGGTGATTCACGCGCAGGACGACCTCCTCGCGCGAGGTGAGCTGGTAGTCGTGGCGGGCTCCGACGGACAGGTCCTCGGGGGTGAAGTGCGAGGCGTTGAACTCCAGCAGCGGCTCGCCGGAGACGAGCAGGCCGGTGCCGTTCCCGTCGGTGAGGGCGACCCAGCGCACGTCGGTCTTGTTGCCGTTCTCCTGGGGCCGCAGGTACGAGGTCCACTGCCCGGTCACGGTGCCGGAGTACCGGCCCACGTCGGTGGCGTCGTTGCGGTCCCAGTGGTTCTCCTCGGGACCGCGGCCGTAGTAGTGCAGCCTCTCCAGACGGGCGGGCAGGAACAGCAGCGTGCCGATCTCCGGGAGGTACGGCAGGGAGGCGGCGCCCGGGTGCAGGGTGTTGTCGACCTTGATCTCACCGTTCCCGAAAACGGTGTAGGTGGTGGTGTACGTCGATTCCGTGGTGGTGGGCAGCGTGCCGGTCACCTTGATCTCGACGGCCCGGTCGCGCAGCGCCCGCACGCTCACGTCGGTCACCTTCCGGCGCGCGCCGGCGTCGCGCCAGGTCTGGTTTCGGGTGTGCTGTCCGTTTCCCCGGTCGTTGTCGGTGGGGGCGCGCCAGAAGTTGGGGGCAGGCCCCGAGGAGATCAGCCGGGCGCCGCCGGCCTCGTAGGAGGTGATGACGCCGGTTCCCTTGTCGACGGTGACCGAGAAGTCCGTGCCCCGGACGGTGACCGATCCGGCGGCGTCCCGGTGAGTGAGCGGCGGGACGCCGGACAGGGGGACGGGCGTGACGGCGGGGCTCCCGGCGTCGACGGCGAGTTGCCGTCTCGCCACCTCGAAGCCGGAGTTGGCCCACTTCGTCGCCTCCCTGGTGGTGAACGACAGCTGGAGGAAGTACTCGGCGCCCGGTGCCGGACGGTCCGGCAGTTCGAAGGGCACGGTGATGTCCTTGCTCGACAGCGGGGCCACGTTCAGTTGCTCACGGCTCAGCTTGCCGCGCCGGACCACCTCCCCGTCCCGTACGAGTTCCCATCGGCCGTCGAATTCCCGCAGGTCGGTGAAGAGGTACTCGTTGGTGAGGGTGACCGGCCCTCCCGGGGCGAGCGGGCCGCCGGCGGCCGGTGAGGCGTCGATGGCCTGGTAGATCCGTTTGACCTCGGCGGACTTGCCGGTGGCCCCGCGGTCTGCGGTGACAATGCCGTCGCCGGAGAAGGCCCCGTCGTTGGGGTTGTCGCCCCAGTCGCCGCCGTAGGCGCGGAACGTCTTCTCGCGGGGGCGTTGCTCGGTGAGGCCGACGGTGGCGGCGTCGAACCAGAACCGCACGCCGTCGTCGCCGGGACCGCGGCCGGCGGAGGCCAGTTCGGCCGCGCTCAGCGCCCGGGCGTACACGCGGGCCCGCCGGACGGTGCCGCTGAACTCCCGGGTCGGGTTGTCGACGTCGGTGGCCAGGGACAGGGGCGCGGTGTTGACGCCGGGGCGCACCGTGGTGGTGCGGGTCGCCCGGACCACGCCGTCGACGTACAGCGTCAGGGTGCCGGCCGCGGCGTCGAAGACACCCGCGACCTGATGCTCGGCGCCGGTCCAGTCGGCCGGCAGCGCCCAGCTCGCGGTGATCCACTGGCCGCTGCCGTAGATGAAGAACTCAAGAGTCCTGTTCGTCTGCTTCAGGGCGTACTGGGTGTCGCCCTTGGCGAGGATCGGCTGGTGGTAACCGGTTACGTGCGGGGTGATCCAGGCTTCCAGCGTGAGGGAGCCGGTGAGGTCCAGCGAGGCGTCGCGGGCGAAAACGGTTCCACCGGAGACGCCCTCGTCGCGGGTGAAGGTGCCGCCGGGAGCGATGAGCTCGCCCCGGAGCCCGGCGGGCCCGGCCTCGGTGAACAGCTTGCGGACCGGGGTGGGCCAGTCGAGTGCCTGGTCGACGAAGTCCCAGATCCAGCCGCCCTGGAGCACGTCGTGACGGCGGATCAGGTCCCAGTACTTCTTGAAGTTCCCGCTGGAGTTCCCCATCGCGTGGGAGTACTCGATCATCACGTACGGCCGGATGTCGCCGGTGTCCTCGGCGCGTGCCAGAACGCGGGCGGGGGTGTCGTACATCTCGGAGCGGATGTCGCTGATCCCCGGACGGTCGTCGCCCTCGTACTGGATGACGCGGGTGCTGTCGTAGGAGCGGATCCAGTCGTGCATGGCGTTGAACGTGGTGCCGCCGCCGGCCTCGTTGCCCAGGGACCAGATGACGACCGACGCGTGGTTCTTGTCGCGGTGCACCATGTTCTGGGCACGGGCCACGCACGCCTTCGTCCACTCGGCGTGGTCGCCGGGGTACTCGCCCCGGATGCCGTGGGTCTCCAGGTTGGTCTCGTCCACGAGGTACAGGCCGTACTCGTCCGCGAGTTCCAGCCACAGCGGGTTGTTGGGGTAGTGCGAGGTGCGGACGCTGTTGATGTTCAGCCGCTTGATGATCCCGATGTCCTCGACGAGGTCGGCGCGGGTGAGGGCCGAACCGCGCACCGGGTGCATCTCGTGCCGGTTGGTGCCCCGGAAGGAGACCGGCTTGCCGTTGATGCGCATCAGGCCGTCCTTGAGCGCGAACTCGCGCAGGCCCACCCGGTGGGAAAGGGTTTCGATCACCTTTCCCGACGGGTCGCGCAGGCGGAGCACGGCGGTGTACAGGTACGGGTGTTCGGCCGACCACAGGCGCGGCGCGGGCACGGCCTTCGCGGCCTGTACGGCCTTCTCCTCCCCGGCGCCGAGCGCGACGGCCTGTTGCAGGGGCCGGGGCCACACCGGGTGTCCGCCCGCGTCGTACAGCTGGGTCTCGACGGTGTAGCGGCCCGCGCCCCGTCCGCCGTAGTCCCGCACGCTCGCGGTGACCGACAGCCCGGCCGCCCGGTGGTCGTCGCTCAGCGGGGTGTCCAGCCGGAAGTCGCGCAGGTGCACGGCCGGGGTGGAGTACAGGTAGACCGAGCGGAAGATGCCGCTCAGCCGGATCATGTCCTGGTCCTCCAGCCAGTCGCCGTCCGAGTAGCGGTAGACCTCCACCGCGATCTGGTTGGCGCCCGGCTTGAGATGCGGGGTGATGTCGTACTCGGCGGGGTCGTAGGAATCCTCGTGGTAACCGACCAACTCGCCGTTGATCCACACGTAGTGGGCGGACTTGACCCCCTCGAAGTGGAGGAACGTCCGCCGTCCCGCCCAGCCGCGCGGGACCGTGAAGGTGCGACGGTACTGGCCCACGGGGTTGTAGCGGGTGGGGGCGGCGGGCGGCTGCGCCTCCTCCCCCAGTCCGTTGGGGCCCCACCACGGGTAGGTGATGTTGACGTAGATCGGGCGGTCGTGACCGTGCAACTGCCAGGCGGCGGGAACCGGGATGGTGTCCCAGCCGCTGTCGTCGAGGTCGGTGCGGTGGAAGTCCGGGTCCCGGTCGTCGGGACGCTCGGCGTGGGCGAACTTCCAGGTGCCGTCGAGGCTGAGCCGGTAGGGCGAGCGAGTGCGGTCGGCGGCGAGGGCCTGGGCGAGATCCGCGTACGGCATGAGGGTGGTGTGCGGGGGCTCGGTGCCGAGCCGGAAGACGTCGATGGCGCCGCTCCACTCCGGGTCCGCGCCCGCCGCGGCGGCCCGGTGGGCGGTGGACGGCGCGGACAGGGCGAGCGCGCCGAGGACGGCGGCCGACCCTTCGAGCAGACGACGACGGCTGACGACCGCCCGCCGGGGGTGGTCCGGTCCCACCCGCTGGGGGCGGTCCGGCCGGTCCATGGACGACACGTGCGGGTGCGACATGACCACGACCTTCCTCGGGGCGACCCGTGCGGCTTCGCACGGACGGAGGGTGCGTCAGATCTTGTCCACTCCTGTTGAAAAAACGAACATAGACGCGCCGCGATGGCCTGATATCAACTCACTTCGGCGCAACGCCACTTGGTGCCCGCGCCTCCCACGGGCTCTTCTGGTGACTCCCGTCAGTAGACGTCCCGCACGTACCGCTTGTCGGAGGCGAGCTGCTTCAGGTAGGCGGCGGCCTCGGGCTCGCTCAGACCGCCGTGCAGGACCGCGACGTCACGCAGGGCCAGATCGACGTCCTTGGCCATCCGGGAGGCGTCCCCGCAGACGTAGAAGTGGGCGCCGTCCTGGAGCCAGGACCACAGGTGCGAGCCGTGTTCGCGGATCCGGTCCTGGACATAGACCTTGGCGCGCTGGTCGCGGGAGAAGGCGGTGTCCAGACGGGCGAGGGTGCCGTCGTCCAGGAGAGCGGCCAGCTCCTCCTCGTAGTAGAAGTCCGTCGCCCGGTGCTGTTCGCCGAAGAACAGCCAGTTGGGAGCGCGGTGCCCCCGCGCCCGGCGCTCTTCGAGGAAGCCGACGAAGGGCGCCACGCCGGTGCCGGGGCCGACCATCACCATGGGCGTGGCGGGGTCGGCCGGCGGCCGGAAGTGCGGGGAGCGCTGCACGTGGACGGCGACCTCGGCACCGGGCTCGGCGTCGGCCAGGAAGGGCGAGCAGACGCCCTGCCGGGGCCGGCCGGCCAGGTTCTCGTACCGCACCACGGAGACGGTGAGCGAGACGAGACGGGGGTCGGTCAGCGGGCTGGACGAGATGGAGTACAACCTCGGCTGGAGCCGACCCAGCAGTTCGGCCCACTCCTGCGGGTCGGCGCGGACACCGAACTCGGCGACCACGTCGACGGCCTGCCGCCCCCAGGACCACTTCGCCAGTTCGTCCTTGTTGTCGGGGCGCAGCAGCTTGCGCAGCTCACGCGGGTCGCGGGTGCGGTCGGCGGCGAAGCGCAGCAGGGCCGGGGTGATCCGGGTGATGTCGAGATGACGCAGGAAGGCCTCGCCGAGAGCCGTCTCGCCGACGCCGTTCACCTGCACGCGCGCGCGGGTGTCGAGACCGGTGACGCTCAGCCACTCCGCCACCGTCCCGGGGGAGTTGAGAGGGCGTACGCCGAGGGCGTCGCCCGCCTCGTAGAGGAGCGGGGTCTCGCTGTCGCGGGTGTCGAAGGTGAAGCGCCGGACCTCCTTGCCGGAGCCCGGCAGGCTCAGCAACCGGTTGCCGGTCAGACGGGCGGTGACGGGGGCGGGTCGCCGGGAACGGGGAGCGGCGGGTGTCGCTTTCGTCACGGCCCCGGAAACGGCTTCCGCAACGGTCGCCCCCGTGTGCGCGGCGGCAGGCACGCCGACGGCCGGGGCCTGCCCCGCCGGGGCCGGGGACAGCGGGGCCGGGGGCAGCGGGGCCGGGGGCAGCGGGGCCGGGGACACCGGTTGCGCGGCCTCTTGCAGAGCGGTGGCCACCTGGTCGAGCCAGGCCTGCGCCTGCGTCTCGTAGTCCGGCTCGCAGTCGGTGCGGGGGGCCAGCCGGACCGCGCCGAGTTCGTCGAGCCGGCGGTCCAGCCGCCGGCCGTGCCCGCAGAAGTCGTCGTACGAGGAGTCCCCGAAGGCGAGGACGGCGTAGCGGCGGCCTTCCAGGCGGCCGGTGTCCAGCGCGTCGAGGCCGTCCCAGAAGCCGGCCCCGTTGTCGGGGGCGTCACCGTCGCCGAAGGTGCTGGTGATCAGCAGCAGGTCGGCGTCGGAGGGCAGCGCGGCGGGGTCGGCCTCGTCCATGGCGACGAGGGACGCCGGGTGACCGCCCGCCGTGAGCCGCTCGGCCGTGGTGGTGGCGAAGTCCTCGGCGTTGCCGGTCTGCGAGGCCCACAGGACCACGACCCGGCGCGCCGGGGTCCGCGGGGGTGCGGCGGCGGTGCGGGAGTACAGGCCGGCGAGGGTGCCGTTGACCCACAGCGCGTGCTCGGGGCTGAAGGGCGCGTCCGGCGGCAGCACCGGCACCCCGGGCGCGCCGGCCGGGATCCCGCCGAGGAAACCGACCAGGTACCGGCGTTCGCGCTCGGTCAGGACCGGCGGCGGGGCGGGGCGCAGACCGAAGACCTCGGCCGTGGACGGCAGGACGGCGGTCGGGGCGAGGACGGTCCCGGGCCCTTCGGTCGGGGCCGTCCGGCCGGCGAGCGCGTGCCCGAGGGGGTTCTCCGGGGCCGGGGCCCGGCCCGCCGGGGCCGGGGACTGGACGGTAACCGGTGTCGACACCTTTGTCAGCGAGACCGCGCAGACCTTCAGCTCGGGCTGGAAGGACAGCGGGTCGACGGCGTCGCTGGTGACCGCGTTGACGCTGAGGTACTCGCCGAACAGGTCGTTCCAGTGGAACGGCGCGAAACAGGAGCCGGGCAGCACGCGGTCGGTGACGACGGCCGGCAGCACGGCCCGCCCGCGCCGCGAGGCGACCTCGACGGAGTCGCCGTCGGCCAGGCCGAGCGCGGCGGCGTCCTCGGGGTGCACCTCCACGAACGGGCCGGGATCCAGCTTGTTGAGCTTGGCGACCTTCGCGGTCTTCGTCAGGGTGTGCCACTGGTGCTGGAGGCGGCCGGTGTTGAGGAAGAACGGGTAGTCGTCGTCCGGCATCTCGGCGGGCGGGACATGCGGACGCGGGTGGAAGACCGCGCGGCCGGAGGCCGTGGGAAAGGTGAGCGAACCGTCGTCGTTCACGTAGCGGATCGGGTTGCGGTCGGGGCCGTCGACGGTCGCCGCCGGCCACTGCACCGGGGTGGCCCGCAGCCGCTCGTAGGTCACTCCGCGCAGGTCGTAACCGGTCTGCGCGTTGTGGGCGCGCTTGATCTCCTCGAAGACCTGCTCGGCGGAATCGTAGGTGAAACCGCTTTCGTAACCCATGGCGCGGGCGACGGCCGCGATGAGCCGCCAGTCCGCCATGGCCTCGCCGGGCGGGTCGGCGGCGGGCCGGGCGAGCGTGAGGTTGCGCTCGCTGTTGATGAGGACGCCCTCGGTCTCGGTCCACATCGCGCCCGGCAGGACGACGTCGGCGTAAGCGTTTGTCTCCGTTTCCGCGAAGACGTCCTGCGCGACGACGAACTCCGCGGCCTCCAGCCCCTCGATGACCGTCCGGCGGTTGGCGACCGAGGCGACCGGGTTGGTGCAGATGATCCAGCAGGCCTTGATGTCGCCGTCGGCCATCTTCCGGAACATCTCGACGGTCCCCTTGCCGACGCCGTCGGCCCGGATCGTGCCCGGTTCGAGCCCCCACAGCTCCTCGACGAAGGCGCGGTCGCCCTCCACGAGGACGGAGCGCTGGCCGGGCAGCCCCGGGCCCATGTAACCCATTTCCCGGCCCCCCATGGCGTTGGGCTGGCCGGTGAGGGAGAAGGGGCCGCTGCCCGGGCGGCAGATCCTGCCGGTGGCGAGGTGCAGGTTGATGAGCGCGTTGGTGTTCCAGGTGCCGTGCGTGGACTGGTTGAGGCCCATGGTCCAGCAGCTGGTCCACTCCCCCGCCTCGCCGATCAGCCGGGCCGCCGCGCGCAGGTCGTCCTCCGGTACGCCGGTGATCTCCGCGACCGTCTCCGGCGCGTAGTCGGCGAGGAAGTCCGGCATGGCCTCCCAGCCCTCGGTGTACGCGGTGACGAACTCGGGGTCGGTGTGGCCGTTGTCGTGCAGGAGGCGGAGCAGGCCGTTGAGCAGGGCGAGGTCGGTGCCCGGCGCGACCTGGAGGAACAGGTCGGCCTTCGCGGCGGTGGCGGTGCGGCGCGGATCGACGACGATCAGCTTGGCGCCCGCCTTCACCCGGTCCATCATCCGGAGGAACAGGATCGGGTGGCAGTCGGCCATGTTGGACCCGATGACGAGGAAGACGTCCGCCTTGTCGAGGTCCTCGTACGAGCCGGGCGGGCCGTCGGCGCCGAGAGACAGCTTGTAACCGGTTCCGGCGCTCGCCATGCACAGGCGGGAGTTCGACTCGATCTGGTTGGTGCGGAGATAGCCCTTGGCCAGCTTGTTGGCGAGGTACTGCGCTTCCAGGCTCATCTGGCCGGACACGTAGAGAGCGACCGCGTCGGGGCCGTGTTCGTCGACGATCGCGCGCAGCCGCCGTGCCGTCTCGGCGACGGCGGCGTCCACGGGGGCGGGCTCAGGTTCCGCGCCGCGGTCCGGGCGGACCAGCGCGCCGGTCAGCCGGCCCGGCGCGGCGAGCATGTCGGCGGTGGTCGCGCCCTTCGTGCACAGCCGGCCGAAGTTCGCCGGGTGCTGCTTGTCGCCGGACGCCTTCAGGACCGTACGCCGCCCGTCCGGTCCGCGGCCGATGTCGAGGAGCATGCCGCAGCCCACACCGCAGTACGAGCAGACCGTGCGCACCTTCGTCGTGCTCGTGCTGTCGGTCCGTGGGTCCAACGCGGCCACGGGCGCCCCCTTCCTTCTGACGATCGGCCTGGTGAGAGCCTCTGCAAGCCTCTGTGACGGTACGAACCGTGCATTACACAGGTGTCTCCCGGACCGGCCGCCAGGAGTTAAGCCCGGCGCACACCAGGGGGCGGGCGGGTGTGAGCGGGCCGATGCCGGCCTGCGGGAGGCCGGGCTGCGGGAGGCCGGGCTGCGGGGGGGGGCGCGGACGGATGGGCTCCGGGCGCAGTCATCCCGGTTGCCGCCGGCGACCGAGCCACCCTGCCCGCCGGCCGGCTGGCCGGCCCCGGGGCGTAGCCGCCGGCAGCCGCCCACCCGGCCCTCGACCGCTCGCCCAGCGTGAGCACCACGTCACCTCGCCGCCCCGCTGCCCCGCTACCTCGCCGCCCCGCTACCTCGCCGCCTCGCCGCCTCATCAGCGATCTCTCGCCCTGGCTGGGGCGGCGCCGCGTAGCCACGGTCGGCTGTCCGCGTGGGAACGCCGGTCGCGCGCCCCCGCCAAGCCGGCGTACGCCGAGCCGGTGCGCACGTCCTCACGCATCGAGCAACCGCCAGGAGCAAAGTAACGGGCCGTTACTCGGTGAGGCCCGTGGACGTTTCTCGGTCAGCGGCACACGCGGTGTCGCGGGGCGAAAGGAGGCGCGGTGCTCTGGGAAGCGTTGTGGGGGCTGGCTGCAGCCGGCGGAACGGCGATGGCCGGGGCCGTGGCGACGGACATCTGGCGCTCTGTACGGCTGCGGTTCACGGGTCTGCGCGGCCGGGGGACACCGCCCTGGCAGTTGGCCGCAGTGGCGCGGGTCCAAGGCGGGACGGTCGAGCCAGCAGGGATCGAAGCGGGGCTGGCAGCGGCGGCCCGGGGTGGGTCCGAACCGAGTGAGTCCGGGCCGTACGACTGCGAGCCGAGCGAGTCCGGGCCGACCGGGACGGAGCCGGGCGGGACGGAGCCCGGCGAGGTTGTGCGGGGCGGGGCAGGTCGACTCGGTCATGTGGTCCCGGAGGTCGCGGGGGCCCGCACGGCGGAGGGGGAGCCCGGTCGCCGGGCCCTGACCCGGTCCAGCACCGACACCGGCATCCGTACCAGTTGCAGTACCCGCACCGCCACCCGTACCCGCACCGGCACGGGCACCGGCAGCCGTACCGCGGGGATCTCCGTGCAGCACAACGTCGCTCGCGACGGCGGGACGCAGCACATCACCTTGAGCGGGGACCTCAACGTCGGCCGGGAAAGCCGGGGTCGACGGTGAACGGTGAGGCGGGGCACGAGAGCCCCTCGACGACGGCCGCGATGCCGGGACAGAGCAACGCGGCGCATCACGGTGGCACGCAGTACATCAGCGGCGGTGGCGATGTGAGGACCGTCAACGTGTTCGTCGTGCTGCGCGAGCGCTCCGAGGAGGACGACGGCGCAGGACCCGCTCCCACCCGTCGCGAACGGCTGCGCCGGCAGATGTCGCGGGACGTCCGCGCGGCGGCGCGGGAGGTCATCACCCGGCAGGGTGTGGAGGCGTTGACGCTCGCCGAGATCGCGCGCCGGGTCGGGGTGACCCCGGCCGCCCTGTACCGGCACTTCGACGATCTCGGGGACATCGTGCGGTGCACGTCCCGGGACATCGTCGCGGAGCTCACGGACCGGTTGCGGGCGGCCATCGAGGGCGAGTGCGAGACGGACTTCGCGGCCCGGCTGATCGCCCCGGCCCGGGTGTTCCGCCGCTGGGCGCTGGCGCATCGCCAGGAGTTCCGTCTCCTCTTCGGCACACCCACGGTGGCCGCCGGTGTGACCCACACCGACGTGACCGCCGAGTGGGTCCGCGACCTCGCCGCTCTCTGGGGCGCCGAGCACATGCGGCTGTGGGCGGCCCGCCCCTACCCCGTCCTGGCCGACGAGGACCTCGCCCCGTCGATGCGCCGCCAGATCGCCGACTACCGCGCCGCCACCGGCGTCGACATGCCGCTCGGGGCGCTGATCGTCATGCTCTCGTGCTGGCGCACGCTGTACGGACAGGTGGCGCTGGAGGTGTTCGAGCACCTCACCCCGCTGATCACCGACCAGGAGCCGATGTTCGAGCTGCTGATGCACGAGAGCGTGACCCGCATGGGGCTGGGTGCCGACTACCGGCCCCCGGCAGGCCTCAGGGCGTAGCGATGCCGATCCCCGCCCCGGCAGTCGAGCGAGGCTCGAGCACGGGGGCGGGAACGGGAGGGCAGGAGACGGGGCGGGGGCGGGAACGGGAGGGCAGGAGACGGGGCGGGGGCGGGAACGGGAGGGCAGGAGACGGG